>NZ_JACHFL010000002.1:325673-651346 GCF_014201875.1 Deinococcus humi | reverse complement strand
CCGTGCCGGAGTTCATTGAGCGTGACGGCGTTCAGTCCAAGCTCCTCTCCGAGGTGCTGACTGAGATCCATGACCCGTACCGTATGCCCGGAGGTTTCGAGATCTCGAGCTTCCAGGGCGATGCCCAGGCCCAGCAGCCCACCCTCAAGCGTGGCCTGGAGGGCGCGGTTGAGCGCCTCAAGATCCCGCTGGGCGTGCTTGAGTTCGGTAATGTCGGCGACGACGGCGATCACCGAGTCGGGCGGTGCGCCGTGGCCGGGCAACAGGGAAACCCGTGAGCGGGACCAGACCACCTGGCCGTCCGGACGCAGATAGCGTTTTTCCAGCACAGCGGTGTGGACCTGGCCCTGAACCACACTGGTCAGGGCTTCGACGGTGCGCGCGATGTCATCTGGATGGGTGACGTCCAGGACACTGATCCCGGTCAGGGCGGTGCGGGAGCGGCCGAGGAACTCGGCACCGTTGGGGTTGATCTGACGGATGGTCCCATCGAAGGCGATCACCAGCAGACCCACCCCCGCATGCTCAAACAGGTGCTGGTGGAGGATGGCGTCATCAGGTGCGGCTTGGCGGCTGACGGTCATCTGCAGTGGCCTCCGGAACGTAGCGGCGTGCCGGAGTCGACGTTCGCCGCTCCTCGCTGTTCACGGACCCTATCGTCCCAGAGGGCCCGTCATACAACCGTCACCCGCTCACCCAACTTAACAGTGAGCAGACCAACAAATGTGGTCATCAGCATAAAGTGCAGGCTCCTTTCTTCACATAACGCCTGTCATTCCGTAGACCTCTGCCTGCACATCTGTCCAAACAGCTCCTGGAGTCATAGGAGACGAGCGCCTTCACCCGTCCTGGCCATGACAACGATTGTCATTGCGTTAGCTGCCTCAAATGTCTAAGGCAGCAACTCAAAGAGTCACCTGGAGGAGCGAGCAGAGAGGGCTTAAGCGGCGTAGCCGAGGTGGCTGGAGGAACGGTCTCCAAAGGCATTCCAGACCGCGTGCCCTTTGTCGTATCTGAAGTTTCTGCTGCTAGCAAACAGCACTAATAGCATTTGCCATCTTCTGAATGGGACGCACCGACTATAATTTGATCGCTCCATGAAGAGACTGTCTGTCCTTCTGACGATGGCCGCACTCGTTGTCTCGGCGTGTGGTCAAACCGATGGGAATGCCAATTGTATTCCAGGCTTTCAGCCCACCAACTGGTCCAGGCTGTCCCAGCGGACACAGGCGACAAAAACAATGTGGGCACAAGTAAAACCAACCTCTCACCGCTATGATCTTCAACCTACCGGCCTTGCGGCCCGTACCTTTATCACCATTGGTGTTCAGAGCGGCGACCTTGTTGAAGTGACCGTTGTGTTTCCTGGAGAACCACCGCGACAGCTGAGCCGAGATCAATTTGGCTCTTATCGTACCGTTGATGGCCTTTTCGCAGATCTGGAAAAAAGCATCAATAATCACGCTCCTTACGCCGATTGTTACGACCTGAAGGCGCCCTTCGACGCCAATCCAGGCTATCCAACGAGCCGAGAGGGCAGACTGTATGACTACAGGATCGCGGATGCCACAGGTAGCTACCGAGACATAAATTTCACGGTTGTTATAGCGGCTCCATCGCCCTGATTTACAGGAGTGGTCTTGAGGGATCCCAAGGTGGTGAAGAGAAACCGTCCCGGAGGGCAGCCAGCAGAACGAATTTGGTGCGCTGAACAGTCAGAAATCCGCGCTAAGAGCACGGAGTAAATCATCCATGTCCACAGCGGTAGAACGCTGGGTAGGAAGACCGAGACGCAATGGCGGTTCAGATGGATTGGGAAGCAACGAAGTATTTGTAGGAGAAAAAACCACCGCCGGTGCCGTGGGAAAGGCAGGCGGCCGGGAGCCGAGCACCTTTCAGACTGACCAGTTGAACAATATGTTTCAGTGTGACCTTTTCACATCATCGTGCTATTGCGAAGCTTCCAATTGTCGACTTTATTCTCCGGCTATTCGGCCCGCATGCCTGCCTGTCGGCTTCCTTGTGTGCAGTTTCGGATGTCTGTCAACGGCTTTCTCTCCCAGATGTCCAATAGGCCGTCCAGTCCGTATATTTGGCCGCCGTACTGAGTCATCCTCGGGTTGAGTGGTCCTGCCCGCCCCGCCCGCGCAGCCGGACCTCAACACAGTTCTGACAACCGACAGGCGTCAGAAGATTGCAGACATCCTGAACAACCTCGCTTGCCTACGCATACTGGACTAGATCGAGGCGCGCGATTCCCTGCGTGAGGAATTGAAGGGTCCGGAGCACGCACCGACACCGCAACCCCAGAAGCCGACTCCTTCCTCAGCAGTCCTAAACTGGTCGAAAATGTGCGGAGCACGAGTGCTAAGTAGTTTACGACGTGCTTCCGGCAATCGCAGCATCGGCCTTTGAAACTGGCACAATTTCGCCCATTGGGACGGTCATTCTCAGCCGGTGAGTCTTGAGGTGGTGACAAACAAGACCAGCGGGCGTAGACAGGAAGTTGCGGTGTAGCCCCTTCTCTATAGGCTGGTGCGGCAGTGTTGAAGTGAACCCTGGCAGACCACATGAAGATGACCCCGCAACCGTTGGAGCGGGGGCATTTGGAAGGCAGAGGAATCTACTTCCCCTGTTGCGCCAGTCTCAGGTAGTACGCGCTGGACTTGTCATTTGGGTCCAGGGCCACGGCGCGGCCGTAGGCTTCAGCGGCCCCCGCATAGTTCTTCGCCTCGTAGCGGGTGCGGCCCAGCCACGCCCAGGCCTTGGCGTAGTTGGGATTCTGGGCGGTGGCCTGCTGGAACCCGTTCTCTGCCGCTGTCCTGTCGCCAGCCGTGTACTTACCGTAAGCGGCGCGGAAGATCCGTACGGCGTCCAGACCATACTGCGCGCCCTCCTGCGCCAGGGCGAGGTTGAATTTGTCGGTGGCGTCGGCCCCCGGCAGGGCAATGACCCCCTGATATGCTTCCAGCGCGGCCTGAGCATTGCCGATCTCCAGGGCAAGCTTGCCAGCCTGCCGCCACGCTTCAATAAAGTTGGGCGCACTCCGAGCCGCCGCCTGGAAGCCCGCCAGCGCCTGATCCTTGCGTCCCGCGTCCAGATCGGCGTAGGCGCGGCTGAACGCCCCGGTGGCCACTGGGCCGTAATCGGCGGCCTTCTGTGCCAGCCCCCGGAAATAGACCAGCGTCTTGTCATTGGGCGTCAGGGCGATGGCCTGACCATACAGCGTCTGGGCGCGGGCGTAGTCGCCCCCCTCCAACGCTGTGCGGGCGGCCCAGCCCGCGCACTGGGCGCTCTGAGGATCAAAGTTCAGGCACTCGGCGAAATAGCGGGCAGCCAGATCCGGCTGGTTGCGAACATACGCCGAGTACCCCAGGTTGTACTGCGCCAGGCCCGCCTGCTGGGCGTCCCGACTGCCGGGTACGGCAGGCACCACCTTGAAATAGGCCGCCCAGGTCACTTCCGCCTGACGCCAGAAGCCAACCTCGGTGTAGATCTGGGCGCGCAGTTTCAGGTAATCGGCATTGCCCGGTTCGGCCAGGACAGCGGCTTCGGCGGCTGCAGCGGCCTGGGTCCACAGCGCCTGATCGATATTCGCGCTGCCCCTGGGATAGGTCCTGCGGGCCTCATCAGCGAATTTCTGGGCCGCAGCAGCTGCGTCGGCAGCGCTAGCGTAGGTCACGGGCTGGGGGGCAAAAGCGGGCTGCCCCACCGGCTGGGAGGCAGGCTGGGCCGTGTCCTGGGCCAGGGCAGGCACGGCGCTCAGGCCCAGCAGCAACAGGGCACGGACCGCCAATACGGTGGATGGACGTCTGGAAATGGACATCTGGAAACCTCCTGAGGTTCAGGGTTGACTTGAGAAACGGCGAGTGCTCCTTTCTGACCCTAGGCGTGGGCCGTGGGCGATTCGTGAGAACACCGGCCTCGCAGTCCATGCTCGGTTGATTTTTCGGGGGCGTTCTGCCCCTGACTACAACCAGCCCCGCTCCCGCGCGGTACGGGCGGCCTCCACCCGGTTCTCTGCGCCCAGCTTGCCAATCGCCTCGGACAGGTAGTTGCGGACGGTGCCCTCAGAGAGGTGCAGTTTTGCGGCAATCGCGGCGGTACTCGCGCCGCCCTCGGCCTGAAGGAGCACCTGGCGCTCACGCTCGGTCAGCGGTGAGGCGTCGGCCCAGGCTTCCCCGGCCAACCCGGGATCGATGGCGCGCCTCCCGGCGTGGACGCGGCGGATGGCGTCGGCCAGCTCTCTGGCCGGGGCGTCCTTGAGCAGGTAACCGCGCGCGCCGACCTCCAGCGCCCGCCGCAGGTAGCCGCCGCGCGCAAAGGTGGTCACGATAATCACGCGCACATTCGGCAGCTCGCCGCGCACCCGCTCGGCCAGGTCGAGACCGCTCAGCCGTGGCATCTCTATGTCCGTGACCAACACATCCGGTTTCAGTTCACGCGCCGCGTTCAATGCCGCCTCACCGTCTGCCGCCTGCCCCACCACCTCCAGATCGTCCTCCAGCGACAGCAACGCCGAGAGGGCACCCAGCACGAGGCCCTGATCCTCCGCCAGTAGGACGCGAATCACGCACGCACCAGATCGCTGACGGGCATGTCCTGTACCGCCGGAAACTGCGCCGTCAGGGTGGTGCCGCCCTCGCCGCGACGTTCCAGGGTGCCGCCGATGGCGCGCAGGCGTTCACGCATCCCGGTCAGGCCGCTGCCCTCGGCATTCAGACCGCCCACGCCGTCGTCGCGCACGGTCAGGCGGTGGCCGCCCCCCACAGGAGCAAGGGAGATCCAGACCTCCTTCGCGTGGGCGTGGCGCACGATGTTGGTCACGGCCTCGCGCAGCAGCATGGCGGCGCTGGCCTCGGTCTGGAGGGGCAGTTCAGGCAGCGAATCGGTGACATTCAGTTTCACCCCTGCTGCGTCCAACGCCACCTTCGCGCGGGCCAGTTCCGCGCTCAGGCCACTGCCCTGGTAGCCGCGCACCGCCGAGCGCACCTCCTGCAGGGCCTCGCGCGAGATGCGTTCCACCTCGCGGATCTCCGAAGCGGCGCGGGCTGGATCGCGTTCGGCCAGTCGGCTTGCCAGCTCACTTTTCAGCACGATCACGCTCAGGGTGTGGCCCAGAATATCGTGCAGGTCGCGGGCAATGCGCTCACGCTCGGCGTCGGCAGCCAGTTTTTCCTTCTCCAGTTGCACCTGCGCCAGTCGCTGATCGGCCACCGTGCGGCGGTAGGAGGCGTGGTTGGCATACGCGGCCACCAGCGTGAACACCATGTTCGGTCCCAGCCACGCCAGGTCTTCCAGCGTGTAGCTTCCGCTGTAGAACGGCAGGGCCATGACCATCACGTTGAAGACCGCCAGCCACAGCGCCAGCGACACCCGCGCCTGATAACCGATGATGCTGCCTCCGTAGATCAGGAAGGCGGTGACGCCCCCGCCCACCACCGGGAACAGCACGGCATAGGCCACGAGCGTGTAGGCCCAGCCTGCCAGCGCCCAGTGTATTCCCGCCTTGCGAAAGAAAAAAACCTGGGCGTACACCGCCAGAAAGCCCGCCAGAATCCCCCAGAACAGCAGCCACTCCCCCAGCGGGCGCACGTCACCAAAAAAGCCAAGAATGGGATAGGCCAGGAACATCAACCAGAACATTGGAAAGAGGGTCCAGAAGTTGAACTTTGGGCGGGCGGGCGGACAGGCGGTCACGGGGCCCTCAGCTCATGCAGTGGGCGGCGATCTGGCCCAGACAGCCGGAAGTCGTGGAAGCTGGCGCGAAACCCGGCCCGGCCTGGACTTCCGGCCAGGAGGCCCACGCGCGCACCCAACCCCGGGGGAAACGGAGCCACGCGCAGCAGGGTCCATTCCTCGTGGTCAGCCGGGCGGGCGTGCAGGATCAGGGCGTCGTCGCGGCGAACCATGCGGAAGGTGACCTCGGCATGATCGCCAGCGGGCTGGACGCTCCAGTCGGATTTGTCGTGCGTGACCACCGCGCTCCACTGCTGGCGGCCCACGTATTCCACGCCCACCTTGCACCAGTGCCGCTCGTCGGCGCGCAACATCAGACCGGCCTGATCGTAGAGTTCGCGGTACCCGCCGCGCACCCGCACGCTGGCCATGAATTCGAGCGGTGCGTCCCGCAGGAAGGCGTGGCCGTCGTCGTGCGTGAAGCCGTACTGCGTTTCACGCCAGAAATCGCCCCCCTTTGCGGTGACGACTTCCAGCGTTCCATCCTCGTGCGCGGCCCAGCTTTGCGGCTCGGCGTGCCAGGTGAAGGCTGACCAGGATTCGGACATGCCCCCATTGTCGCCCAAAAGCCTGGCCGCCTCCACGGTCACAGCCCGCGGGCCTCGTCCTTCTTCAGCCCCCAGATCGCCAGTGCGCCGAAGACCACCGCGTACAGCGCCAGATACAGCCAGTGGGCAGCTTCACCGGAAGTGTTGCCCGTCACCGTGCCCCAGCCGACCTGCGCCAGATGGTAGGTCGGCAGATACGGCGCGAGTTTCTGCATGACGTCTGGCAGCCCATTCAGCGGCACGAACAGCCCGCTAGCAAAGGACATCAGCACGCTCACCACGTTGGCGATCACGTTGGCGGCGGTGGGGTTGATCAAGAAGCCGATCATGAAGCCCAGCGCGATCAGCGGTACGCAGCCCAGCAGCAGCTTGCCCAGAATGGTCAGCGCCAGTGTCAGCGGCATGGTCACGCCCCCCGCAAAGTGCGCGAAGGTGTACAGCAACGTCAGGCTCAGGGCGCTGAAGCAGAGAGCGGCCACCACCTTGCCCAGAAAGTACAGCGGCGCGGGCATGGGTGAGGCCCGCAGCAGCCGCAGCCAGCCCCCGGTGCGTTCGGCGGCCACTGCCAGCCCGAAGGAATACATGGCGAGGGTCAGCAGCGAATAGGTGCCGAAACTGACCAGGATGTAGCGCCCGACGTTGGTGCCGTCCGGCAGCTGCTCGTTTACATTGGGCAGCCCGAACAACGCGAACCACAGGATCGGAAAGCCCACCGTGCCGATGAAGAACATGGGATTGCGAACCATGCGCCGCAGTTCCGAGAGCACCAGTTGCCCCAGCGCGGGCACTATGGCGGCCTGCCGGGTGGCGGAGGTGGGGGCGGGCAGGGTCAGGGGCTGGGGGGTGGTCTGGGTCATGGGATAGCTCCTTTGGGGAATATTCGCACTGAGATCAGGGGCTCAGGCGCGATGCGTGTCGGCTGTGGCGGGCGTCGCCGTGAGGCTCAGGAAGGCGTCCTCCAGGCTGGCGCGGCCCACTTCCAGTTCGCTGAAAGCGACGCCGCGGACGAACAGGGCACGAAGGACCTCTTCCGGCTGGCGCGTTTGAAGGTCAGCGTGGCCGCGTGAATCCACGGCAGCGCTTTCCACACCGGGCAGGGCCTTCAGCTCGGCCAGCACCAGATCGGAGGTGAACCGCACCCGGCTGGTCAACACGCTGCCGCGCAGGCTTTCCGGCGTGCCGTCGGCCAGAATGCTGCCGGCGTTCATGACCACCACTCGGTCTGCGGTGCGCTCAGCCTCCTCCAGGTAGTGGGTGGTCAGCAGGATGGTGCGTCCGGCGGCCTTCAGGCCGTCCACAGCACCCCAGAACGCCTGACGCGAGCCTGCATCCATTCCTGTGGTCGGCTCGTCCAGAAACAGCACCTGCGGATTGCCCACCACCGCCAGCGCGAAGGCCAGTCGCCGCGCCTGCCCGCCGGACAGGGCGCCCGCGCGGCGTCCGGCCACCTCGGTCAGCTGGGCCAGTTCCAGCACCCTGTCCACGGTCAGTGGCGCGGGGTACAGGCGGGCGAACAGCGTGATGGCCTCGCGCACGGTCAGCGCCTGGGGAATGGCGCTTTCCTGTGGCATGGAGCCGATGCCAGCACGGACGGCGTCGTACCTGGGATCCTCGCCCAGCACGCGCACGCTGCCACGGGTGGGCTGCGCCAGCCCCAGCATCAATGAGATGGCCGTGGTCTTGCCCGCGCCGTTCGGCCCCAGCAGCGCCGTCAGCTCTCCGGCCCGCACGTCCAGTGTCAGATCCGCCAGGGCACGGACCCGCCCAAAAGTCTTGTCCACACCGCTCAGCTGTATCGCGTTCATGCCCATATGGTCTGCTTTCCACCTGCCTGGGCGTAGTGCCAGGTGTCAGGTGGGGTGGGTGACACTTGTCACCTCCGGGCCACCGGACCAGCCTCCTGCCTCTGCTACCCTGAACCCCGATGACTGCATTTGAAACCGTGCGCTATGACGCCGTGGTGCTGGGCGGCGGCGATCCGGGAGACGCCTTTGCGGCGGCGCATGGCGTGGCCGTCAAGCCGCTGATCCCGGTGGGCGGCGAGCCGATGGCCCTGTACGTCCTGCGCGCCCTGCGCGGCAGCGAACGGGTGGCCCGCATCGCCTATGTTGGCCCGACCACACCTGAGATCGAAACGCTGATCGATGAGCGCGTGACCGATCACGGCTCCTTGCTGGGCAACCTGGAAGCCGGGGTGGAGGCGCTGGAGGTGGACAAGCAGGGCGCCCCGCGCGTGCTGGTGGTCACGGCAGACATTCCCATGCTCAGGGCCGCCGAGGTGCAGGACGTGCTGGACAGCGCTCCCACGGACGCGGCCCTGGTCTATCCGGTGGTGCGGCGCGAGGTCTGCGAGGCGGCCTACCCCGGCGTGCGGCGCACCTACGCTCGACTGCGGGGCGGTTCGTTCACTGGGGGCAACCTCTTTATCCTTGATCCTGCCTTGATCGGCCAGTTCCTGCCGAGGCTGCGCGAGGTGCTGGCCGCCCGGAAGGCCCCGCTGAAACTGGCGGGCCTGATCGGGCCAGGCATCCTGCTGCGGCTGCTCATGGGCCGCCTGACGGTGGAGGCGCTGGAGAACAAGGTCTCGGGGCTTCTGGGGGTGCCGGCCCGCGCACTGATCACGCCCCACGCGGCGGTGGGCACGGACGTGGATCAGGCCGAGGATCTGGCGCTGGCTGAGGCATACCTGCAGGCCCACGGCGGAGGGTAAGGGCAGGGCCGGTACGAGAGGGCTTCAGCCACTCTTGAGCGAAGCCGATCGCCCCCCTCTCCCCCGAAAAGCTGTCCAAATTCACCCTTGCGCCGCCCCCATCGGCTGTGCATACTGTCCCGCATGACCCATATCATCACCAGTCCCTGCATTGGCACCAAGGATCAGGCTTGCACCGAGGTCTGCCCGGTGGAATGCATTTACGACGCCGGAGAGATGTACCTGATCCACCCCGACGAATGCATCGACTGCGGCGCGTGCGTTCCCGCCTGCCCGGTCAGCGCCATCTTCCCCGAGGAGGACGTGCCTGCCGGCGAGGAGAGCTTCATCGCCCGGAACCACGAATTTTTCGGAGCCTGACCTCCGCCCCAGCAACTGCCCGCCCCCGGTCACACGCCGGGGGGTCTTTTTGTGGCGCTCCGGCTTGCCTCGGACCCGCCTGTGGGGCTAGCATGGCCCCTGCGCCGGGCAACTGAGCAGCAGCCCGCGAACAGCCGTTAAGTACAGTTACAGTCCCACCACTCAAAACCGCGTCCCCAACACAAGGAGGTGATGACGTGAACCCTGAACCGCTGGAAGCTGACCCCCCTAGTCTGGGCCGCCGGAACGCTGGCCTGACCAGCCCACGCCCCACGCCATCCCCTGTCCGGAGGACGCCATGCCCCACCACACAACCCAGACCAGCCTGACGCCGGGGGGCGGCCTGTGCTGACGTATTACCGCAGCATCGGCGGCAAGCTGACCACCATCGAGGGCTACACCGACGGCTGCTGGATCAACGCCGCAGACCCCAGCCCCGAGGAGTTGGCGCGCATCAGCCGCGAGACCGGACTGGAACTCGATTATCTGTTTTACCCCCTTGACCCGGACGAGCGCTCCCGTTTCGAGCGCGAGGACGGCAACCTCCTGATCATCATGCAGACCAGTTACCGTCTGCCCGATTCCAGCGATATTCCCTACGACACGGTGCCACTGGGCATTCTGCACACCGATCACTGCGTCGTGACGGTGTGCATGCTTGAGGACAATCCGGTGATCAAGGACGTGATCAGCGGTCTGGTGCGGCGGGTCAGCACGGTCAAGAAGAACCGGTTGACGCTGCAACTGTTCTTGAGAAACGCCCAGCGCTTCCTGATCGATGTGCGCCAGATCAACAAGCGGGTGGACGTGATCGAGGACAAGCTGGAAAACAGCCAGCAGAACCGCGAACTGCTCAACCTGCTGAAGCTGGAAAAGAGTCTGGTGTACTTCATGACGGGCCTGAAAGCCAACGAGGCCATGATGGAGCGCGTCAAGCGTGACCGGATCTTTGAGATGTACGAGGAAGACAGCGATCTGCTCGACGACGTGCTGATCGAGAACCTGCAGGCCATCGAGATGGCGTCGATTGCCAGCAACATTCTGACCAGCATGGCCGGAGCCTTTGCCAGCGTGATCAGCAACAACGTCAATCAGGTGGTCAAAGTGCTGACCATCACCACGATTCTGGTGGCGATTCCCACGCTGGTGACCAGCGTTTTCGGCATGAACGTGCCGTTGCCCTTTGCAGACAGTCCCAACGGCATCTGGATCGTGCTGGCCCTGGCGGCAAGCCTCGCGGGTGGGCTGGGGTACCTGTTTTACCGCTGGCGGGTGTTCTAGAACCTCATTCCACCGCCGGGCCAGGACCAAGATGAGGATGAGGCGTTTGAGAATAACCCCTCGCCCCTTGGCATCTCCGACAACTTCGGCCAGGATCGAGGCCAAGAAGAGAATGGAGCACCTGGATCTCAGTTAGGACCTCCAAAATCGGCCACACCTCCTCCGCTCTTGACTGATGGTGAAGATGTGGCCGGTTATTTTGCTGCGTGCCTGAGGACTTAGTCCACGAGGACCACCCTGGAGATCCAGATCAGTACTGCCGCCCGAACAGAATCCGCTTGCCGTAAGCCGCGGGCTTGCCAGTGTGAAAGCACACGCCGCCCTCCTCGCGCTCGGCGAAGAACTCGGCGTCGTCCAGCGGAACGTTTCGCACCGTGGCCTTGGTGTCTTCCTTGATCTGCCGCTCGGACTCGGGATCGCCGCAGTGGAAGGCGCGCACCCACTTGCCGTCCTCGATGGCCGCCTTGAAATCATCGTAGCTGTCCACCGTCACGGTGTTCTCCAGCATGAAGTCGGTGGCGCGCTTCAGCAGCCATGCCTGAATCCCCTCCAGGCGCTCCACCATTCCGCCCACGGCCAGGTCACGTTCCAGGGTTTCCTTCTCATCGGAGTTGCGGTTCTTGACCACCACTACGCCTGCTTCCAGATCGCGCGGCCCCAGCTCGATGCGGACGGGCACACCCTTGAGCTCCCAGTCGTTGTATTTGAAGCCGTTGGTCACGCCGTCGCGCCGGTCCACCTTGACGCGCACCCCGTTCTGGGTCAACTGGGCGGCCAGACGCTCGCCCTCGGCCACCATTTCGTCAAAGTTGTCCTTGCGGCCCACGGGGACGATGACCACCTGAATCGGGGCGATGTTCGGGGGCATCATCAGCCCCGCGTCGTCGCCGTGGGTCATGATCAGCGCGCCGATGATGCGGCTGGAGATGGCCCAGCTGGTCGTGTGCGCGTAATCCTCCTTCTGCTCACGGGTCTGGAACTTGACGTCAAAGGCCCGGCTGAACGCCTGTCCCAGGTAATGTGAGGTGCCGCTCTGCAGCGCCTTGCCGTCGCGCATCATGCCCTCGATGCTGTAGGTCGATACCGCCCCGGCGAAGCGCTCGGAGGCCGATTTCTCGCCGCGCACCACCGGCAGGGCCAGAATGTCGCGGCAGAACTCGTGGTACAGGTCCAGAATCATCCGGACCTCGGCCCGTGCCTCGGCCTCGTCAGCGTGGGCGGTGTGCCCCTCGTGCCAGTAGAACTCAGAGGTCCGCAGGAACGCCTTCGTCCGCAGTTCGGCGCGGAAGACGCTGCCCCACTGGTAGTGCAAGAAGGGCAGGTCGCGGTAGCTGTTGAGCCAGCCAGCCCACATGTGACCGATGATCGTTTCGCTGGTGGGCCGCATCACGTAAGGCTCGGCCAGTTCCTCGGTGCCGATCTTGGTCACCGTGAACAGTTCGGGCGCAAAGCCCTCGACGTGATCGGCCTCGCGGGCAATGAAATTCATTGGAATCAGCGTGGGAAAGATCAGCGATTCGTGCCCCGTCGCCTTGAACCGGTCATCCAGCCAGCGCACGATGTTCTCCCACAGCGCCGAGCCGTAGGGCTTGACCACCATCGCGCCCGCCACCGGGCTGTTGTCCGCGAGGTCGGCCTTCTTGACCACCTCGTTGTACCAGTCGTTGAAGTCCACGCTCTGGGGAGTGACGCCGTACTGCTGCGCCTTCTTGTCCTGTCCCTTGTTGCCCTTGCCGCCGTCTTGAGTCATCGCGGGCCATGATAGCGGGCGAGCACAGGGCTACAGGTCAGTGGGAGCCTGGGCCTCGCTCGCCCGTGTGGGGTCCGGGCCACTCAACTTCCCGGAAACGGTCCGGCCAGGTCCATGCTTGGCACCCCCGGCGACACCCAGGGATTGTTCCGAATCACGAAGCGCCAGGGCAGATTGCGGCCCTCCTTGATGCCGATCCGGGCCGTGATGCCTACCCTGTCGTCGGGCAATATCTCCGGAGGGGCGAACAGATGCAACGCGGCGCTGTTCACCACCGTACCCCGGACCTCGGCCGGCCGCAGGCCCAGCGCGTAGACCAGCTTGGCGGGACCGTTGCTCAGGGCACGCTCGTGGGTCACGGGGCGGTGCGTCAGCATCTGACCCTTGCCCTCCAGAGGCTCCAGCGCACGGACTAGGACGCTGGCGGCAATGCCTTCAGGGCGGCATGAAACCTGCAATAGCGGGTGCCCGTGCGTGCTCCAGAACAGCCAGCGGCCCGCAGCCACGGCCATCTCAGCGCTGCGGGCGGCGTGAAACCGCCCGGCGGTGCAGGCCGGATCGCGCGGGCAATCGTAGGCCTCGGTCTCCACAATCCTGCCGCTGAGGGTCTCACCGCCGGGGAGAACGTGAACCAGCGTGCCCCCAAGCAGCTCGCGGGCCACTTTGACGGGATCACGGTCGAAAAAGGCTGGAGGGAGAGGAGCGGACATCTGTTCAGGCTAATGCGGCGCGGCTCTCATTCAACTCATGAGTTGGGGTTAAGGTATCCACCCGTGGCGTCTGGATTGCGGCGGCTCTGCCGCTGTGGTTCAGCCATCGAGTCCTATAGGCCAGAACACGTCTCTTCAAGACGCAGGGCCCAGCTTTTTTCTGGAGGTTTGATTTTGGTTCTTTACCTTTCCGTGGCGATTATCGCCGCTTTCGTTCTATGGGGACTGCTCAGTCCGGCAGGTCTGGGGGCAGCTGCGACCGCCGCCGTGGGCTGGACGACGGGCACGTTCGGCTGGTACTACCTGCTGGCCGTGCTGGGCTTTTTGCTTTTCTGCGGTTTCCTGGCCTTCAGCCGCTACGGCGCAGTCAAGCTGGGCCGGGATGACGAGCAGCCCGAATTCAGCACGCTGTCGTGGTTTGCCATGTTGTTCAGCGCAGGTATGGGTATTGGTCTCGTGTTCTACGGCGTGGCCGAGCCGGTGTCGCACTATTTGACGCCGCCCGGCGGCCTGACGCCCGGCACACCCGAGGCGGCGCGCGCCGCACTGAAGTATTCATTTTTTCACTGGGGGCTGCATCCCTGGGCCATCTACAGCGTTGTGGCGCTCTCAATCGCGTATTTCTCGTTCCGGCGCGGCGAGCCGACACTGATCAGCCGCACCTTCCGGCCCCTGCTGGGTCAGCGCGTCGAGGTCCCATCGGCAAGACCATTGATGTGCTGGCGATCATCGCCACGGTCTTCGGAGTGGCGGCGTCGCTGGGCTTTGGGGCGGTGCAGATCAACAGCGGCCTGAACAGCGCTTTTGGCCTGAGCATCGGCACGCCCGCGCAGATGACCATTATCGGGGTGGTCACCGTGCTGTTTCTGATCAGTGCCATGACGGGTCTGAACAAGGGCATCCAACTGCTGTCCAACACCAATGTGATCCTGGCCGGACTGCTGATGCTGGGCGTGCTGATCCTAGGCCCCACAGTCTTCCTGCTGGATACCTTCACCACCAGCGTGGGCGGCTACGTGCAGGACCTGATCAATCTGTCAACCCGCCTGACGCCCTTCACCGGGGCCACCTGGGTGGGCGGCTGGACCATTTTCTACTGGGCATGGTGGATTGCGTGGGCCCCCTTTGTGGGCCTGTTCATCGCGCGGGTGTCGCGTGGACGAACCATCAAGGAATTCATTTTGGGCGTGCTGGGCGTGCCCGCACTGGTCAGCTTCACGTGGTTCAGCGTCTTCGGGGGCACGGCCCTGCATGGCGCGCTGGCAGGCGACACTGCCGTGACCGCCGCGACGGATGCAGACATCTCCACGGCGCTGTTCGCCCTGCTTCAGGGGTTGCCACTGGGTGAGGTCCTGTCCGGCATCGCCACGCTGCTGATCGCCTCGTTTTTCATTACCAGCGCGGACTCGGCCACCTACGTCCTGGGGTTGCAGTCCAGCGGTGGCCAGAAGGAGCCGGGCAATGGGGTCAAGTTCACCTGGGGCATCATGCAGAGCCTGATCGCCGTGGCCCTGCTCCTGAGTGGTGGGCTGGCCGGATTACAATCGGCCAGCGTGGTAGCGGCCCTGCCTTTCAGCGTCATCATGATCGGAATGTGCTTCAGCCTGTACAAGGCGCTCAAGAGCGAATTTCCGGCCGGCACACCGACGCCGGGCCGGAGGGTGGAGGACCGGCCCGCACCAGCTTCGGATTAGCGCCGCCGACCGACACAACAGCCCAGTCCTCTACGAGCGTGCCGCTTCCAGTTCAATCCGGAGCGGCACGCTTTTGCTGCGCTGATCAATGTTCTGTGCCAGCCGTATGGCTGCGGTCTCTACTTTCGCATCATCCGCAGCCGCCGGAAGACCTGACCTTCCTGACGCGTCACGGTGTCCTGAAGCTGAGCAGTGGTGACCTCTTCCACGGTGATAAAGGCCTTAGGATAGGTGGTCTCGATCACCCGGAAGGCCTGCTTCATGCGCTTGCGGGCGATCACGCTGAACATGACGCGCACCTCACCGTCACGGCCCGAAGCGTTGACGGTGGTGACGTAGTAGCCCGCGTCGCGCAGAGCCGCCTGCACGTCTGGCGCACTGACGGGCACGATGACCCGCAGCACCACCTTGCCCACCGCCAGCCAGCGCTCGATATTGGCCCCCAGCATGGTGCCCGAGGCGTAGCCACCCGCGTAGGCGATGAACTGTAGCGGGCTGTCCAGCGTGCTCAGTACCTTGGCGGCGGCCATCAGCCAGATCAGCGACTCGAAGAAACTCAGCGCCCCCGCCGCCGTGCGTTTGCCGCGCACCAGCATCCCGATTCGCAGCGTGCCCAGCGACACATCCACAATCCGCAGCGAGAAAATGAGGAGCGCCCCCAGCAGGGCATCGACCGTTACAGCTTCAAACACACCCACGAACTTAGGGGGACGTGAAATGAGAATGGTCAGCAACTAGGCCTGAGAGAGCGGTCCAACGTTCCGGTTGACCCCATCACCAATTCTGCACGTTGGAACTCCGGGTCAGGGCTCCGGCCAGGGAACGGCTGAAAGCCAGGCTCAGATCTGCCGGTCCTGGCGGGAGCGAGCCCACAGATAGATCGAGCCGCCAACAAACCCTAGGCCCGCCGTCAGCGTACCGAGTTGGGCAGAGATCGGTGCCTGGCTGTGGCCCGGAGCGTCACCGACCAGGACCAGTTGGGAAAGCCCGAAGAGACACTGCACGGCGAGGAAGGCGAGCCCGAGGACGAAACCGAGGTGCGGGTGCTGGCGGTAACGCCCCCAGAACCACCACGCAAACAGCGAAGGCATGACAATCGAGATGATCAGCACAGGCTTGAGCGCGTGATCGTCCGGATCAACGGAGGCAGTAAGGCCAGCAAGCACCGCCACCACACTGAGCAGCACCAGAAACAGCAGGGGCCTGCTGACGCTGGGTGCTGGCCCACGCTGTTTAACTTCCGGTGTCCCTTCCTGCTGCTGCATGCCCTACGCTACCCCCTCCCGCAGTAAGCCACCCTCGTAGATGCGGCGAATCGTGGCCTCGATCTCCGGCTCCTTCACCGTGATGTCGCGCACCGGTGCGTGGGCGGTGACCCGCGCAATCGGGGCAGAGGCGGCCCCGGTGAACCCGTAGCGTACCCGTGGGCCGTCCATGCTCAGCAGTTCCAGCCCTGGGACCTGCGGGTCAACAGGCACAGCCTCGAAGTCCACCACCAGTTCACGGGCGCTGCCGTAACGGGCCTGCAACTGCGCCAGTTTGCCGTCGTACAGCAGCGCACCGTGATCGATGATCATCACGCGGCGTGCCAGCCGCTCCACGTCGGTCAGATCGTGGGTGGTCAGCAGCACCGTCACATCACGCGTGGCGTTGACGTGCTGGATGAATTCGCGGATGCGCTCCTTGGCCACCACGTCCAGGCCCACCGTCGGTTCGTCAAGAAACAGCAGTTCGGGATCGTGCAACAGCGCGGCGGCGAGGTCAGCCCGCATGCGCTGGCCCAGGCTCAGGGCACGCGCCGGGGTGTTCAGGAACGGCCCCAGGTCCAGCAGTTCGGTGAAGTCGCGCAGGTTCTGACGAAAGCGAGCTTCGGGGACGCGATAGATATGGCGCAGCAACTGAAGCGACTCGTGGACGGGCAGGTCCCACCACAGCGTCGTGCGCTGGCCGAACACCGCGCCCAGCCGCGCCACGTGCGCCCGGCGCTCCTTCCACGGCACCAGCCCGCCCACCATCACCTGCCCGCTGTCGGGAACCAGCAGCCCGGTCAACACCTTGATGGTCGTGCTCTTGCCCGCCCCGTTCGGTCCCAGGTAGCCCACGATCTCGCCGCGCGCCACGGCGAAACTCACGTCCCGCACCGCCTCCTTGACGGCGCCTGAACCACGCCACAGCCCCCCCTGGCGCACGCGAAAGGTCTTTCTGAGATGTTCGACGGTGATCATGGATGCTCCTTGTGCAACCTTCACGTTCCTGTTCCCCCGTAATGGCGCACGCCCAGCCGCCAGAATGCGAAGGCCGCCGCCAGCATCAGCGGGCCAACGAGCGGTGACAGATAGGCCGCCAGCAGCGGAAGGCCGTCGGGCAGCGGGCGACCCAGAACGTGCAGCACAGGGAAATACGACAGGAAGGCAGCGGGAATCAGGTACGTGAAGGTCTTGCGGAGGAATTGGCCGTAAATGTCCATCGGATACGAGATCAGCGTGCGTCCGCCGTAGGTCAGGACGTTCATGGCCTCCACGCTCTCTACCGTCCAGAAGGTCAGCGTGCCGCCGATCACGAACAGGCCACCGAAAAAAGCCACCATGCCCAGCACACTTCCGGTCAGCAGCAGCGCGGCTTCAGGGGTCCACACGGCCCCCGAGGCGGCCACACCGTAGGCGAGAATTCCCGCGGCCAGAAACACGCGCATCACCCGCCGCAACGCGAAATCCGAGCCGAAGACCTGCAGGCGCAGCGGTGCGGGCCGCAGCAGAAAGGTGTTGAAACTGCCGCTGCGGACATGCTGGCTCAGGTTGGGGGCGTCGAAGCCGCCGAACAACAGGTCCATCAGCACAAAGGCCAGTTCGGCCAGGCCGTACAGCAGAGCCACGTCGCCCAGGGTCCAGCCACTCAGGGTGCCGAAGCGCGGCAGCACCAGCACGAAAGCCGCGAACTCCGACAGGGTAATAAAGGCCGAGCCCACCGCGTCCAGCGCGAAGGACAGGCGGTAGACGGCCTGCGAACGGGCCTGGGCGCGCAGCAGGAGAAAGTAGAGGCGCAGGTGGTGGGCCGCCGAAGACAGAACCCCCTCTTCAGACCCATGGCGCGGGGGGACACGTAACGATCTATCCACCCGCCACCTCCAGCCGCTTCAGACCACGTGACAGCACCAGGGCCGCCAGACCCAGCAGCAGCAGTGCCCAGCCAAACTGCGCGGCCGCCCCCGCCCACGCCTCTGGTCCCGTTCGGATGCCCAGCCAGATCTCCACGGTGGTGTTCATCATGCTGGGAAACGGCGTGAACGCCAGCACGGTCTGAAACCACGGCGGAAAGAAGGCCAGTGGCATTAGGAAGCCGCTGCCCAGAGCCAACACCGCCCACGCGAAACGGCCAAAGCCCACGGCGTCCGGGGACCAGAAGGCCGCGCAGTTGACCACAAAACGAAAGGCAAAGCCGCAGCCCCAGGCCAGCAGCAGGCTCAGGGTGGTGAGCAGCCAGCCCTCGACACCAGCGGGAAATGTCGCGCCCCACAGCAGCGCGAACAGCGCCAGCATGGGCAGTCCGCGCAGCACGAACTGGCCCACCGCCCGACCCGCATCCTGCGCGGCCCAGAAGGCGAGCAGATCGTGTGGGCGCAGCAGGTCAGAGGCCACCTCGCCGCGGTGAACCGTCCGCATGAAATCGGTCCAGCCGAACAACGACAGCGCCATGATCAGCGCCTGCGTGAGCCCGGTGTAGGTGATGGCGTCCTGCACGGTGTACCCGGCCACCTGTGGCCTGCTGCCGAACAGCGCCACCAGCACCGAAATGCGCAGGACCCCGAAGAACAGGTTGGTGATCAGACCCCATAGCGCCGCCTGCGGGTACGCGAACTGCCGCCGGAACCCCAGGCGCGCCACCGAGACGTACAGGGCCACGTTGGGACGGATGGTGGAGGACAGACTGGCTTGCATACAGGGCCAAGAGCTTAGCGGCTCCCGTGGCCGCGATGCATAGGCCAGATGGCCCAGCGGACGGCGGCCCCAGCCCGCCTGACCTCAGGGATTGCTGAAGCCGTCACTCAGGGACAGGGGGTAGGCTGACCTCACTCTCACCTCAGGAGGTCACACACCATGATGGATATCTTCAACATGCTCGGCGGGATGGGCAACGCGCAGCAGCAGATCAGCCAGCACACCGGGGCCACCCCACAGCAGTCTGAAAGCGCCATGGAGGCGGCCATCCCGCTGCTGCTCGGGGCCATGACCCGCAACGCCAGCAGCCCGGACGGGGCGGCCTCGCTGGCCGGAGCCCTGGGCCAGCACGACGGCAGCGCCCTGGAAAGTTTCAGCCAGGGCAACCCACCCAACACGCACGAAGGCCAGAAAATCCTGGGGCACGTGTTCGGCAACCAGCAGCAGGCTGCCGCGCAGGCCGTGGGGAAACGTGCCGGAATTGACCCACAACTCGCCATGCAGATTCTGAGCATGGCCGCGCCGCTGGTGCTGGGCTACCTGGCCCGTCAGCGTGGTGGGGGCGGCGGACAGCAGGGCCCGGGCGGAGATCTTGGCAGCGTCCTGGGCGGTCTGCTGGGCGGCGGCTCGGCTGGCGGCATGGGCGGCATGCTGGGGGGTCTCCTGGGCGGCGGACAGCAGGCCCCGCAACATCACCGGCAGGATCAGGGCAGCGTCCTGGGCGGCGGCCCGGTCATCTCGGGCCTCCCCCCACAGAACGCTCAGGCACAGCAGGGGGGCGCGGGCGGCGTGATCGGCACCCTCAACAACGTACTGGACCGTGACGGTGACGGCAACGCGCTGAACGATCTAATCGGCATGTTTGGCGGACGGCGCTGAAAGGCGCATTGCAGTGCCATAGGGCCTGAAGCGTCGGGTCCTCTCCACCATTGGGGAGGACTTTTTCGTCGCTCATTCCTGTTGTCTCTCCCCTGCTTTCAGTCCCCTACCGTATCCCGGGTCAGTTCCGATGGCTCGCCCCCGATCTGATGGCCCAGCAGTTCCGCACGTTCTTGTGGCGTGAGGGCAACCATCACGCGGCGTAACACCACGTCCACCGCCTGATCGGCACTCTCGTCCAGGGTCAGGCCGTCCAGCAGCGGCACGTCCTCCTGGCGGGCCAGGTCTTCAAGCTCGTCCTGCATGGCGCGGATCTCGTCGAAATACTGCATGTAGCGGTGCAGGGGACGGCTGGCCGCCGTTTCCACGTCCCGGCTCTGAAAGTGGCGGCGGTGTTCCTCGGGATCGGGCAGGGTGACCAGCATCGGAATGACCAGTGCTCCGGCAAAGGCGTCGGCGCGCAGGTAGCCGGGCACCAGATGCACACCCTCCAGCACCAGACTGCTGCCCTCCTGCACCGAGCGGGCCACCACCGCGCCCAGCCCCACGTTGACCTGCTGCACCTGATCGCGGAAGCCCGCCAGCAGCTCGCGCCGACTGGGGGCCTTGGGGCGTGGCGTGCCGGGGGGCAGCAGCGCTTCCCAGGCATTGAAGGTGCTGGCGTGCAGCGTGGGCAGCAGCGCTGGGGAAACCATCGCGCGCATCACCTCGCGGATGGAGTCGGTACTGACCACGCGGGCGATGCCCAGACGGTAGGCGATCTCGGCAGCCAGGAAGCTCTTGCCAGTCCCGCTCACACCGCCCAGCAGGACGATCACCGGCCGGGGCGGGCGGCGGATCACGCGTAGTAGGCGGTAACGGGCGCCCACATCCGGCCCCACCTCGTCTCGCAGCAGGGCCTCGACCTTGGTGCGGATGGCGGTGCGCGTCACCACGCGGTCCTCGGAGCCGCGCAGGTCGCGCTGGGTCACGCGGGCCACTTTACGCGCCACGTCTGGTGTGACCCCGGCGGCCAGCATGGACTGGGTCAGGATGCCCTTGGAAAACGGCGTGGGGACGGTGTTCTCGCTGCTGATCACGCCCAGCTTGCCCCGATTCCGGCGCAGATAGCGGTAGGTCAGGCGCAGGTGTTCGCCGTAACGCCCAGCCAGCGCCCGCTCGGTGCGGTTGTCAATGTCCTCGGCGCTCAGCCGGCGCACGCCCTCCTGGCGCAGCTCCACGTCCACGGCGCTGGCGGTGGCGTAGGCCTCGCGCCCGGTCAGGCCAGCGTCCTCCAGCGTGCGGGCCAGCACACCACGGCTGAATGGCAGGTCCCCCTTCTTGGCGGTCACCAGAATGTCAACGAAGGCGGGGGTCTGCGCCGCAGCGGCGCGCGCCACCTCCTCTCCGGCCAGATCATGCGCCACCTCGGTCATCAGGGCCTGCAATTCGCCCGGCGTGACCAAAGTCCGCCTCGACAGCCGCAAGTTCTGCTCGATGCGCCGGGCTGCCGCCGCCGCCACATCACCTGAAGCCCCAGCGTTGACCAGCGACTCCACCACCAGCCCACGGCTGAACGGAAAGGCGTGCCGTGCCGTGCCGATCCGCAGTTCTGGCTGGGTCAAAGGGAAAGCTCCTTATGAGGGCGGGGGCAGGAAGAAGAGCGTTCCTGACAGTCTAACCAGGGAACATCAGGAAAAGGCAATTCAGGTTGGCATCAGGCTCAGGTTAGGGCCGGACGAGGTCGCGGCGCACCGCACCCTCGAGCAACAGATTCAGCGCCAGCCGCATCTCCTCCTGCAAGGGGCGCTCGGTGCCGTAGGCGCTCCAGCGCAGGGCCACCATCAGGTAGGTGTCGGCGATCAGGTTGCTGATGCGCTGGAGGCTGAGGTCCGTCCGCATCTGCCCACTCTGATGCAACGGGCGCAGGATCAGCTCGATGACCTTGCTCAGCGGCAGCGCCTGGTACGCGGTGCGGGCACGCTCGGGATTGGGATTCATGACCTCGTAGGCCAGCGGCGGAAACAGGTCGCGCTCACGGGCGTTTTCCTCAGCCAGCGCGTCCCACACCTCGTACAGCACGGCCAGGGGCGGGACGCCCTGCGAGAGCCGCGACTCGGCCTGATCGCGCAGGCGGTCCATAACCTCGGAGCCGTAGTCAAGTAGCACGGCCTCCTTGTAGGGGTAGTAATTGAAGAAGGTGCCGCGCGAGACGTTGCTGGCCTTGGCGATATCGGTGGCAGTGGTCGTTTGAAAGCCGCCGCGCTTGAACAGCTCGATGGCGACACTGTAGATGCGGGCGCGTCGGCGCTCTTTCTGGCGTTCACGCAGCGAGGAAGAATCCATAAAGGTACCGTAGGTATACAGCTTCTGGTCTAAAATTGCACCCCGTCTAATTCAAGAAACCCCCAAGAGGAGGGAGGACAGGCAGCGAAGTGGCGGCCACCACACTGCCAGAGGTCGATTCGGCAGCACCTCAGGGTTCCTGGCGGATTCCGGTGCACGTAGTGAGAATGGCGCAGGGCTCCATGTAGTGCGCGGCAACCTCGACAGTTGCCCGGAGCAGTAACCGGAGGACTTGCTGCTCCGGGCAACGCCTAAGCCACCCCCTGTTCCAAATTCGCTTAGGCTGTACCGCATGAGCGTGATCCTGGGCATCGATATTGGCGGCAGCGGCATCAAGGGCGCACCTGTGGACACCGCCAGCGGCAAGCTGCTCAAGGAGCGGCACCGCATCCCCACCCCCGAGGGCGCACACCCCGACGCGGTCAAGGGTGTGGTGGCCGAACTGGCAAAACACTTTGGGGTGGACGGCCCCATCGGCGTGACCTTTCCGGGCATCGTGCAGCATGGGCGGACCCTGAGCGCGGCCAATGTGGACAAGGCCTGGATTGGCCTGGACGCCGACGCACTGTTCACCGAGGCCACCGGGCAGGCGGTGCATCTGATCAACGACGCCGACGCTGCCGGACTGGCCGAGGCCCGCTTCGGGGCAGGCGCAGGCGTGAACGGCACCGTCCTCGTGCTGACCTTCGGTACGGGCATCGGCAGCGCGTTGATCCACAACGGGGTTCTCGTGCCAAACACCGAACTGGGCCACCTGTGGCTGCGCGACAGGGAGGCCGAGGACTGGGCCTCGGACCGCGCCCGCGAACGCGACGACCTCAACTGGAAACAGTGGAGCAAACGCGTCAGCACTTACCTGCAACATCTGGAACTGCTGTTCAGCCCGGATCTGTTCATCATCGGCGGCGGCGTCAGCAAGAAGGCCGACAAGTGGCAGGAGCACATCAAGCTGGAGCGCAGCAGATTCGTACCGGCCAAACTGCTCAACGAGGCCGGCATCGTCGGCGCCGCCATGATGGCGCAGGAGGGAGGCCCAGAAGCTCAGCAGCAGGAGATCAGTCCGACCTCTCAGTCTCCTGCGCCAAAGCCGGCCAGCAAAGCGGGCAAGAAGAAGTAAGGCGACTTTCAACAGGGCAAAGAGGGAGCTTATTTAGGAACTTGCTCCATCAGCTGACCGCGGTACACCCTGCCCTTCCCTATCGCTTCGCCCCCGCAACGATCTGCGGCAGGTGATTCGGCAGTTTCAACATCGGCAGATCGAACACCGTGCGCGCCGGTTCATTGGGGGCAGTGTTGCCCTCCTTGAGCATGGCGTACTGGTCTCTAGTGATCGGCGGGTTGGGCAGCAGGTTCATCAGGGGCACCGCCACATTCATCAGCGGCAGCGGCACCGGAACGATGGGTTTCTTCTTGCCCAGCGTGTCCAGCTCCAGCTCCAGCAACTGCCGGAAGGTGTACTCCTCCGGACCGGTCAACGCGTAGGTTTCGCCCAAGCCGGTCTCGGACTCGGCAGCCTGGGCGAAAGCCTGCGCCACATCCTGCACGCTGACGGGCCGGAAGGGGAAAGAGCCGTCGCCAATCTGCGGCACGATGGGAGCGGTGCTGACCAGTTCGCGCAGCACCCGCCCGAAAAAGTCGTCGCCCACACCGAAGATCAGGCTCGGCTCGAAGATGGTGAAGCGCAGGCCGCTCTCCCGCACCAGGGCCTCGGCGCGGCCCTTGCTCGCGCTGTAGCCGCTGGCGCTGTTCACGTCCGCCCCCAGCGCGCTCATGTGCACGTAGCGTGCCCCACGTGGCATAGCAGCAAGCACATGCCGGGTGCCGTCCACATGCACCGCCTGAAACGTCTGCTTGCCCTTCTCGGCAATGATGCCCACCAGGTGCACCACGGCGTCGGGGTCCACCTTCGCTACAGCGTCCAAGACACTGGCAGGATCGGTGACGTCCAGTCTGATGGCCTGTCCCGCGCCGCCTTCCCGGCCCTCACGGCTGCCCGCCCAGACCTGATGCCCGCGCGCGACGAGTTCCCCGACAACGGCCTGTCCGACAAATCCAGTTCCCCCGGTCACGAGTATCTTCATAGGTCTTCCCCCTGCGGTTCTGAATCGTGTGGTTCTGACTGGGACGGAGATACCTCCAGCCGCGCGATACCTGAACGGTGGCCCAGCGCACTGGAAATCATCGTGGCAGCAGTTGGAGCGTCTGGGCCAGCGTAAAGGCCACCCAACTCGGCTGCCAGTTCGGGACGGACGTTCATCAGGGCCCCACCCAGGAAGACCGGCAGGCCCAGCCGCTGCAGGATGGGTTGCCTTGAGATGGCCGCCAAACCACCAGCTGTGGCGTCAGTGGCTGTGGCGCTCTTGTCGGGCACCCAGCGCCCATCTATCCATTCCCCCGTCGCCCAGTCCTGAAGCGCCCAGTCACCGTTCACGGCCAGCAGCAGCGCCTGCGCCTCCCGCTCGTGGGCGAAGGTGGTCAGATCGCCCAGCGGCACGTTCGCGCCCAGGTACGCCACGCGCACGCCCCGGCGGCGCAGCGCCAGGGTCAGCATCATCAGGCCCAGCTCGTGCTGCTCGCCGGGCGCGCAGGCCGCCACCACCAGCGGGCCCCACCCCCCTTCCCGGTTCTCCTCGACGCCCGCAACCTCCATCAGGGCCGAGAGACGTGAGCGCAGGTAGTGGCTGGCCCCGCGCTCATGGGCGATGGTGATCTCACCACGCGCCCACAGCGCGCCTATCTCCACCAGGGACGGGGACATGACGTGCGTCATCACGTCCTCGACGGGCAACCGGGCGTGGGCTTCAGCCAGCACGTCACCGGCCTGCGCGTAATCGGCCGCGATCAGGGCGCGGGCCAGCGCGTGTGCCAGCTCCGCCGACTGGACCCCGGAGCGAATCGGGGACGGGGGCTGCGCGGGCGGCGGGAGCTGTTGTCGCGCGGGCGGCGGTCCGCTGCTATCGGCCGAGACCCCACGCAGCGTCAGTTCGGCGGCGAGGCGGGCACTGACGCCCAGGCGCTGGTGTCCCTGCATGATGCCGATGTCACGGATGTCCTGGGGCGAATACAGGCGGTAGCCACTGGTGTTGCGAATGGGCCGTGGAAAACCGTAGCGCCGCTCCCACTGCCGCAACGTTGCGGCGGCCACTCCGGTCTGCGCCTCGACTTCCGAGGCGGTGAACATGGCCGTCCTGGCCCACTGTTCCTGAGTTCCGCCGTCCGCATTCATCCCGCACATTGTGACCGAAAAGGGCCACAGGACCGTACGACTTCCTGCCTAGCCCAAGCGTCTGCATGGGGTCCGACAAGAAAACCACAAGGCGGCCCGCGTAAACCGCAAGGCGCAGCGGCCAGGAGTGGGGTTTTCCGGTTCGGACCTGTGTGGACCTTCCCCGTCGGCTAGACTGCGCGCCACATGAACCGCTTGCAGCCCAAGTCCCTCTCCCCCGCCCCGGCGCGCCCATGAGCCACCTGTCGCGCACCCTGCCCGTCAAGCGTGCCGCGCACGTCTATCTGGTCCGCGACGGCCAGCTGCTGCTGGTCGAGGAACGCATGGACGACGGCAGCATCTTCTACGGCCTGCCCGGTGGGAAGGCGCATCCTGGCGAGACGCTGGGCGACGCCGCCGTCCGTCAGGTGCTGGTGGAAACAGGTCTGACCGTCACCGATCTGGTCTTCGTCAGTCTGCTGGAAGGCGAACTGCTGACCGGCACCCGCAACGAGTGCTACGCCAATTTCGGGCGATTCACAGCCACCTTTTCCGGTGAACTCAATCCGACTGACCCTGAGGTGGTGGGCATCCGCTGGGTGCCCTTCGATCAGGTGGAGATGCTGGTCCGTTACGGCCCCCCGCCCGAAGTCGAGGAACGCAACCCCCTGCTGTGGGTGCCCACCCGGGACTTCGTGCAGGGCCATCCACGCGCCTACTACCCGATCTAGGGAGGCCGGAAAGCATGGCCCACACCGCGAGCCGAGTGACTTTCGTGCCTTTGAGCCTGCTGGCTCTGGCCCTGCTGACGGGCGTGCGGGCCCAGCCGGCCCTTCCGTCCCCGGCCGTGCCCACCTTGCCGCCGCTGTCCGCCCAGATCACCACGCAGCCGATAGGGGACTCGATCTTTCCGGCGCTGGGACAGGCCGGGCTGGACGTGCTGAATTACGATCTGGACCTGACCGTGGACCGCCCCGGCACATCTGAACTGCGCGGCACGGCCGTGCTGACCATCGATGCCACCCGGGCCCTGCCCGTCCTCAGTCTGGACTTCTCTGGGCCAGCGGTACTGGAGGTGAACTGGGACGGCCTCGCTGCTCCATTCCGACAGGATGAGGCGGCGGGAAAGCTGACGGTTCAGCCGCCCCGTCCTCTGCTGCCCGGCACGCGGGCCACGGTCATGGTGCGGTTTGCCGGGCAGGTGGGCAGGAGGCCCGATCCCGATCTACCACTGAACGTCGGCTGGCAGGCCGTTCCAGCAGAGGGGCAGCGTGCGGGCGCAAATTTCACGCTCAGCGAGCCGGACGGCACCCGGACGTTCCTGCCCGTCAACGATCACCCCTCGGACCCGGCGACGTTCACCACCCGGATCACGGTGCCCGCCGGCTACACGGCGGCGGCCAGCGGCGTGCAGCGCTCCGAGGAGGACGCGCCGAACGGGGGCCACACATTGACCTTCGAGCAGGCGCAGCCGATTCCGACGTATGCACTGGCGATTCACGTGGGCCGCTTCGAGCGGGTGGACTCGCCCGCCGTCCCCGTGGGTAAGGGTGGATCAGAGGTGTTGAGGCGCGACTACTTTCCATCCGGCATTCCAGCTGGCACGCGCGACGCCTACACCTCCACCGGCGAGATTCTGAAGGTGCTGGCCGAGTGGTTCGGCCCGTTCCCCTTCAGTGCCTACGGCTCGGCCATCGTCACGCCGCGCGTGCCAGCGCTGGAAACGGCTACGCTATCTACCATGCCGGTCACCTCCAGCAACGTGCGCGTGCTGGTGCACGAGACGGCCCACCAGTGGTTCGGGGACCGCGTGACCCTGGCCGACTGGTCCGGGGTCTGGCTCAACGAGGGCTTCGCCACCTACGCCGAACTGCTCTGGGCACAGGCCCAGGGTGAGGACGGCGAGGACATGGTGCGCGGCTGGTACACCCGCGCAGGCCGCAGTGGGACCCGCCCCCTGATTGCCACCACCGAAAGGCAGCTCTTCGACACCACCGCGTACATCCGGGGCGCGCTGGCCCTGCACGCCGTCCGTCTGACCGTGGACGACACGGCCTTCAAGGCGTATCTGCGCGGCTGGGTCTCCGGATTCTCTGCGCGGCCCGTCACCACCGCCGACCTGCTGATCTACACCCGAAGCACGCTGGGGGCCGGGGCAGAGGCCGCCTTGCGGCTGTGGGTGGATTCACCGGAGTTGCCACCGTTGCCAGCGAGATAAGGGGCGGTCACTCGAGGACAAGAACCGATCAGCACTCCTTGAGGTTGAGGCTGCTGTTCACGCCACGCCGCAGGCCCGCTGGAGCAGCAGATGCAACTCGTCGCGCCCCAGCCGCCGGGCGTCCAGCGGCAGGCCGTCAGGCAGGCTGCTCAGCCCCTGCACGATGGGCGTGAAGCGGAACTCGGGGCGGGCGATCAGGTCGCGCCGGGCGGTGAAGGCGATCACGAAGTCAGCGCGCAGTTCGAAGTGCGCGTTCAGCTCAGCACGCAGCGGAAAGGGATCGCCGGACAGCAGATCGACCAGCGCCGGATGTGGCTCGAAGCCGTCCTCCAGCTCCTTGAGGAGGCGGGCAGTGTCCAGAAAGATCGAGGCATTGGGCAAGGTGTACCCGGCAATGCGGCGGCGGCAGACTTCCGGCAGGTCGCCGCGCACGTTGCTGATGTGGCGGCCAGCGCGCAGCGCGCCTCCCAGAAGCGCCCAGAACCGCGACAGGCTGGAATAGCGGGCCAGTTCCACGTACCCGCCAGGTTTGGCGGCCAGCGGACGGGTGGGCCGCTCGGCAGAGGCGGTCATGACGCCATGTTACCCGCTCGCGTCCGGCTCTGGCCCTAAAGGATCAGTAAACGTCGTCCTGGGCGGTTGCACCCTGTCGCAAAACGCTGAACACAGTACAACAAAGCATGACCAAATCTGCTCCCAATCCAATGGCCCTGCTCGCGCAGATCGACATGGATGCCCTAGGCCGCCTGAGCCAGAAGGTGGACCTGCCTGCCCTGCTGAACGCCGCTTCCAGCATGAGCGACGGGCAACTCAAGCAGCTCTCGCGCATGCTGGCGGGCGGCCAAGAGGACAAACATAGGGCGCTGCCCGAAGCCAACGGCGACTTCTTTGGTCAGATGGACACCCTGACCGACGAGGAACGCGCCGTGGCCCTGACCACGCGCCAGTTCATGCACGAACATGTTGCCCCGATCATGAACGAGTACTGGAGCCGCGACGAGTTCCCGAAACAGCTCATTCCCGAGCTGCGCAAGCTGGACCTGCTGCGCAAAATCTGGAACGAGGACGGCACCCGCAAACCCAATGCCACCGTCGTTGAGGGTCTGGTCACGTTGGAAGCCTGCAAGGTGGACGTGAGTACGGCCGTGTTCTTCGGGGTCCACGCGGGCCTAGCCTTCGCCAGTATTGCGCTGGGCGGCAGCGACGAGCAGAAGGCCGAGTGGCTGCCCAAGATGATGGACCTGGAAGCCGTCGGCGCCTTCGGCCTGACCGAACCCGAGGGCGGCTCGCAGGTCAGTCAGGGGATGCGGACTACCTGCAAACGCGACGGCGACAGTTGGACCCTGCGCGGTCAGAAGAAATGGATCGGTAACTCGACCTTTAGTGACCTGACCGTGATCTGGGCCCGCGACGTGGACACCCAGGAGGTGCGTGGCTTCATCGTACGTGCCGGAACGCCGGGCTACAGGGTTGAGAAGATCGGGGGCAAGATTGCCTTGCGGATCGTGGAGAACGGCCTGATTACCCTGGACGACTGCCGCGTGCCCGACAGCGACCGCCTGCAGAACGTCCAGGGGTGGCGCACCACCGCGGAGGTCCTCAGACTGACCCGTGCGGGCGTGGCGTGGCAGGGCGTGGGCTGCGCGATGGGTGCCTATGAGCTGGCCGTGAATTACAGCCAGGAACGCGAGCAGTTCGGCAAGCGCATCGGTGAGTTCCAGCTCATCCAGAATCACCTCGTGCATATGCTGGGGAACGTGACCAGCATGTTCGCGCTGTGCCTGCGCCTGAGCCACATGGCCGACTCGGGCACCATGAAGGACGAACACGCTGCGCTGGCCAAGGTCTTCACGGCGGCCCGCTGCCGGGAAACGGTGGCCCTGGCGCGTGAAACCTTCGGCGGCAACGGTATCCTGCTCGAAAACGGCGTGGCCAAGCATTTTGCCGACACCGAGGCGATCTACTCCTATGAGGGGACTAACGAGATCAACACCCTGGTGGTGGGCCGTGCCATTACCGGGCTGAGCGCCTTCGTTTAAACGATTGCGGGCAAAAGGGGATGAGAGACTGCTGTGCTCATCCCTTTTTTTATGTCTTTTGTTTAAGTTGACCCAAATGCAGTGTTTATCCGTCCTCTACGATGTTTTCATATGAGCACGACGTTAAGTACATGGGTGGGGCCGCTTTCCAGAGAGACGGTTAAGTTAGGCCCATGGAAGGCAGCTTCTAGACCGCAAGGCTGGAGCTGCTGCGCTGGACTGGTCTCCACACTCCCCCACCCAGCGCAAAAGGAGAACCTATGACTCTAAACCGTGACATCAATTCACACCGCCTCGGCTGGCGCGGCGTTCTCGCCGGTCTGGTGGTGGGACTGGTCTCCGCCTTGACCGTCATCGCCTTGGGCCTCGTTATCACGGCCCTGACCGGCCTGACCCTGACCGGCGTGGGCATCGCTGCCGCCATCTGGACGGCGATCGCCGCCCTGGTGGGGGCTTACCTGGCCGGCCTGACCGCCGTCCGCGCCGATGCGCCCGCTAGCCGCTCTGATGACGGCATTGCGGCCATGACCCACGACGACGCGACCCTGACCGGACTGGTCACGGGGAGCCTGCTCGTGTTGCTGCTCACGATGTATGCGTTCAACGGCGTCTCGCGGATCGTGGGCACGGCGGGGAACCTGATTGGCACGGCAGGAAACCTCGTCGGCTCCGCCACGGGCGCAGCGGCCGACGCGGCCAGCAACAATCAACTGCCCAGCATTCAGAACTACTTCAACAACATCACGCCCAGTGACGTTGAAGCGTTGATCGCCGACAACACCAGTGACCTCAGCCAGGAGCAGGTGGCCGCCACCTCCAACGTGGTGACCGGCATCGTCCGACGCGCCAGCAACGACCTCGGCACCGTGGACATCAACAACATCGGCGACTTCGCGCAGGCCCGCGTGGACTCGATCAAGCAGGCGCTGAGTGGCCCGCAGTTCGTGACCCGGCTGGAGCGCCAGGGCCTGAGCAACGCCCAGGCCACCGAAGTGCAGACCCAGATCAATCAGTCCGTCGACCGCATTCAGACGCAGGCTGATCAGGCCCTTAAGAACGCTGAAGCTGCTGCCCGTGGTGCGGCCAGCACCGCCGGCTGGGGCTGGCTGCTGATGGCGGGTCTGACCCTGCTGGCGGCCATTTTCGGCGCGCGCAGCGCGGCCACCAAGGCCGTTACCAACGTTCCCGCTCGCCGCCCCAACTAAGCCTCTTTTCCGGACCTGTTTCGAGCCGTGCTTCCATCAGGAAGCACGGTTTTTCATGTTCATCTCAGCACGGCGGTCCCAGGCTCCCTGACCAATCCGTACCGGTCAACGTGAGCTGTGGCATCATCGGCGAAATGAAAATCAGCTCTCATCCTCGTTCAGTCCTGCCATCAGAGCGCCCCGCATGACCGCGCCGAAAGCTGTCCGCTCACCCTCCGCCGGTGGCCCCTCGATTTTTCTGTGGTTGCTGGGAGCGGTGGCCGCCTTTCTGGCGCTGTTCTTCGTGATCACGTTCATCCTGCGTCAGATGCCCGATCCGATTGGCCCGCGTGCCGATCTGTTCGTGGAGGGTGCGCGGATGACCCTGCAACTCACGGTGGTCAGCGGCCTGATCGGCCTGGTCGTGGGCATGATTGCGGGCATCCAGAAGACGAGCAGCAGCGCCCTGGTGCGTGCCCCTGCCAACTTCTTCATCTGGCTGGTGCGAGGCACGCCGCTGCTGGTGCAGATTCTGTTCGTTTACAACGCACTCCCGGGCGTGCTGGCCGCCATCGGGATCAACCTACAACTCAATGAGTTCTGGTCGGCCGTCATTGCGTTGTCCTTGAACGTGGGCGCGTACAACGCCGAGGTCATCCGCGCCGGGATTCTGGCCATTCCGCGAGGCCAGAGCGAGGCCGCCCGCAGCCTGGGCCTTAGCGGAGGCCAGACCATGACCACCGTGGTGCTGCCCCAGGCCCTGCGGATCGTGGTGCCGCCCCTGGTCAACAACGTGGTGGCGCTGCTCAAGGATTCCTCGCTGGCGTCCAGCATCGCCCTGCTGGAGCTGACCCTCGCCGGGTCACGCGTCAGTTCCGAAAGTTTTCAACCCATCCCAGTGCTGACCACCGTGGCCGTGGTGTACTTGGCGCTGACCACGGTACTGACCCTCTTCACGGACCAGCTGGAGAAACGAACGAAGATCGCAAGCCGCTGAGAAGCGATCCACAGGGTCAAATGAAAAGGTCAAACCGGAGAGATAGACCCTCCGGTTTTACCTTTCAGCCATTTAACACTTGATCAGCGGTCAGCGCCGCTCAGTCTCGTCTGGGAGGCCGCCCGCCCCGATCTCCGCCACCTGAACGCGGTGGACGCGCCTCGCGTGGGGCGATCTTGCCTTCCAGCTCCGGGCGGATCAGGTCGATCTTGCCGCGGTCATCCACGTTCACGATCTTCACGCGCAACCTGTCGCCCACGTTCATCACGTCCTCGACTGCGTTGACGCGCTCCTCGGACATCTGCGAGATGTGCAGCATGCCGTCCTGTCCGGGGTATAGGTTGATGAAGGCCCCGAACGGCGTGGTCTTGACTACCGTGCCGTCGAACTCCTCGCCCGCCCTGGCCTCGCGGGTGATGCTGCTGATGCGGTCGCGCACAGCCTCGGCACTCGCACTCTCTGCGCTGAAGATCCGGACCGTGCCGTCCTCCTCCACCGTGATCTGCGCGCCCATGGCCTCCAGCTCGCGGATCTGTTTGCCGCCCGGGCCGATGACCTTGCCGATCAGTTCGGGGTTGATCTTGAGCGAGATGATGCGCGGCGCGGTGGGGGACAGCTCCGGGCGCGGCGCGCTCAGGACCTCGGCCATCTTCCCCAGGATGTGCAGGCGGCCGTCGCGGGCCTGACTCAATGCCTCACGCATGATCTGCGGGGTAATGCCGCCTACCTTGATATCCATCTGCAGGGCGGTCACACCTTCCGCTGTGCCGCAGACCTTCCATGTCGCCCAGCGCGTCTTCCAGCCCCAGGATGTCGGTCAGGACGCGGTATTTCTCGCCTTCCATGACCAGACCCATCGCCACGCCGGCAACCGGCGCCTTGATCGGCACTCCTGCGTCCATCAGCGCCAGCACCCCAGCGCACACCGTGGCCATGCTGCTTGAGCCGTTCGATTCCAGCACCTCGCCCACAATGCGGATCACATACGGGAATTCCTCAAAGGAGGGCAGGACCGCGCGGATGGCCCGCTTGGCCAGATTGCCGTGGCCGATCTCGCGGCGCGACTGCCCGCCCATGCGCTTGACCTCGCCCGTGGAGTACGGCGGAAAGTTGTAGTGCAGCAGGAACTTGTCGCTGTCCTCGGCGCTCAGGTCGTCCACCAGAATCTCGTCGCGCTCGGTGCCCAGCGTGGCCACACCCAGCACCTGTGTCTCGCCGCGCGTGAAGATGGCGCTCCCGTGGGCGCGGGGCAAGGGACGCGCCTCAATCCAGATAGGGCGCACGGTCCTGGAATCGCGGCCATCGGCACGCAGGTCGTCTTCCAGGATCAGGCGGCGCAGCTCCTGCTTCTCAACCTTGTTGAAGGCGTTCTTGAGGGCCGTGATGCGTTCCTTCGCGCCCTCAGCCTCGGGGTCCGGCTCGTAGCCGGCGATGATGCCGTCGCGCAGGGCTTTGGTACGGGCGCTGCGATCCTTCTTCTTGACCGTCAGCAGCGCGTCCTTGAGTCCGTTGGCCCTCGCCTTCTCCGCGATTTCGGGGACGAGGTCGGTGGTCAGATCGGTTTCCTGCAGGAAGTTGAACTTCTCCTGGCCCATCTCCTCGCGCATGGTCTCGATCAACGAGATCACACCCTGCATCTCGGCGTGGGCGAACTCGATGGCTCCCACCAGATCTTCCTCGGAGGCGTTCTGTGCGCCGGCCTCCACCATCATGACGGCGTCCTTCGTCCCGGCCACCACCAGATCCATGCGGCTGCGGATCAGCTGGTCGGCGGTGGGGTTAATGACGTACTGACCGTCGATCTGGCCCACGCGCACGCAGGCGGTGGGACCAGCCCAGGGAATGTCGCTGATCGACAGGGCTGCCGACGCACCGACTGGTCCCAACACGTCCGGCGCGTTCTGCCCGTCAGCACTGATGACGGTGATGATCACCTGTGTTTCGTGGCGATAACCCTTGGGAAACAGCGGGCGGATCTGGCGGTCCGTGATGCGGGCGCCCAGAATGGCCTTCTCGCCGGGGCGGCCCTCACGGCGGTGGAATGACCCCGGGATCTTGCCCACGGCGTAGTGGCGTTCCTCGAACTCCACGGTCAGAGGCAGAAAGTCCAGCGTGCTCTTGTCGTCGCGGGCCTGTGCCGTCACGAGCAGCATGGTGTCGCCATACCGCAATTGAACGCTGCCGCTGACCAGCTTGGCGAGCTTGCCGGTCTCGATGCTCAGCTCGCGTCCGCCGAGCATCGTCTTGTACGTTTTTCCAATCATGAACGGCAGTCTATCCCGCCCGGTCTGTTCCGGAGAGAGGGCCGGCTCTCTATGGATTCCAGACCGCTTTTGTCAGGGCTTCCCACGCCAAGGTCAGGCACCTGTTCATCAGATCGGCTCGGCGCAAGCCTGGGTGACGCGGGGTTCATGGTTGTAGGGCACGCGATGGGGATAGGCCACTACAGCTTTTTGAAGAGGATCTGGGAGGCCAGCTTGCGCCGTTCCATCCGGATCTGATCCATCGTCTCCCCCATTCCCACGCAGTTCCCTCTCGATCCAGGAGGGGAATTGCCCGCGCCACTCGAGACCCATGCAACCAGGAAGAGTCATCTGAAACTGGGCGTGATCGACGCGGCCACATGCAATCGCCTTTGTCCCCAGCGCTTACCCGATCTGGGTCACCAGGACGCCCACACCCTCCACGTCCACTTCTACCGTGTCGCCCGCTTTCAGGGGGCCAACGCCCTCGGGCGTGCCGGTCAGCACCACGTCGCCCGGTTCCAGGGTCACGAAGCGGGTCACGTAGGTCAGGATGGCTGGCACGTCGAAGATCATCAGGCTGGTGCGGCTGTCCTGTTTGCTCTCGCCGTTCACGCGGGTCTGTACGCGCAGGTCCGCCGGGTTCAGCTCGGTTTCCAGCCACGGCCCCAGCGGGCAAAACCGGTCCGCCGCCTTGGCACGGAACCATTGCAGATCCGTCTTCTGGCGGTCACGGGCGGTCAGATCCAGGCCGCAGGTGTAGCCCGCGACGGCGGACAGGGCGTTTTCCGGCGTCAGGCCCTGCGCCCGAGTGCCCATCACCAGCGCCAGTTCGCCCTCGAAGTGGAAGTTGTCGCTCCAGTCAGGGGCCTCCACTGTGCCGCCCGGCTCCGCCAGAGCGTTCGGGCCTTTCAGGAAGATGCCGGGCTCGGCGGGCAGGTCACCCTTGTCGTTGCCCAGTTCACGGATATGGTCCAGGTAATTGCGGCCCACGCAAACGATCTTGGTGGGCTCGGCAGGGGGCAGCAGAGCGGCCTCGTCAAAAGGAGCGCTCTCCCCGGTGCGCGGCCCGGCCATGCCGTCCGTGAACTGCACGGTCTCGCCGCTGACCTCGCCCCAGTGTGCCCCGCCGTTCCACGTCATTCTGACCAGTCGCATGCGGGCAGGATAGCGGGTCCACAGCCCACTTCAGGCGAATGAGGTCCAGGGCTACTCCGCCGCGTTCAGCTCGTCGAGGATGACTTCCTCGATCCCCTGCGGGTTCAGCAGAATGACGCTGTGGGGCGTCAGGCTCAGAAAGCCCTGCCGTTCCAGCTTGCGCAGCACGCGGACCACCGTCTCACGGCTGGCCGAAACGCGCATCATGATGTCACTGATGCTCAGCGGTAGCGTGGCCGGAGCCTCAACCCCCGCCGCCACGCGCTGACGGTACTGACCGGTGAAGACATGGCTCAGCGCCGCCTCGGTGTTCAGGCCGAAGGCGATCAGCTCGTCGTTCAGAGCGGTCACGCGCGCCACCAGCATCGCGCTGAGGTTCCACAGCACCTGCGGGTGACGCGTGAGCAACTGCTCGAAATGGGTGCGGTACAGCATCAGGGTGCTCACGTTGTTCAGGGCGATCACGGTGGCGCTACGTTCACCGCCGCCGAGCACCGCCGTCTCGCCGATCACGCCGGGAGCGTACACGTCGCCCATCACGCGCCCATGGCTGCCCGGTCCCACCCGGCTGACGCGCACCGTGCCCGACACCAGCAGGTGCAGCGCCTCGCCCGCAGTTTCCTGTTCCAGCACCACTTCGCCTGCCCCGAACTGCCGCCGGGTGACCACGCGGGCCGCTTCACGCAGGGCATCGTCGGCCACATTCAGGAACAGGGGATTTCTCTTTAACTCGGCCAGACGGTGCATTGATGACAGGGTAGCGCGGAAAGGATCGTCAGGAACGGAGAGCGCGTTGCAATAGGTGGCAGCCCTTCTGGCCGAATCCTGGGAGGTTGGCGGACCTGCGGGCTAAGATGCGCCGTGTGACCCTCGCCGTTCCCCCCGCCCTCGAAGCCCTGGACCTTCGCCACAGTTTTGGAGCCCTGACAGTGCTGCACGGCGTTTCGTTGCAGGTTCGTCCTGGAGAGGTGGTGGCCGTGACCGGACCATCGGGCAGCGGAAAGAGTACGCTGTTACACCTGCTGGGCGGGCTGGACGTGCCAGATGAGGGGCAGATCTGGTGGGCCGGGGAGCGGGCCGACACGCTGGACACGCAGGCAAGAGCAGTGCGGCGGGCCGGCCGGGTGGGGCTGGTCTTTCAACACCATTATCTGCTGGAGGACCTGAGCGTGCTGGACAACGTACTGATCCCCATGCGGCTAGTCGGCCAGAGCGACTCCGCCCGTGCACACGCCCTGCTGGCCCGCGTGGGCCTATCCGGGCGCGAGGCCACCTTTCCAGACGTTCTCAGTGGTGGCGAGCGCCAGCGGGTGGCGGTGGCCCGAGCACTGGCCTCCGGCCCGGCGGTGGTGCTGGCCGACGAACCCACCGGGAGCCTGGACCGCGCCAATGCCACCAACGTTGCCGCCCTGCTGGTGGCCCTGGCCCGTGAGGAAGGCGCAGGCGTGCTGCTTGTGACGCACGATGACCGTCTGGCCGGATACGCCGACCGGGTGCTGCACCTGCTGGACGGCCGCTTTACCGATGAGTTGCCCGTCTACGGCTGACGAGCTTGCGGTGTGCGGGAGTGAGAGGCAGTGGGCGACGACTTTCGGCGGCGCAGCCGTTAGTCCAATCGATTGCCACGCTGGTACTGCGCGGCCACTTCTGGCTTGACCCCGAGTTGCTGCGCGGCGTGCCACGCCCAGTGAGGATCACCCAGCAACGGACGCCCCAGCGCAATCAGGGCGGCCTCATCCTTTTGAAGAATGTCCTCGGCCTGCTGCGGACTCTCGATCATGCCCACGGCCATGACTTCCAGTTCGCTTACTGCATGCTTGACCGCCGCCGCAAACGGCACCTGGTAACCCGGAGCGGACGTGATCTGCTGCGCCGTGGTCAAACCGCCGCTGCTGACGTCCAGCACGTCCACACCCTCGCGCCATAGCAGACCTGCGAGCTTGACCGTCTGTTCCAGATCCCAGCCGCCCTCGGCCCAGTCGGTCGCGCTCACGCGTACGAACAGCGGCTTGTGCATGGGCCAGCCGCCGCGTACGGCGCGCACGACTTCCATGACAAAACGTGTCCGGTTCTCAAAGGAGCCGCCGTAGTCGTCGGTGCGCGAGTTCGACAGCGGCGACATGAACTGGTGCAGCAGGTAGCCGTGCGCGGCGTGAATCTCGACGACATCGAAGCCCGCGATTTCCGCACGCTGGGCGGCAGCAACAAAGTCCTGCGTGACGCGCTCGATATCAGCGGTGGTCATGGCATTCGGGGTGTGAAAGGTGGGCGAGAAGGGCTGTGTGTCCGGCCCGATGACGCCCCAGCCCCCGTACTCATGGGCCACTGCTCCCTTCCCTCGCCACGGCGCGTAGGTGCTGGCCTTGCGCCCGGCGTGCGCCAGCTGAATGGCGATCCGACCACCCTGCGCGTGGATAAAGTCAGTAATGCGCCCCAGCGGAATGATGTGTTCGTCGGCCCACAGACCCAGATCCTCGGGGCTGATCCGGCCCTCGGGTGAGACGGCGGCGGCCTCCGTGAAAATCAGACCCGGCGCGGCCAGCGCAAACTGGCCCAGGTGGACGAGGTGGAAATCGTTCGCCAGTCCGTTGTGTGCGCTGTACATGCACATGGGCGACACGACAATCCGGTTGGGTAGAGTCAGCCCCTGAAGTTTGAGCGGTTGGAACAGCTTGGGAGTGGCGTCGGGCATGCGGTCAATGTAAGGCGATCACACAAAGTGCGCCAGATGGCCGATGCTTAGGCTTGGATCATGCTTCAGGCTGGAGCATGCACCTTCAAACGACCCTGGAAGGCATCACGCCTGCTGAGCTGAACGGCTTTTTCGAGGGCTGGCCCAACCCGCCCACACCCCAGACCCTTCACCGGATTCTTACGGGCTCCCACCGGATTGCCCTGGCTGTAGAGGGCGGGCAAGTGATTGGCTTCGTCAATGCCATCAGCGACGGCGTGCTGTGCGCGTATATTCCGCTGCTGGAGGTTCGCTCCCAGTGGCGCGGGCTGGGCATAGCCTCAAGCCTGATGGAGAGTCTGTTCGCGCAACTGGACGGCCTGTACATGATTGATACCGCCTGTGACGACGAACTGGTGCCGTTCTACAAACGTTTAGGCATGACGCGCGGCAACGCGATGATCCGCCGGGATTACGCACGGCAGGGCGGGCAAGGCTGACCCTTATTTCAGATCGAAACTTTAGCCAAAGTATGACGTTTAAAGACGACTGAGTATCAGTCCATCGGCTGATCCGCCGTCAAGACTGAAGCCGCTCCCGTAGGGCGTCCAGTTTGACGGATTCCCAGTCCGTGCCAGACAACTATTCCCATCTACCGCCAGGGAAGTAGCCACCAGAGCAGGCCCAGCTTAACGCCCATGCCTTGTCTGCCATCCCTCCCAGTCCCGCCGCGCCTGGGCCTTTGCCGCATCCCAGAAGGCGGATTCCAGCGTGGCCAGATCAACCCCCATAGCTGTGCCAGACGACTGGCGATAATCGGTGGCCTCCAGTCGGGCCAGCAATGAGGGCTGGTCCGCTTGCCCCAGAGCGGCGTCCAGCGCCTGATCTTCCTGCGCCTGCGAGGCGGCCCTGACCAGTTCGCCGTACAGTCGGCCCAGAAGCTGGAGATCGGCCACATTGGCGGTATAGACCCAGGGACCATGCTCGCCCAGCAGCCCCACCAGCCCAGACCACTGCGACTGCATGACGGCGGGGACAACCTCCTTCGGAGGCGTGCGCGAATCGAGCCATGGACGCGCGGCCAGCAGATCGGGGGCCAGCCACCGCTCGCCCGCGAATTCGCGGCCCACTCGTTCGGCGTCGGCGGGTGAAAAGACGTCGCGCAGATCAGTCAGGTGCGACAGGCGGGCGCGGGCCTCTGTCGTGAGCCTGACACGCTGGGGGCTGGCCTGTCCCAGTGCAGCCCAGGCGACCCGGCGCAGGGTTTGAAGCTCCAGAACGACGTCCTGAGATTGCAACGAGGCGTCCAGCGCGGCGAGGCTGGTGGGGTCTACCTCGGCCCGGAGCCCATAGCCCTCGCGGGACAGCGCGCCGGTCAACCGTTCCAGTCTGTCGCCCAGCATCAGCTGCTGGCACTTGTGTAACTGGCCACCGCCCGCAGCCAGAACCAGCGGGTCACGGCGAACAGCCCGGCAGCCACCAGGGGCGAGGCAATCGCCAGCGCGGGCGAGAGGCGACCCGTCATGGCCTGCGCGGGCACGGTGGTGATCAGGGCAATCGGGACGATGAACGTCAGCGCGAAACGCACTGGCAACGGAAAGGCCGTGACTGGAAAGCGGCCTGCCCCGAAGATGCCGTTGAACAGTTCGGCCACGTTCTGTGTCTTGACGAACCAGAACGCCGTGGTAGACAGCGCCAGCCAGATGCAGTACACGATGGTCAGCGCCGAGACGTACAGGACGGCGGCGATCAGCAGCCCGCTAGGCGTGGTGGTCAGCGCCGAGGCCGCGTAAACGATCAAACCCAGGCCGATCAGAAGGTCAGGCGCGCGCAGCACGTTCAGGTAGCGTGTGCTGACGCTGAACTGCGCGTCCAGCGGCTTGAGCAGCGTGAAATCCATGTTGCCGGTGCGAATGGCTTCCGCGATACGGCTCATGTTGGGTTGCACGAACACGGCGATAAAGCCCTCGGTCAGAATGAAAAAACCCGTGACCAGCAGCGCCTCGCGGAAGGTCCACCCGCCGACCGTGTCGCTGCCCTGCCCGAACAGCACGCCAATGGCCAGCAGCGCTACCCCCACCTGACCCAGACTGCTCAGGACCGCCCCGATGAAGTTGGCCCGGTACTCCAGCTGCGCCGAGACGGTGGCCCCAGTGAAAATCCGGATCAGGCGGAGGTAACGGGTCATTCGTTCCCCTGACGCGGCGCATGGCAAAACGGGCACAACTCAGAACGAGGAGAAGGCGACAGGGGATACCCAACCGCGTACAGCTTTCGCGGGCCAATGGCCTCAAGATCTTTCACGCCCCCACCGCTCCATATTTCTTCAGCCCCAGCCGCCAGACCAGCAGCCGCGCGAACCAGAAGACCACCACCCAGCCGAACAGGATCAAGGCGCCGAATCCCGCCTGAGCCAGCGTGGCCTTGCCTGCCAGCAGTTGCGCGGGCAGGCCCAGCATGTAGGGAAACGGTGTCCAGACCGCGATGTTCTGAACCCACTGCGGGTAAAAGGTCAGCGGTGCGAACAACCCACCCAGCGCGGCGTACAGCAGCCAGGCCACCTCGGAGAAGGCGGTGCTGCTTTCTGTCCAGAAGGCCAGCAGACCCAGCGCGTACTCATAGAGGAAGCGGCAGGTGAAGCCCAGGATGCACAGTCCCAGCGCGACGGGGTAGGCCCACAGGTCACGGGTGAACGACGCACCCGACAGGAACGAGAAAATGACCAGCAGCACCAGCATCGGCCCGATGCGCACGAAGCGTTCGGCGACGTGGGCGGCGTATTCCACCCACATGGGATCAAGGGGACGCAGCAGCTTGGGCGACAGCGTGCCCTGCCGGATCATGAAATCCAGTTCCCAGCCCACCCACACCACCAGCAGTTGCCCCACCAGCCACACGCTCAGGAAGTAGGTGGCGAATTCGGAGCCGTCATAGCCGCGGATCTGACCGCCAGGAGCCGCCGCCGCCTGCGCCATCCACACCAGCATCATCACCAGCGAGATGGTGCCCGACAGCATCCAGATGATGACCTCGGCGCGGTACTCGGCCATCTCTGCAAAGCGCGTGGCGAAAAGGACACGGGTCTTGCGAATCATGCGGCCCCCTGCTGAAGGGGTCTACGGTTGTCAGCGCCTTCCCTTCTCGTGGGGAAGCGGCAGTGAGGGACGATAACCAAAAAGAACAGAGTCTCAAATCTTCTCACCCGCTGACCACCTCCTTGACCTCTCCTGCTTTCTCCCCTCCCCCGAACAGCTCTGCCATCACAGCCTCAATGGGCGGGTCTTCCACGGTCAAGTCCGCCACATCCAGATCGGCCAGGAGTCTGGCGGCGCGGGTACTGACCTCGGCGCGGGGAACGGTCAGCTCGGCGCTCAGGCCGTCGACTTTCACGTCATGACCGTAGTGGGCCAGATGGGCAGCACTCACGGCCTCGCGCAGCTTCAGCTTGACCGTCTTGCCACCCTTGCCCTGCTCGGCCAGCCGCGCCAGATCCCCGTCGAACACGAGCTCCCCTCGGTCGATCACCAGAATGCGCTGTGCCAGAGCCGTCACGTCGGCCATGTAGTGACTGGTCAGGATCACGGTGGCGTCGTAGCGCTCGTTGTAGTCGCGGATAAAGGCCCGGACGGATTCCTGCATGTTCACGTCCAGGCCAATCGTCGGCTCATCCAGAAACAACACACGTGGGCGGTGCAGCAGCGCGGCGGCCAGCTCGCACTTCATGCGCTCGCCCAGGCTCAGCTTGCGGACCTGTTTTTTCAAGATGCCCTCCAGCGAGAGCACCTCCGTGAACTCGCGCATGGTGGCGCGGTACTGGTCGTCGGGAATCTCGTAGATGGCCTGGTTGACCAGAAAGCTGTCCAGCGCGGGCAGGTCCCAGATCAGCTGCTGCTTTTGCCCCATGACCAGGGTGATCTGCTTCAGGAACGCCGTCTCGCGTTTGCGCGGCTCGTAACCCGCGATTCTGGCCATGCCGTCTGAGGGATGCAACAACCCCGAGAGCATCTTGAGCGTTGTGGTCTTGCCCGCCCCGTTCGGCCCCAGGAATCCCACCACCTCGCCGGGCGCAAGCTCGAAAGACACACCCCGCACAGCCTCCACGTACTTCGTCTTGCGGCTCACGAAGCTGCGCAGGCTGCCCATGAACCCCGGCTCCTTCTCGTGGACGGCATACTGTTTTTTCAGGTCGCGGACGTGAACCGAGGCGTCCGGCAATGAATGGGTCATAAGTACAGTCAGAATACGCCGGAAACGGATTTCAAGGCGCGAGTAGGCGAAATGGCGTAACGCAGGCCAGGGCCGAACCTGTCCTCCTGAGCGGCCCACCGTAACCCTTGCCCCGTCATCCATCCGCCGTGCCCGCTACACTCCCCGCATGACGCGCCGTGACGGTGGCCGTGACGAACAAGGCCGCACCCAGACCCTAGAACGCACCACGACCCAGCGTCCCAGGCTGTACCGTGTGCTGCTCCTCAACGACGATTACACCCCGATGGATTTTGTGGTGATGGTGCTGTCCCAGTACTTCCGCAAGGCCCAGGCAGAGGCAGAGATGATCATGTTGGCGGTCCACCACAAGGGCCAGGGGGTGGCCGGAGTCTATACCCGCGACGTGGCCGAGACTAAGGTGGCGCAGGTCACGGCCCACGCCCGCCAGGAGGGCCATCCACTGCGCGTGGTGGCGGAACCGGAGGTAGAGGAATGATCGGCGATCACCTGCAAGTCACCATCGCCCGCGCCGCAGACTACGCGCGGAGCGCGGGACACGAATACGTGACTCTTGAACACCTGCTGCTGGCACTGACGCATGATCCTGAGGGCCGCGAGGCGTTGCTGGCCGTGGGCGCGGACGTGGAGCGCCTGCGCGACGAGCTGGAAGCGCAGCTGGAGGCTCTGGAATCGGTGGAAGACGCCGAGCCGGACTTTACCCTCGGTTTTCACCGCGTGGTGCAGGGCGCGATTCTGCAACTGCACGCCAGCGGCAAGGGCCAGGAGAATGCCGATGGAGCGCGCGTGCTTGTGGAACTGCTGGAGGAGGCCGACTCCCCCGCCCGCGCCGCTCTGGAGGCCCAGGGCGTGACCCGGCTGGACGTGCTGGACTACGTGTCACATGGCAGGACCAAGGTGGAGGGCCGCAGCCGGGAGCGCCGGGTGGCGGGCGTGGAAGAGGGTGCGCCGGAGGCCGAGGCCGAGCAGGACCCGCTGGAGGCGTATACGCAGGACCTGACCGCCGCCGCCAAAGCGGGCGAATTTGACCCTGTGATTGGGCGTGAGGCCGAACTGACGCGCACGGTGCACATCCTGGCGCGGCGCGGCAAGAACAATCCTGTGCTGGTGGGTGAGCCGGGCGTGGGCAAAACCGCTCTGGCCGAGGGACTGGCACAGAGGGTGGCCGACGGCCTGGCCCCCGGCTTTCTGAAGGGCGCGTCGGTGTATGCCCTCGATCTGGGGGCGCTGCTGGCCGGCACCCGCTACCGGGGCGACTTCGAGGCAAGGCTCAAGGCGGTGCTGGCAGCGCTGGACGGCAAGAACAGCGTGCTGTTCATTGACGAGCTGCATACCCTGGTGGGGGCGGGAGCCACCGAGGGCGGCAGCGTGGACGCCGCCAACCTCCTTAAACCCGCGCTGGCCCGCGGTGGATTGCGGGTCCTGGGGGCCACCACGCCCGCCGAACTGCGCCACCTGGAAAAAGACCGGGCGCTGTGGCGACGCTTCCAGACTGTGGAGGTGGCCGAGCCGTCCGAGGTGGACGCACTGGAGATTCTGCGCGGGCTGGCCTCCAAGTACGCCCAGCACCACAGCGTCAGCTATACCCCGGAGGCCCTGGACGCTGCCGTGCGCCTGAGCGTACGCCACCTGCGAGACCGTTTCCTTCCCGACAAGGCCATCGATGTGATTGACGAGGCCGGGGCGGCCCGCAGCAGCGCCGGGACGGGCGGCCAGATCGACGTGACCGACATCGAGGCCACCATCGCCCGGATGGCCCGCGTCCCCGTGGGCGCGGTCAAGTCGGAGGAGGTGCAGTCTCTGGCCACGCTGGAAGCGGATTTGAAGGGACGGGTCTATGGGCAGGACGCAGCGGTGGGGGCCGTTGCCAGCGCTGTCAAACTGGCCCGCGCGGGGCTGCGTGATCCGCAAAAACCGCAGGGGGCGTTCCTGTTCGCCGGACCGACGGGTGTGGGCAAGACCGAGCTGGCCCGCGCGCTGGCAGACCGGCTGGGCATCCACCTCGCCCGCTTCGACATGTCCGAGTATCAGGAGGCCCACACGGTGGCGCGGCTGATTGGGGCACCTCCCGGCTACGTGGGCTTCGATCAGGGTGGCCTCCTCACCGACGCTGTGGCGAAGAATCCTCACGCGGTGCTGCTGCTCGACGAGATCGAGAAGGCGCATCCGGACGTGTACAACATCTTCCTGCAACTGATGGATCACGGCACCCTGACCGATCACGCAGGTAAGCGGGTGGATGGGCGAGGCCTGATCCTGGTCTTTACCACCAACGCCGGGGCCGCCGACGCGAGCCGCCCGGCCCTGGGCTTCGGGCGCGAGGGCCGGGCAGGCGAGGAGGCCGAGGCGATCAAGCGCACCTTCACCCCGGAATTCCGCAACCGCCTGGACGCCGTGCTCTATTTCCGCCCGCTATCGCGCGAGGTAATGGCCGGGATCGTCGACAAGTTCCTGCGCGAGTTGGAAGCACAGTTGGCCGAGCGGGGTGTGACCGTCCGGGTGTCTCCGGAGGCCCGCGCCCGCCTGGCTGAACTGGGCTATGACCCGCAGATGGGAGCCCGCCCACTGGCCCGCGTGATCGAGGAACGCCTCAAGCGCCCGCTGGCCGATGAATTGCTGTTCGGCGCGCTACAGACGGGGGGTGTGGTGACCGTTGGTCTCTCGCAGGGCGAGTTCACCTTCGACACATAACTCGGGATCGTGGAGACTTTGCGACGGCAGCATTGAACTGGAATCAGAAGAGTCGGACTTCAGCTAACGGCCCATCAATTCCGCCTCGCTTCACTGGAACCGACACCCGTTGGGGCGTGCGTTACGACCGCTACGCTGGTCAATTCTTAATGGTCTGTGGGTCAGGGTAAAGGTTAGCTCCAGTTCTTTTCACAAGAGCATGATGCTTCCGTCAGACAATCAAGTTATGAAAAACATCCTGCTTATCCTGTTGACTGGCTCCATGTTGGCCGCCTGCACCCCCAAGAGCGAGACCACCACAACCACAGAGACGACCACCACCGACGCGGCAGTGCCCGACACAACCGTGACCGATACCACCGCCACTGACGCCACCACGACCACGGACGACACGATTGCCACCGACGATACTGCGGTGACCGATGATACGGTTGGCACTGACGACGCTGGAATTGATAACCCCATTGCCGAGGGTGAAGGGGCCACTGATGACGCCGCTGATCCTGGCGTGGACAGCACACTGACCAACGCCGACGACGCCAACGCCAGTGAGGAAACCGACATGGCCGTCGGCGATGGCCTGGAAGGCACCGTCACAGATTTTGATGGCACCGCTCAGACCTTCACGCTCAACGAGAACGACGCCAACTACGCCGTGACAGTCACGCCGGACACTGTTTTCGAGGGCACCGTGACCACTGCCGAGGAGTTCTTCGGCACCGACCGCGCCAATGCCAACGTGGCAGTTGAGGGTGAGGTCGACAGCTCGGCCAACACGCTGACCGCCAACAAGATCACGCTGAACTGAGCCACCGAAGATAAGGGGGCGGACCTGCAGAGGTCCGTCCTTCTCTTTTTTACCTTCTGATTTCGGAGGCTCCCATATCGCGAAACCTGCTGGCTCATCCGAAAGACGCTCGCGGTCCTTACCTCGTAGCCGCTATGCTCGGAGCGTGCGGCGGCGTGTGATCGGTCTGGTGGTTCTGGCGGGTGTGGTGGCGGTGGCGGCTCCTGCCTTTCCTTTTCTGGCGCGGTATGGAACCGTTCCCCGTAAACCCGATGGGCCGGTGACCGTACTGCTGGCGGGCGTGACCCCCAAATACGATGACCGGGCCCCAGTGTGGCCTTGGCCCGCCCGCCCCGAGGATTACAGCGGTCTGACCGACACCATTGTGCTGGCCCAGCTGCGGCCAGACGGCACCACCAACATGCTCAGCATTCCGCGCGACACCTGGGTCAATGTTCCGCAGTACGGCTGGGGCAAGATCAACGGCTCGAATCCCCACGGCGGCCCAGAAACACTGATGGGCGCGGTGCAGAACCTGACAGGCATCAAGGTGGACGCCTACGCCCTGCTGTCGTTGAACGCCATGCGCGCCATGACGGAGGCGGCGGGTGGCGTGACGCTGGACGTGGCCCAGGACATGAAGTATGACGACAACGCAGGCAAGCTGCACATCGACCTCCAGGCGGGCCGCCAGCACCTGACGGGCGAGGAGGCCGAGGGCTACCTGCGCTTTCGCAAGGACAATCTGGGCGACATCGGCCGGGTGGCGCGACAGCAGAACTTCTTGGGCGCGTTGCTGAACAAGGTCAAGAACCCCCTCAACTGGTGGCGCTTGCCCGGGATGGTGGGCGCGGTGGACAGCAATATGAAGAGCAACCTCAGCCGGGAGCAGGTGGCCGGGATCCTCGGGGCGGCCCTGAGCGGCCCCAAGGTCAGCATGCACACCGTTCCCGGAGATTTCGGCGGGGGGGGAACCTGGGTGGCAGATCGCATTGCGCTGGCCCAGCTGGTCGATCAGAACTTCACTGACCCCAACGACCCGCGCCGCCTGAGCATTGCCGTGATCAATACGGCTGCCCCCGCTGGCAGCGCCCGCCGGCTGAAAGACCGCCTGGAGAGCCTGGGATACTTGCAGGTCAGCGTGTCCAACGGCCCGCAGGCCAGCGCCGTGACCACGGTCACCGGACCACAGGCAGACCGGATCCTGCGCGATGTGGGTCACGGTCAAGTGATCCAGGCTCCGGGTGTGCCCGGAGCGGATGTCACAGTGCGGCTGGGCAGCGACACGCCTGCGAACTGACTGCCGGACAGCAAAGCCCATTGAGCTGTGAAGCTCTCGGTTGAGCCCTTCTGAACCTGAGCAACCAATATCCATACCAAATGATCTGAATCGTTTAAGTCATTAATGATTTCCTGCTAGCCTGTACGCATGCGCGATTCAGAGTCAGGCCAGACCCACACGGCAGCACAGGATCTGAAGTGGTGGCAGAGCGGCATCATCTACCAGATCTACCCGCGTTCATTTCAGGACAGTGACGGCGACGGCGTGGGCGATCTGCGCGGCGTCACGGCGCGGCTGCCTTACCTGAAAAGCCTGGGAGTGGAAGCCGCGTGGCTCTCGCCTATTTTCACCTCTCCCATGCGCGACTTCGGCTACGACGTGGCCGACTACTGCGACATCGATCCGCTGTTCGGCAATCTGGCCGACTTCGACGCCCTGGTGAAGGAGGCGCACAGCCTGGGCCTGAAGGTCATGCTGGACTACGTGCCCAACCACACGTCCTCGAATCACGCGTGGTTCCAGGAGGCACTGGCAGGGAAGGACAGCGAGAAACGCGACTGGTACGTGTGGCGCGACCCGGCGCCGGACGGCGCGGTGCCCAACAACTGGAAGTCCTTTTTCGGTGGCCCGGCCTGGACCCTCGACGAGGCCAGCGGGCAATACTACCTGCACCAGTTTCTGCCCAGCCAGCCGGACCTGAACTGGCGCAACCCGGCAGTGCGGGAAGCCATGTTCGACGTCCTGCGCTTCTGGATGCGCCGGGGCGTGGACGGTTTCCGGGTGGACGTCATCTGGCTGCTGGCCGAGGACGAACGCTTTCTGGACGAGCCCATCAACCCTGACTGGAAACCGGGAGATATTGAGCACAACAGCGTTCAACACATCTACACCCAGGATCAGCCGGAGACGCACCAGTACATCCGCGAAATGAGAAGGGTGCTGGATGAATTCGACGACCGCATGATGGTGGGCGAGATCTACCTACCGGTGGATCAGCTGTTGCCGTACGCCGGAACGCCCGACGCCGCCATGGTGCATCTGCCTTTCAACTTTCACCTGATCCTGCGGCCCTGGCAGGCGGGGGCGGTGCGTGCCTTTGCCGACGACTACGACGCCGCCTGCCGCCGACTCGGCACCTGGCCCAACTGGGTGCTGGGCAACCACGATCAACACCGCTTCAAGTCGCGGGTGGGCGCGGCCCAGTACCGTGTGGCCCAGACCCTGCTGCTGACCCTGCGCGGGACCCCCACCGTGTATTACGGCGACGAGATCGGCATGGAAAACGTCCACATTCCCCTGGAGCGCATGGTTGACCCGGCCGGACTTCAGCAGCCCGACTCACCCGCCGCCAGCCGCGATCCGGAGCGCACCCCCATGCAATGGGACGCCTCGCCCAACGCCGGCTTTGCTCCTGCGGGGGCGACGCCGTGGCTGCCTCTGGCCGACGATTTCACAGCCGTGAACGTGCAGGCGCAGGAAGCTGATCCGCATAGCGAGCTGAACTACTTCCGCGCCCTGACGCAGCTGCGGCGGGAGCACCCCGCATTGGTGGGTGGTGACTACCACAGTCTGGACAGCAGTCACGACGATGTGTTCGTCTTCCGTCGCACGCTCGCCAACGAAACGGTTACCGTCCTCCTCAACTTCGGGGCGGGCGAGCATGACATGGGCGCTCTGACGACAGGCCAGCTTCTGCTCAGCTCGCTGAACGACCGCCCCGCCAGCGGCGCGAACCTGCGGCCCAACGAAGCTCGAATCTTGCTGGGTTAGAAGCGGCGGGCCAGAGTCGCCAGGGGGCTTTCTTCCCGCTGGCGGCTTCCTGTATCGGCCGCCAGCGGGTCTCAGACCGCCTGTTCAGAAGTCCAGACTGGACAGCTTCAGAATCCTTTCGCGGACCCAGGCGGCGTCGCCCGGGCGCCGCTGGCGGTCCTGGCGCGTCAGGGTCAGGTACAGCGAACACAACGGATCCGGATGATACGGTGCGGAACCCTTGGGGTCCGGCAGCGAGCCGAAAAGGGCCCAGCCCAGCAGCATGCCCACGCCGTACAGGTCCGCCTCCGGCCCCAGCGGTTCGCCGCGCGCGGCTTCGGGACTCTGGAAGACTGCTGTACCGACACGGGTAGGCACCGGGAAGACCTCCAGCGCTGGGCCGGACAGGTCTAGATCCACCAGTTTGGCGCTGCCGTCGGGCTCCACCACGATGTTGTCCGGTTTGATGTCGCGGTGGACCAGCCCGTGCGAATGCAGGTAGGCCAGGGCGTCAAGAAGATGCGCCAGTGTCAGTAGAAAGGCGCGACGCTCGGTCTGCAAGGCGGGCCGCCGCAGGTAACGCGAGAACAGCACTTCCCCACGGGCCAGGGTACTGATCAGCACCGGACGGCCTTCCAGGGTGTCGCGGCCCAGCACCGAGGCCAGCCGGGGATGCTCCAGCCCACTGGCATGCTCGAATTCGCGTTCGGCAAAGTCGAGCATGTCGGCATGGAAAATCTTGACCGCACAGGGCTGCCCGCCGGCATCCACCGCGAAATAAACCAGGCTGTGGGAGCCCCGGCCGATGGGCCTGATCAACCGCACGCCGTCGCCCACCCTCTGTCCAGCCAGAGCCATTGCCCACACAGTAACGCAACCGGAGCCACCACACTCAATGGGTGGACGTAAAGGACGCTCAACCGCAAGATTCCCCGCTCCCTGGCAGGGCTACAATCACGCCATGAACAGCGGTGGGCACGGAAGACGGATGTGAGTGGGTACGGGCTGGTGCTGGGAGGGGGCGGCGCACGGGGGCTGGCCCACATCGGCGTGTGGCAGGTCCTGGAGGACGCCGGCCTCAGACCCAGCGTGGTGACCGGCACCAGTATGGGTGGGCTGGTGGGCGCTTTCATCGCAGCGGGCTACAGCGGAGCCGAACTGGAGCGCATTTCAGGCACCGTGTCGTGGCGCCGCCTGCTGGACTGGCGGCCCGGCACTGGTCTCTTCAAGATCTCAGCGATGGAAGGCTGGCTGGCCCATCACCTGCCGCCGACCTTCGAGGAACTGCCCACTCCGCTGGCGATCACTGCCACCGACATGTTGACAGGCCGGGGCGTGTACCTGGCGCGCGGCAGCCTGTTCGAGGCAATCCGGGCCACCAGCGCCTATCCGGGCGCACTGGACAGCGTGCCGGTGCGCGACATGCTGCTCTCGGACGGGGGCATTCTGAATCAGGTGCCGGTGGACGCGGCGCTGTTTCTGGGCGTCCGAAAAGTGCTGGCGGTGGACGTAACAGCTCCCGATCCGCTGGAGTTGCACGAGCGGCGCGTGCTGATCTGGAAACGTGAGGCCCATCTGGGGCCGGTGCGGGCGCTGCGCCGCGCCGTGGAGATCATGCAGGCGCAACTGACCGACGCCCGCCTCAGCCTGTACCGGCCTGACATACTGCTGCGCCCGAATCTGGGCAGCATCGACCTGATGAACTTCAATCGCACCGATCAGGCCATCGCCGCAGGCCGGGACGCCGCAAAGGCGGAATTGCCACGCTTGAAGACGCTGCTGGGTGAAGGCTGAGGAACGGGCCGACTCATTGGACTTCTGGCTGTCAACCTATGTTGAGAGGCGCCCAGTGTGGCAGGCTGCTGCGCCCTGTACCGCGGACCGTCAGCCAATCATCCTCATTCAATCCGCTATCCTGCCCGGTGCATGACCAGACTCCAGTCCACCGCCCCCACCACCCTTCAGAAAGTGTGGAAGGATTTCCTAGAACCCATTGTCTTCGCTGTGGTGATCACGCAGTTTGTGGCGACACTGGTGGGCGTGGACGGCGTGAGCATGATGCCCAACCTGCGCGACCGCGAAAGAGTCTTCGTACCCAAGTACGAGACGTGGCTGCACAAGGCGGGCGTGGGCGATTTCAGCCGGGGCGACATCGTGATCTTTAAGCCGCCACGTGAGGCCGCCGACAAGATCGGCAACCTGAACAAGAACTTCTTGGGTCTGTGGAACTATCGCCCGTTCCTGATCAAGCGCGTGATCGGACTGCCCGGTGACAAGATCAGGGTGGAAGGCGGCGAGGTCTTCGTCAACGACGTCAAGCTGGATTCCGGCTGGACCACCGATTACTGGCGGCAGCAGGGCTGCTGGGACGCCCAGAGCGAACTAGCGAACAACGCCACCTCCAGCCGTGCGGGTGTGATGCCCGATCAGGCCGAGATCACGGTGCCCCCCGCACACTATTTCGTGATGGGCGACAACCGCACCGCCAACGGCTCGGAGGACTCACGCCTGTTCGGCCCAGTCCCTAGGCGTGACGTGGCCGGACGCGCCGCCGCCGTGGTCTGGCCGATCATGCGGAAGACCAACGCCAGCTACGACTGCGCCAGCGAACGCGTCGGCGAACTGAGCGGCCCGAACGTGCTGAACTGGCGCGTGCTGAACCGTCCCGAGGCCTTCGATACCCTGAAGAGTGAGTTGGCGAAATAGACGAGGGAAATCAACAAAAGACCTGAGTCTGCCTCATCTAATGGAGCCAGGAGACTTTGTCGTACCAGCTAGCGTCGTAGAAGAGCCTAGAAAAATACTCCACCACGGGGTCTGGGCACGGGTGTGCTTGGCTTTTTATGAGCGACCACTTTGATATAGTGGCCGCTCTTTCCAACAGTCAGATGACCTTGCACGATATATATCTGACCACCGATGATCACTTCCGCTCGCGATTTTCTCGTGGGATTCCCAGCTTTCGATTTCAGCTGCTCGCTGAAAGGAAGCAGGTTGCCTTCGACGCGCAGAAGAGTTTGAATTCCATCAGGGAGTGAGAGCCCAGTCATGGAAAAATCGTAGAACGTATTGCCCGCCTGGCTGAGTCTGCCAGCTATGGCGACTCTCACAGGGCCGTTCAGCCACGACTGATCTATCTTATTTGCTTTAACGAACTCTTCCCCCATTTCATAGAAAATGACTGGCTGTCCACTGGGATGAAAAAACTCAAGCTGGATATTTTGAGGAGCCGTATGGGCAGATTCAGCTTGCACACAGCAATACTACCCAATACATAATCTCTGAGTGTCCAACGCTGACCTGTCCACCCCACCCCCCTTTTGTCCGCTCTGCGCCGCGCTATCCTGACCGCATCGCGCCTTCAAAGCGCGGTCATCCAGAGCGTCCGAGGGTTTTTTCTGCCCGGTGACGACGCGGCAACCGCGCCCCCATAGCGGCCACGGTGCCTTTCAGAAAAGCCTCCTGCTGGGGTGCGCCGACGATGGCGCGGGCGGGAAGCGATGGCCGGAAGCAAGCGCATGGCGCAGAGAAATTCTCAGGCCGTATAGACGGTCTGTTTTGCCAGAGGTGGACAATGGACAGAGACATTCGCGCTGCGGCGCGTGAACGCATTCTGGTGCTGGACGGCGCGTGGGGCACCATGCTTCAACGGGCCAATCTGAACGAGGCCGATTTTCGGTTCGACGGGGCCGATCCGCTGCAGATGTACCGGGGCAATTTCGATCTGCTGCAACTGACCCGTCCGGACGTGATCCGCGACGTTCACCGCGCGTACTTCGAGGCAGGTGCGGACATCGCCAGCACAAACACCTTCAACAGCACCACCATTTCTCAGGCGGATTACGGGACAGAGGCTCTGGCCCGCGCCATGAACGAGGTAGGCGCACGGCTGGCCCGTGAGGTAGCCGATGAGTTCGAGGCCGCCGACGGCAGGCCACGCTGGGTGGCCGGAGCCATCGGACCGACCAACCGCACCGCAACCCTCTCTCCCGACGTGGAGAGGCCGGAATTCCGCAACGTGACCTTCGACGACTTGGTGGAAGCCTACGCCGCCGCCGCGGAGGGGCTGATCGCGGGCGGGGCCGATCTGCTGCTGCTGGAAACGGTGTTCGATACCCTGAACGCCAAGGCTGCGCTGTTCGCCTGTGAAGAGGCCTTTGCGCGCACTGGCAAGACGCTGCCGGTGATGCTTTCAGGGACCATTACCGACGCTTCCGGGCGCACGCTGAGCGGGCAGACCCCGGAAGCCTTCGCCATCAGCACGGCGCACGCCAATCTGTTCAGTCTGGGCCTGAACTGCGCTCTGGGGGCAGACCTGCTGCGCCCTCATCTGCGCTCGATCGCGGCGAACACCGAAACACTGGTCTCGGTCCATCCGAACGCGGGCCTGCCCAATGCCTTCGGCGAGTACGACGAGACCCCCGAACACACGGCGTCCATCCTGGCTGACTTCGCCCGCGAGGGCTTGGTCAACATCGTGGGTGGCTGCTGCGGCACCACGCCAGAGCACATTCGCGCCATTGCCAACGAGGTGGCGAACATCTCGCCCCGCAGTGCGCCGAAGTTGACGCCCCACCTGCGCCTGAGCGGCCTGGAAGCGCTCACGGTCACACCCGAGCTGAACTTCATCAACGTGGGCGAGCGCACCAACGTGACGGGCAGCCCACGCTTCAGCAAGGCCATTCTGGCCGGCGACTTCGAGACTGGTCTCAAGATCGCGCGGCAGCAGGTGGAGAACGGCGCGCAGATCGTGGACATCAACTTCGACGAGGGCATGCTGGACGGCGAGGCCGCGATGGTCAAATTCCTGAACCTGCTGGCCGGGGAACCGGACATCAGCCGTGTGCCGCTGATGCTGGACTCGTCCAAATGGGAGATCCTGGAAGCGGGCCTCAAGCGGGTGCAGGGCAAGTGCGTGGTCAACAGCATTTCCCTTAAGGACGGCGAAGCCAGGTTTCTGGAACGGGCGCGGCTGCTGCGGCGTTACGGAGCCGCCGCCGTGGTGATGGCCTTCGACGAGCAGGGGCAGGCCGACAACCTGGAACGCCGCAAGGAGATCACCTCCCGGGCCTACAGATTGCTGACCGAACAGGCCGATTTTCCGCCGCACGACATCATCTTCGATCCCAACGTGCTGACCGTGGCGACCGGGATCGAGGAGCATGACCGCTACGCGCTGGACTTCATCGAGGCGACGCGCTGGATCAAGGCTAACCTGCCTGGGGCGCTGGTGTCCGGGGGAATCAGCAACGTGTCCTTTTCCTTCCGGGGCAACAATCATGTGCGTGAGGCGATGCACTCGGTCTTCCTGTACCACGCCATTCGTGCCGGGCTGGACATGGGCATCGTGAATGCGGGGATGCTGGCCGTCTACGAGGACATCGAACCCGGGTTGCGCGAGGCGGTGGAGGACGTGATTCTGGTGCGCACACCCGCTTCAGGTGAACTCAGCGCCACCGAGAACCTGCTGGCCCTGGCCGAGAGCTACAAGGGCGTCAAGCGCGAGGCCGCCGCCCAGAGCGAATGGCGTGAGCGCCCGGTGGCCGAACGCCTGAAGCATGCGCTGATCTCGGGCATGACCGACTTTGTGGTGGAGGACGCGGAAGAGGCGTACCGCGAGCTGGGTTCGCCGCTCAAGGTGATCGAGGGGCCGCTGATGGACGGCATGAACGTCGTGGGCGACCTGTTTGGGGCCGGAAAGATGTTCCTGCCGCAGGTGGTCAAGTCCGCCCGCGTCATGAAGCGCGCCGTGGCCCACCTGACCCCATACATGGAGGCCGAGAAGCAGGAGGCCGGGGGCAAGGGCAAGGTGCTGCTGGCAACGGTCAAGGGCGACGTCCACGATATCGGCAAGAACATCGTGGGCGTGGTGCTGGCCTGCAACGGCTACCAAGTGACGGATCTGGGCGTCATGGTGCCCACTGAGAAGATTCTGGACGAGGCCGCCCGCCTGGGAGTGGATGTGATCGGCCTGAGCGGCCTGATCACCCCCAGCCTGGACGAGATGGTGGGCGTGGCCCGCGAGATGACGCGGCGGGGCGGCACGCTGCCACTGTTGATCGGCGGGGCCACCACCAGCCGGGCGCACACGGCGGTCAAGATCGACCCGGCCTACGCTGGGCTGGTGGTCCATGTGCTGGACGCCAGCCGCGCGGTGACCACCACCGCCGACATCCTGGCCGATCCGACGGGGGTGCAAGAACGCATCAGGGCCGAATACGACGCCCTACGCGAACGTCACGGCAAGCGTGAGGTCCGGCTGATTCCGCTTGAAACCGCCCGCCAGCGTGCCCACCGCCTCTCCCCCGCCCTGCCACCCGCGCCGCGCGAACCCGGCCGTCAGATCATCGAGCAGCCGCTGGTGGGCCTGCTGGATTACATCGACTGGACGCCTTTTTTCATCGCCTGGGAGATGAAGGGCATCTATCCCAACATCCTGACCGACCCGCTGCGCGGCGAGCAGGCCCGCACGCTGTTTAACGACGCGCAGGCCCTGCTGCGCCGCGTGATCGACGAAGGGTTGCTGACAGCCAGAGGAGTGATTGGGCTGTGGCCAGCCGAACGGCGCGGGGACGACATCGTGGTGGGCACGGGAACGCACGGTATCGGCCTGCAGGACACGCTGGATCACCAGACCCACGAGATCGCGGCGGGGCGCGAAACGCTGCCAGAGGTAGCCGTGCTGCACACCCTGCGCCAGCAGCGCGACCAGGCCACCCCGAACGGGGCGCTGGCCGACTTCATCGCCTACCGCGGCGATCACATCGGGGCCTTTGCTGTCGCCATTCACGGTGCCGAGGAACTGGCCCGCGCCTTTGAGGCCGAACACGACGACTACAACGCCATTCTGATCAAGGCGCTGGCGGACCGGCTGGCCGAGGCCTTCGCGGAAAAACTGCACCGCGACGTGCGGGTCAACCACTGGGGTTACGCGCCGGACGAGGCGCTGGACAACAACGACCTGATCCGCGAGCGCTATGACGGTATCCGTCCCGCGCCGGGCTACCCATCCCAGCCAGATCACACCGAGAAACGCACCCTGTTCTCGCTGCTGGGGGCCGGAGACATTGGTCTGGAACTGACCGAATCCTGCGCCATGACCCCTGCCGCCGCCGTCTCGGGCCTGTATTTTGCCCATCCGGAAGCGCGGTATCTGGCCGTGGGCCGCATTGACCGGGATCAGGTGGAGGATTACGCTGCCAGAAAAGGCTGGAGCCTGGAGGAGGCCGAGCGCTGGCTGGGGCCATTGCTGGCCTATGACCCGGCAGAGCGGGCTGAAGCCCCCAACGCCGATGAGTCCGGCGGCAGGAGTGCCGAGCCCCCCAGACCTTCAGAGCCTCAGCCCTTCAGTCGCATCGCCGGCGGCCCGCAGTGACCCGCATCTCCATCGAGCTTGTCCCCCGCTCGCGCTCGGGGTTGAGGGCCGAACTGATGGCGGTGGCCGAACATCTGCCGGGCGCGGACACCATCAACATTCCCGACTTTCCGCGCTTCACCACACGCTCGTGGCATGGCTGCGCCTTTGCCCGTCCGCGTTACCGCGCCATTCCGCACATCCGGGCGGTGGACCTGAATCCCCGTGCACCGCTGGAGATGGCCGCGCACCTGCACGAACATGGGATCGACGAGGTCATCGTGATCACCGGGGACGCGCCCAGCGATATGAATGCGAAGGTCTACAACGTGGATGCCGAGGCCGCCATCCGACGTATTCGCCGCGAGCTTCCTCACCTCAAGGTCTACGCGGGCCTGGACCCCTACCGCCAGTCGCTGGCCCGCGAGCAGGATTATCTGGAGCGCAAGCTGGAGGCCGGGGCCTGTGGGTTTTTTACCCAGCCCTTCTTCGACCTGCGCCTGATGGACGCCTACGCCGATCTGCTGCCAGAAGGCGCCGAGGTCTGGTGGGGGGCCACCTCCGTGACCTCCGAGGGTTCGCTGGGGTACTGGCGCACCCGCAACCATGCCGTCTTCCCCAGGCAGTTCCAGCCCACTATGGAATGGAATCGCCGCTTTGCTGCAGACCTGCTGACCTTTGCCCGTGAGCGCGGCCAGCACGCCTATTTCATGCCGATCAAGGCAGACGTCAGGGAATACCTGGGGGGCATCGTTTAAGAGCGTTCACCATTTGTGGTGGACATCTTAATTCATAATCATTATGGTTACGGGGACTGGGCCAGCTTTCCGCGCCCGGCTTTTCCCTATTCGGGTGGAACGCGTCTACCGAGTGCGCCGACTGCCGAGGAGTTTCCCATGATCGAGCCGAAAGACAGCAAGCAGCAGGACGGCAACGCACAGACCCTGACCACCCGTCAGGGCCACCCCGTCAGCAACAACCAGAACCAGCGTACCGTGGGCACGCGTGGTCCTGCCACACTGGAGAACTACCAGTTCCTGGAGAAGATCAGCCACTTTGACCGCGAACGCATCCCCGAGCGCGTGGTGCATGCGCGCGGCGCGGGCGCGCATGGCGTTTTCAAGGCGTACGGCAAGGTGGGCGATGAGAGCATCAGCAAGTACACCCGCGCCAAGCTGTTTCAGACCGAGGGCAAGGAAACGCCGGTGTTTGTGCGCTTCTCCACGGTGATCCACTCGGGCCACTCGCCCGAGACGCTCCGTGACCCGCGCGGCTTCGCCGTCAAGTTCTACACCGAGGACGGCAACTGGGACCTGGTGGGGAACAACCTCAAGGTGTTCTTTATCCGGGACGCAATCAAGTTCCCAGATGTGATCCACTCCCTCAAACCAGATCCTGTTACCAACCGCCAGGACGGGGGGCGCATCTTCGACTTCATGAGCAACACCCCCGAAGCCATGCACATGCTGACGTGGCTGTTCTCGCCCTGGGGTATTCCCGCCAACTACCGCCAGATGCAAGGCAGCGGCGTCAACACCTACAAGTGGGTCAACGACAAGGGCGAGGGTACCCTGGTCAAGTACCACTTTGAACCCCTGCAGGGCGTTAAAAACCTGACTCAGCCAGAAGCTGAGGAGATCCAGGCCAAGAACATCAACCACGCCACCCAGGATCTGTACGAGGCCATCGAGCGCGGTGACTTCCCCCAGTGGGAAATGCGCGTGCAGTTGATGAGCGACGGCGAGCACCCCGAACTGGACTTCGACCCGCTGGACGACACCAAGATCTGGCCCGAGGACCAGTTCCCGATGATGCCGGTGGGCGTGATGACCCTGAACCGCAACCCGGAGAACTACTTCGCAGAGGTGGAGCAGGCCGCTTTTGGCACCGGTGTGCTGGTGGACGGCCTGGACTTCAGCGACGACAAGATGCTGGTAGGCCGCACTTTCTCGTACTCCGATACCCAGCGCTACCGCGTTGGCCCCAACTACCTGCAGTTGCCGATCAACTCGCCGCGCGCCGCGGTAGCAACCAACCAGCGTGACGGCCAGATGACCTACCACGTGGACGCCGTTCCCGGTCAGAATCCGCACGTCAACTACGAGCCGTCCAGCATGAATGGCCCCAAGGAAGCGCCGCGCAACCTGCCCGAGCACAGCCCGCATGTTGAGGGCCGCGTGCAGCGGGCCAGCATTGAGCGCACCAATGACTTCAAGCAGGCGGGGGAACGCTACCGCGCCCACGATGAGCGTGAACGTGACGACCTGATCAACAACCTGGTGGCTAATATCTCGGCAGCCATTCCCGAGGTCCAGGCCCGTATGGTGGAACTGTTCACCAAATGCGATCCCGACTATGGCCGCCGTGTGAATGAGGGCCTGAGGGCGGCGCGTCAGGCGAAGGAAAAGCAGGAAGGCCAGCGCGAACCCCAAACGGTTTAACGCCAGTTGGCGGCCGAAGACTGGTGTGACACTGCGCAGGCTAATGTTTCCATCCATGATAACGGTGCGCCATGACCCTCTCTGAATTGCAGCGGCATCTGGAGCGGCGGGGCCTGCGAACCACCCAGCCCCGCCTGCGGTTGCTGCAATTCTTCGCGCAGACCAACGGTCATTTCACACCTGAGGAAATTGCAGAGCGTTTCCGTCTGGCCGGGGAACCTATCCCCATTGCCACGCTGTACCAGAACCTGCGGGTGTTCAGCGAGCATGGCCTGGTCGGCGAGGTGATCGGCGGGGGCGGTGAGGTGCGTTACGACACCAATCTCACCCCGCACTCTCACCTGCGGTGCAACGGGTGCGGCACCCTGCTGGACGTTGCCCTCAGTCTCCCGGACCTGCATCTGCAGGGCCAGGGTCACGACTGGCAGATCACCGGGGCCAGGGTGGAGTTGCAGGGCCTTTGTCCGGCGTGTCAGCTCGGGCCCCCTTTCCTGCCGACACCGACTCTGTAATCAGTTCAGCAGAAGACCGCCGCCAGAGCATTTGCGCTCTGGCGGCGGCTGTGTTCTTCCGTCCTACGAGTTGTCCACCACCACTGTGAAGCTCCGGCTGACCTTGCCCTTGGCGGGCACATCCACCTTCAGGCTTGCGACGCCACCGTTTCTGGTGGGAGCGGCGCTGTCGATGATGATGATGCGTCCGCCCACACGCTCGGTGATCTCTGCGCGGACACTGCGCTCTTTACTACTCTCGAAGGCGTAGGTGACCTTGTAAGTCGTCTTGACGACCTCGCCTTTGGTGTTCTTGGTCTGGTTGACCGTCTGCACGGTGCGGGTGTATTCCACGTCTGGATCATCACCCAGGCTAAAGTCCACTGTGCCACCCTCCCGCGTCTCGTCCAGACGGGTCTGCCCCACCAGGCGCCCTTCCTCGCGCACGGTGATCGGGCCGGCGGGCAGACGGGCATCGGCCTTGAAGCGGTACGAGCGGTCCAGGGTTCCGGTCCGGGTGGCGATGTCGAAGAAGGTGTTCAGTCCCACGTAGCGCTCAAAACTGGTCAACTTGGGCGTCAGGAACGGCAGGGTCACGACACTGTTGGCCGGCAGCGTGAACGGTGTGGACAGCGCGTAGCGGTACAGGCCGCGCAGCTCAGCGCCGTCGCCGATCTTGGGGGCCGGGGCGGCCACGGGAGCCGGGGCAGCCCGCATCACCATATCCGCCGCCTCGTAGTTGGCCTGCGCCTGCGGGTTGGCCTGCACGTTCACGTCGCCGGAATACAGTTCGGTGTCCTTCACGTCGTAAGGCAGCTCAGTGGTGTTGCGGATATCGGCTAGGGCAGAAAGCTGAGCGCCAGCATTGCTGGCCTTCAGCGTGTAGCGCGGTGACCAGCCCACACTGCGGGTTAGGTAGACCAGCGTGCCGCTCCCCGCTTTGGGCAGGGTGTAGCTGAGCGTCTGTGAGGGGCTGAGCGGATTGGTGGGCGGCGGCGTGTCGAAGCGCAACTGCTCATAGCGCACGTTAAAATACCGCCCAGCCGCGTCCTTGACCAGCAAGTCACGGGCACGAATCAGGGTCACGGGTTCGGTCTTTTCACTGTTCCCGTCACCCTGCATCAGGAAGACCGTCTTACCCTCCAGCCCACTGAGCCAGTTGGCCTCCAGCTTCTGCACGGCGCCGTTAAAGACGAGCCCTTCCAGATCCAGCGAACCGGCCAGCACGTTTTCCCAGGCCTGCTGGGGCAACGAAACATTCAGGGTATTGCCCGTACTGGTAACAGGCTGACGCACTTCAGCAAACGAGGGGTAAATCCGCAGATCGGTGGCATTGGCTGCGCCGAGGGTCAAAGCAGCGACCATCATTAAGATTCTTTGCATGGCCCTATGGTGGCCGATGCCACTTTATGAGATGTGAGAGGGTCAGTCAGATGGAAGTTAGAAAAGCCCGCCCCAGACAGGGAGGCGGACTTCAGATGGTGAAACGCTTGAGTCGACTGGCTTAAAGAATGTCGTCCCGAATGCAGGCCTTGAAATGCTGTGGCGCAACCTCGCGTAATTCGGGGACCACCTTGGCGCAGTCGTCAAGGGCGTAACGGCAGCGCGTGCGGAACACACAGCCTGAGGGCGGGTTGATCGGGCTGGGAATGTCGCCTTCCAGGATGATGCGCTGCCTCTTGATCGTGGGATCGGGCACTGGGGCTGCAGACAGCAGCGCTTCGGTGTACGGATGCTTGGGGTTGTTGTTTAGCTCGTGGCTGGGCGCGATTTCCATGATGCGGCCCAGGTACATCACGATGATGCGGTCGCAGATGTACTCCACCACGGCCAGATCGTGCGCGATGAACAGCACAGTCAGGCCCAGTTCTTCTTGCAGGTCCTGCAGCAGGTTCACCACCTGCGCCTGAATGGAGACGTCCAGTGCGGAGACCGGCTCATCGGCCACGATGAACAGAGGGTCGACGGCCAGGGCGCGGGCGATGCCGATACGCTGACGCTGTCCACCAGAGAACTCGTGCGGATAACGGCGCATGTGCTCGGGGCGCAGGCCCACCTTCTGCAGCAGTTCCGCGATGCGGTCAATGCGGCCCTTGCCCGGATTCAGGTTATGAATCTGCATGGCCTCACCGATGATGTCCGAGACCGTCATACGCGGGTTGAGCGACGCGAAAGGATCCTGGAAGATGATCTGCATCTCGCGGCGGTAGTCGCGCATCTGTCCCTTGGACAGCTTGGTCACGTCTGTGCCGTTGAAGATCACCTCACCGCCGGTGGGTTCGATCAGGCGCAGGATGGCGCGGCCCGCCGTGGTCTTGCCGGAGCCGGATTCGCCCACCAGCCCCACCACTTCCCCGCGTCCCAGCTTGAAGCTGATGTCGTTGACCGCCTTGACGTTGCCCACCACGCGCGACAGCAAGCCCCCACGAATCGGGAAGTATTTTTCCAGGTTACGCACTTCCAGCAGCGTGTCACCCTTCTGCGTCATGCCGCGCGAATCGGCGGCGGACGTCCTGGCAATAACAGGAGCGGTCATGCCGTCGCCCCCTGATCAACCTTGGCGAACTCCCGCCAGCGAATGCAACGGGCCGTGTGGCCGCCTCCGGTGTCTTCCAGCGCGGGAACCGCCTTGGAGCAGTCGGGAATGGCGAACTTACAGCGCGGCTCGAAGGCGCAGCCGGGCGGCAGGTTCAGCGGGTTGGGCACGTTGCCGGGGATGGCTTCCAGACGGGCGCGCGGCGTGCCAGGCACATGCGCGTCCACACCAGGGCGGGGAATCGAGTTCAGCAGACCCATGGTGTACGGATGACGCGGAGCCTTGAAGATCTCGATCACGTCGCCTTCCTCGACCACACGCCCGCCGTACATGACCACGACGCGGTCGGCCATCTCGGCCACCACACCCAGGTTGTGGGTGATGAACAGGATGCTCATCCCGATGTCTTTTTGCAGCTTGCGCATCAGGTCCAGAATCTGGGCCTGGATGGTCACGTCGAGCGCGGTGGTCGGCTCGTCGGCAATCAGCAGGGCCGGGTTGCAGCTCAGGGCCATGGCGATCATCACGCGCTGGCGCATCCCGCCGGACATCTGGTGCGGGTACTCGTTGACGCGCTTTTCCGGAGCGGGAATGCCCACGAAACGCAGCATATCGGTGGCTACGCCCATCGCGTCCTTGCGGTTCTTGTCCTGGTGCAGCATGACGGCCTCGGCGATCTGGTCGCCTACGGTGTACACCGGGTTCAGGCTGGTCATGGGTTCCTGAAAGATCATGGAGATATCGTTGCCGCGAATCTTGCGCATCTCGGCTTCCGACATCTTCACGATGTCCTGCGGTTTACCGTCACGGCCTGAGAACAGGATTTCGCCGCCTGCAATTTCGCCCGGCGGCATCGGGATCAGGCGCATGATGCTCAGGCTGGTGACGCTCTTGCCCGAGCCGGATTCACCCACCACACCCAGGGTTTCGCCCTTGTTGATGTGGAAAGTCACTCCGTCCACGCTCTTGACGACGCCGTCATCGGTGTTGAAATAGGTTTTCAGGCCGTTCACGGCCAGCAGCACATCCGCATGATCGGTGGCGTGGTCGGTCATTGTTCCTCCATTGTTCGCACGTCATGCATCATACATGCCCTGCACACAATCCTCTTCATATCAGCCTGCCTTATTACTGTCGTTTGCGTGGGTCGAAAGCATCACGCAGGCCGTCTCCCAGAAGCTGGAAGCAGCCCACTGTAAACACGATGAAAAAGCCGGGAATCAGAACCCAAGGTCGGCTGTTCAAGCTGGACAGCCCGCCTTCCTGCGCCTGCGCCAGCAGACTGCCCCAGCTGACGTAGGGTTCCACGGCCCCAATCCCTAGGAAGCTCAGGCCGGATTCCAGCAGGATGAAGCCGGGAATACTCAGTGACAACGTCACAATGATGTAAGTGGTCATGGTAGGCAGCATGTGCCTCCACATCACGCGTCCATCGCCTGCGCCCAGCGCTTTGGCGGCCGACACAAAGTCCTGTTCACGCACGCTCAAAAGTTGCCCGCGCGTCACACGTGCCAGTCCACCCCAGCCGATAAAAGCCAGAATCCCCAGAATCACATACAGCGCGAAGATCGGGTTGATGTTCTGTGGAAACACCGAGCGCAGGAGCAGCAACAAAAACAGGTAGGGAATGGCCGAAATGACCTCGACCAGACGCATGACCACAGTATCCACAATGCCACCGAAAAAGGCTGCCATGGCGCCCATGAACAAACCGATCAGCGTGCTGACCAGCACTGCGACTACGCCGATGGTCAAACTGATCTGAGAGGCGTACAGAGTACGAGTCAGCAGGTCACGGCCCAGTGCCTCGCCACCAATCAGAAAGACGTTGCAACCCTGCTGATCACTCCCCGTGCCGAACAGATGCAGGTTGCCCGGAATGAAACCCAGAAGCTTATAGGATGCCCCGCGCACGCCGAAATAGATCGGGCAGCGCTCCGTCGTCGGTTTGTATTCGTTAACGAAGGTATCCATGTTGAGTTGCTGGGTGTACTTGTAAACGTACGGACGGGTCAGGGCACCTGTCTGTGCATCACGAATGTGAATTGGTGTGGGCGGTTGAAACCGGGTGATGTCCGTCGTGGAATAGCTTGAGAGACTGTCAGGTGCGAGAAATGGCGCAAAAATGGCCATCAGATAGATCAGGATCAGTCCTAGGCCGCCAGTCTGAGCCAACCGATTTTTACGGAACTGGCTCCAGGCAACGGAGAACTGGGACTGTCCCTGTGACCGGGGTTTCGCTTTTTGCTGTTGAGGCGCTGCGGTTGTCATTTCACCTCACCCGACCTTGATGCGTGGGTCGACCACAGCCAGGAGAATGTCTGAGAGGGCATTACCGATAACCAGCAGGATCGTGGAAATGACTGTGAAGCCCGCAATCAGGTACAGGTCCGACGCGGTGATGGCCGTCAGCAACATGGGTGTGATTCCGGGATAGGCGTAGACCACCTCCACGAAGCCCGCGCCACTAATGGCGGCGGGCAGTAGGCCCCCAATGCCCGCAACGATGGGCAAGATGGCGTTGCGGAAGGTGTGCTTCCAGATGGCAGTGCGCTCGCTGACGCCTTTAGCCCGCGCCGTGCGGATGTAATCCGAGCGCATCACTTCCAACATCAGACCCCGGATCACGCGGGTCAGGCCCGCCGCATCGGTAATTGCCAGCACCGCCGCCGGGATCAGCAGGTGCCGCAGGACATCCCAGAACTTGCCAAACGCCGACAGTTGTTCATAGTTGTTGCTGGTCATGCCCCCCAGTGGAATGTCCCAGCCCGTGGCGTTGCGGATTTGCAAGATGAAATAGATCACGATCAGGAACAGGAAGAAGCTGGGAAAGCCCAGCAGGAAGTACAGCACCACATTGATAGCCTTGTCGCCAAAACTGTTCTGCCGTACTGCCCCGTACACGCCGATGGGAATAGCGATGGCGTAGAAGAACACCAGGTTGAGCAGCACCAGATACACCGAGTTGACGATGCGTGGCCAGATGACCGGCAGTACGGGTTGGGTGTACTGGAACGACAGGCCAAAATCGCCCTGAAGCATGTTCTTCATCCAGTAGAAGTACTGAACGTAGGCGGGCCGGTCCAGCCCAAAACTGACGCTCAGGTTCCTGAGTTGTTCATCACTGATCCCAGGGTTCAGGCGGGCAGGGGTCAGGAAGTCGCCCGGCGCCAGAGAGATCACGAAAAAAATCAGCACGCTGGCCAGCAGCAGCGTGGGAATGGCCTGGAAAAAGCGCCGGACTAAAAATGGGATCATGCCTTTCTCCGTCAGCTCTGAGAATCGTCAAGGGTCAGAAATTCAATGTAAGGGGGGCAGTCCGCCCATAGCAGACCACCCCCTGAAGAGAACGTGGCTGGATTACTTGATGAAGGTCAGCGCGATGTCACGCGAGCCGTAGTAAGCGTCCATCAGGTCGGCGGGGTACTCGCCGCCCACGCGGTCGTTAAACGTCACGTGGTAGTTGGTGCCCACTAGGTAGATGACGGGCTGCAGCTCGCCTTCGTTCTTCATGAGCTGTGCACCGATGGCCAGGCGCTTGGCGGTGTTCAGCTCGGCGTCGCCCTGGTAGTACTGCTTGGTCATCAGCTGTTCCTGGCTGGTCAGGCACTTGCCGTCGGTGGGGTTGTTGTAGCTGTGCAGGTTGGTCCCGCACGGCACAACGTTCACGCCGAAGGGCCAGATGTTGGTCCCGCCCGACAGACCCAGCAGGATCGCGTCGAAAGGACGGTTCTCGCCCTTGGCGGTCAGCTGACCCACCAGGGTGTTGAAGTCGATGGGCGTGAAGTTGACCTTGACCCCTACCTTCTTGGCCTCGTCGCGGAAGATCTGGCCCAGCTGCTCACGGACGGTGTTCCCCGCGTTGGTGGCCAGGTTGAACTCCAGCACCTTGCCCTTGCTGTCGACCAGGTAGCCGTCAGCATTCTTCTTCTTGTAACCCATCTGTCCCAGCAGCTTGCTGGCCTGCGCCAGATCGTACTTGTAGGTGGGGGCGCCGGCCTTGAGGCCCGCGTTGGTCTGGTCCTTGAAGATGGGGTAGACGCTGAAGTAGACCTCGCTGCCCAGGCCGCCCAGCGCCAGCTTGATCATGGCGTCACGGTTGGCGATGTGGCTCATGGCGCGGCGGAAACGGACGTCGCGGAACAGCGCCTGCTTGGCGGGATCCGCCGACTTGTTCCAGTTAAAGGTGATCCAGGAGGAAGTGGCGTTGGGGCTGACGTTGGCCTTCAGAACCGCCTTGAGGTTGCCAGCGTCAATGGCCTTCTTGATCTGTGCCAAGTCATCGGCTTTGCTGGCGCCGAAGGTATCGATCTGTCCGGCCAGGAAAGCGGCCAGGCCAGCGTTCAGGTCAGGCACGATGCGGTACGAGTAGGTGTTCAAGTACGGCAGGGCATTGCCCTTGCTGTCTTTGTTCCACTCGCCGAAGAACTTGTTGGCCTTCAGAACGACGCGCTCGCCTGCCTTGTAGCTTTCCAAGGTCCACATGCCCGGCGAAACAATTTCACTGGGGTTGGTGCCCAGGCCCCACATCTTCTTGATGGCCTCTGCGCCGCCAGCACGGTACGCCTTGCCGAACACGTGGTCGGGCCAGGGGTTGAAGCTCATGATGCTCAGCGCGGTCGAGCTCTGCGTGGGGAAGTCGAACTGCAGAGTCATGTCGTTGATCTTCTTGATGGTGACCGGCTTGTCGTTGATGAAGAAGGTGTCGAAGCTGTTGCTGCCCACCTTGTCATCGGTGTGGATCTTCCAGGTGGTGATCCAGTCGTCGGCGGTGATGGGCTGGCCATCACTGAACTTCATGCCAGGACGAATCTTGACCACAAAGCGCTTGTTGTTGTTGCTGACCACAGCGGGGCCTTCGGCCATGTAAGGGATGAACTCGTTGGTGCGCGGATCCTGACGGAACAGGCCGATGCTGGCGTCGGCCATGGTGCCGGGGACGCTTGTGGCCTCAGCGCTGGTGAATGGGTTGATGGTCTTGAAGTCGGAGAGCGTGTAGTTGCGGAACTCGCCGCCGCGCTTATTGGCGGTGTTCTGCTCGGCGGTCCAGGCCGCGGGGAAAACGAAGGGGGCAGCCATCGAGGTGGTTGCGGCCATGGCCAAGGCCAGGAACAGTGCTTTCTTCATGTGAATCCTCCGATGAGGTGGTCAGGGGAACAATTTCCGGAATTTCCGAATTGGGCTTCTGGAAATAGCGACGCTCCGGCGAGAGCCGGACGGGTACCGAGTTGTCGTGGGGTTTCCAGCGCGGTCAATATATGAAGTGGCCTAGTCCAGGTCAAGCATTAAATCACTATTCCTTAACCCCGAGCTGATTTAATGCTGACAACCTTACAAACGCAAGCCAAATCTTCTGGAATTTCTCAGCGAAAACCCAGAAGCAGCCTGGAGCGGCGACTTCTGGGAAGGATGAAGAAGGCGATTAGCGCGAAACGATGCCGATCAGCAGGGCCAGTAGCATGAAAAAGCCGCCCAGCACGCTGGTAATGCGGACCAGGCCGCCCTCTACACCACGGCCGCCCAGTAGCGAACCACCGGAAGCCATGCTGGCCGACAGACCTGCCTGACGCGGCACCTGCAACAGGATAAAGAAGACCAGCGCCACACAGATCAGCGCGAAAAGCACGAGAAACAGATTCAGGATCATGGGTTACCTCTGGAGTTATACCGACTGTGGCTCGTGAATTCACGAATCTTCCCGCTCGTTTCCGAGTCGGCAGTCGGGCAGCCACCAGCATACACCAGGGTCTGAAGCCAGCCCCTCTCTGGTAGCAAGTCGATTACAGATCGGGTCACCCAGCGCAAGGCTGTTCAACTGAACAGCAATTGCATTCCGCTCTCTATCCGCAAAGGAGAAGTCTCCTGGAGCGTCTCAGGACGTGATAGCGATGGAAGGTGGCGCGCTGCACCTAAAAGATCAACCCAGCCCTTCCCATCTGCCTGTGCTTAAGCTCTCTCGTGGGTTGAAGGAGCAGCTGTCTGAGGGATCAACTGCGTCAAAGCGGGTCCTGAAACAAAGCCTTTCAATAATGCGGCCCTGAGCTGTGGCTCTATGCCAGCGGATGTCAAGGCAAGGCGCAGATAACTCTCGCGCTAGCAGGAACCGTAAGAGGAGGACAGGGCACCGTTGATAGCCTGACACTCACAGCACTCTTGTGGCGCAGATTGCCCAGGCTGAATGCGGAGAGTGCTCCCAGGGCCGTTCCCGCTCCCTCCTTTGAAGCCTCAATTAGAATGGGATGATCGGATTCTGCTTCCACTGCCCCTGACTCAGCGTGAAAGGCCCGAAATTCTTGGGGCCAAGGGGCCCAAAGTCAGCGGTGAAGGTGCCGTCCAGACGATAGGTAACCTGCTGCCCGCGCGCCACTTTCAGAAATGAGGCGGCGGTAGACAGAGTGACCGGAATGGAGACATCAGCCTCCTGGTCTGCCGATCCGCGTGCTGGGACGTTGACGCGGGGAAACTCCGCACGGCCCACCTGCGCGCCGTCGATCACCAGCGTGGCCTGAATGTTGGTCATCTTCAGGGGCACCACGTTGGGGTTAGACACGCGCAAGTTCAGTTTCAGGTCTGCCACGGGTGCACCGCCCAGTCCGCCCGGCAGTGACAGACGGGTCAGACGCACGCTCTGAACCTCGATAGACGGTACCTGCAACACCTGGGACGCAGGCGCACAGGCGACCAGACCACAGGCGACGAGGGCGGCAGTGGGCAACAGGGAACGCATGGCAGGAGCCTAACCGACCCGCAGCTGAAAAGGCTGATGAAGATCACCCGTGCTCCGGCACTGCTACCCTGCGCCCATGACGAGAGGATGGATGGCCCTGGCCCTGACGCTGGCGGGAACAGCGGGCGCAACCGCTCTGGATTTCGGCGTGTCCTACAACGGTGGGCCGCAGGGTGGGGGCTGGGCACGAGTGGGCGTCTCGGATTTACCGGCGCTGGGGGGACGCGTTGCGGCGGGCCTGTCCACCCGCGCCGCTGAGGTGGGGTACGGGCGCAGTCTGGCGGTGCCACCGCTGGGCGCAGTCACGGCCCGCGCAGATGTGGCGGTGGCCTTTAGCGGGGGCGTGCGGGCCTCCACACGGCTGGGCGGCAGCGTAGGGCCGGTGGCGCTGAATCTGGCGGCCACAGGCTTCACCACCTCTGCCGGGCGCATCGACCCTGTGGCCCTCTGGAACTTCGCTGCCACCGATAGCCGGGAACGCGGCTTCAATGCTGACATCGGTGCCCGCTACCGCATCAACCGGAACCTGATCGCCGTGGTGGGCGGCGAGTTCGGTGGGCAGAACATGGCGACTGTGGGGGTCGAGGGCCGCCGCGAGCTGACCCGTACTGTGCCACTGGACGCAGACGCGCAGCCCGGCGACGAACCGGAAACTGAAGTTGTGGGCACGCTGACCTGGCGCGCGGGCGTGCGGGCTGGACAGGATGTTCTGGGCGCCACCGGGGGAGTGTCCTACGCCACAGACTCTGGGATAAACCTGGGACTGGACACGCTGCTGGGGCCGAAAGCGTTCGGAGTAACGGGAAGCGTGGATATGGGCGAACTGCTCGGCCCTGGCAACAGCGTGCAGCTCTATGCGGCTTACGAACCGTGGCGCACGTCCAGCACTCCCCTACGCGCGGGCCTGACAGCCTCCCGGCCCCTCGGAGGAGGAGAAGTGGGACTGAACGTCAGTGGTGGGCGCACGTCCGATGGCCAGACCGGTTATAGCGCGCGGCTGACCTACACCCTGCCGCTGGGAACCGACAGCCAGCCCTGAGGCCGCACACAGCGTGAACCCCACGTCAGCCGGCGCCCCCCCTTCTCATGAGAGTGGGCGCGATACTGCGTGGCATGAGGAAACCTCTCAACTTCACTTCCATTCTCGCCCTATGCGGCGTGTTGCTGACCCCTTCCGCCAGTGCCCAGAGCGTTCAGGACATCATTGCCAAGGTGGATGCTGCGCAGAAGGCCGCCAAAGATATTTCCTTCCGACTGAGCGGCAGCGCCTCGCTGGAATCCAGCGCCCAGAAAATCGACCTCACGGTCAAGAGTATTCCCGCGCAGAGCATCGCCCGACTGCAATTCAACGCGCCCGACGCGCTGGCCGACAATATTGTGGTGGCCGACAAGAACGAGATCCGTCAGTACCTGTTTCTGACCAATCAGGTCACGGTGACTTCCACCAAGAAGGCGGCCGACGGTGCCGGCTTTGGCGGGCTGGACTTCACGCAGCTGAGCAATGCGGCCTCCTTGCTGTCGCAGTACAACGTGAAGCTGCTGTCCACCACGGGCGCAGCGGGCAAACGCCTGTTCCAGCTGGAGGCCATGTCCAAGAGCGGCAACACCACCGACAAGACCCGCGTGTTCATCACCGAGGCAGGCTGGCGTCCAACCCGCATTCAGATCGTGAGCAGCGCCGGCAAATCGCTGGCCGATCTGAACGTCAGCAATTACAAGGTCAATTCCGGTCTCAGCGTTTCCGGGCTGAAGAAACTTCCTCAGGACGCCGAAATCGTCAGACAATAAGGCCACACGTTCAATCGACAGACATCACAGGGGTACGCGGAAGCGGCCCCTCTTTTTTGCCTTTTCTCCTGACTTCAGCCGCCTGCTCCATAGGATTTCAAGCCTCTGAGCCGAGGTTTGTTCTGCCCTGGCCGGCAACTTTAGTCGCATTGGACGCGTATCAGGAAGTATGACCAACCCTAGTGGTGACCATGACCGTGGCTTCTCGCCCCTTCGTCCCGATCCCGTCAACAATCCCACGAGCAATGGCCCGCCCGCCTCGCCGCCCGCCCGCTTCTCCCCACGCCTGGGCTTGATCATCGGCGGGGTGGTGGTCGCGGGCCTGATCGCAGCTCAGAGCATCACGGTCATTCCGGCGGGCTTCGTGGGGGTGGTGTTCAGCTCCTTTAGCGGAGTCAAGCCCATTCCGTTGCAGGAGGGGCTTCATTTCGTGCTGCCGTTCGTGGACCATGTGACCACCTACGACGCCCGCCTGCAAGAGGTCACCCTGGCACAGAACACCGCGCAGGGCGATGAGGGGTCCATCCGCGCCCGGAGCAAGGAGGGGCTGGATATCACGGCAGATGTCACGGTCCAGTTCCGCATTGACCGTAGCAAGGCTGCCATCCTGCACAAGGAACTGGGCCGTAATTACATCAACACCGTCTTGCGGCCGCAGGTTCGCAGCAAGGTGCGCGACTCGATTGGACAGTTCGGGGCCGCAGACCTGATCAGCAACCAGCGCACCCAGCTGGAAGCCAGCATCACCACCGAACTGAACAAGTCGTTCTCGCGCAACAATCTGGTGCTGGACGCAATCCTCTTGCGTGAGCTGAAGATTCCCGAGAGCGTGGCCCAGGCCATCGAGCAGAAGCAGACCGCCGAGCAGCAGGTGGCGGTAGAAAGGAACCGCCTGCAGCAGGCCGAGATCAGTGCCCAGCGTGACGTCGTACAGGCGCAGGGCAAAGCCAAGGCCGCCATCGAAACGGCCAAGGGCGAGGCCGAGGCGCTCTCGCTACGCGGGCGCGCCCTCAAGGAAAACCCGCAACTGATCCAGCTCACGGTGGCCGAGCGCCTGGCCCCCGGAATCCAGACAGTGATGCTGCCCAGCGATGGCAACTTCCTGCTCGACATGAAATCGCTGGGAACGCAGTCGCTGCCGAAAACGGCCCAGAATCCTGCCCCTCAGACGCCAGCGGCGCCTGCTGCGCCCCAGTCCGGCAATTGAAGCCCGTGTCAGGTCAGGGGAAAAGTGTTCAGTGGGGCACTGGAGGGGTCAGGGCGGCACCTGCGGACGTTAGACTGGCCGGGATGAGCCGAACGACATTTCTGGAGTCTGCCTGCTGGAGGTCCGCCCCATGATCGCTGTCCTGATTCTGCTGGTCATCTTCGGCGGCATCACAGCCATCATTTACGTGGACAACGCGGGCAAGACAGCCCGCAAGGCTATGACCTTCACGCCGGAGGAAGCCACGGCACTCCCCGCTGCTGCCCAGCCCTCGTTGCCCCGGTCGCAGGCCGACGCCCCGGAATCGCTGGCCCTGCGTCTGCCCGAACCGGCGCGCACCCAGGCCTGGACGTTGCTGTGCATGGTCATCGACGCCCGCAAGGACGGCGTGGACAGCGACAACCGCACCGCCTATCTGCTGACCCAGACACGTGAGGCGTACCTGCCCGACACCCTGCGCGCCTACCTGAACCTGACAGACGGCGCGAGGCGCACTCTGGAAAGCCAGGGCCAGCCCCCCGAAACCCTGTTGACCGAGCAGCTCGGCCTTCTCGAAGACGGCGTGCGCGAGGCCCTGCGTCATGACCACGCCACGGCGGACCGTCTACTCAGTCAGGGCCGTTTTTTACGCGAACGCTTTGGCGCGGCGGAATCGGAACTGAGCCTGAGGCCAAACCTCCGCAAGAGCTGACAGGCCTGGCGGCCTCCTGCAAGAGAGGCGGGGACCAGAGACCACAAAGATCAGCACCACACCCAAAAGCCCCCGCTCCTGGAAAGGAAGCGGGGGCCTCGCTTTTAAAAGCGACTCGGAATTATTTCCGCAAGCTGGGGTTCAGCACCTTCTTCCGCAGGCGGATGTTGTGCGGCGTCAGTTCCACCAGTTCATCGCTGCCGATGTACTCCAGAGCATCTTCCAGGCTCATCCGGCGCGGCGGGGTCAGGGTCAGGGCCTCGTCTGCGCCGCTGGAACGCACGTTGGTCAGCTTCTTGTTCTTGCAGACGTTGACGTTCATGTCCTGCTCGCGGGCATTTTCACCCACGATCATGCCGACGTAAACTTCCGCACCGGCGTCGATGAAGAACGAGCCACGATCCTGCAGCTTCCAGATCGAGTACGCGAAGGCTGGGCCGTCTTCCATGCTGACCAGCGAACCGTTCTGGCGGATCTTGATGTCGCCGGCCCACGGCGCGTACCCGTCGAACACGTGGCTCATGATGCCCTCGCCCTGGGTCATGGACAGGAACTGGGTGCGGAAACCGAACAGCGCGCGGCTCGGAATCTTGAATTCCACGCGGCTGCGGCTGCCCTGCGGCTCCATGTTGACCATCTGGCCCCTGCGCGCGCCCAGCACACCGATCACGGTGCTGGCGTGTTGCTCCGGCACATCGATGACCAAATGTTCCACCGGCTCGTGCTTGACGCCGTCGATCTCGCGGACGATCACCTGCGGGCTGCCGACCTGGACCTCATAGCCCTCGCGGCGCATGGTCTCCAGCAGGATGCTCAGGTGCAATTCGCCGCGCCCGGAAACGATGAACTCGTCGGGGCGCACCTCATCCACCTTCAACGAGACGTTGGTCATGACCTCACGCTTCAGGCGGTCATTCAGGTGACGGCTGGTGACGTACTTGCCGTCCCTGCCAGCGAAGGGGCTGGTGTTCGGCTGGAAGGTCATGCTGACCGTGGGCTCGTCCACGGTGATGATCGGCAACGCTTCGGGGTCGGCCAGATCCGCCACGGTCTCGCCGATCTGCGCGTCCTCGATCCCAGCCAGCGCCACGATGTCGCCCGCACTGACCTCGTCGACCTCGATGCGGCGCAGTCCCATGTGCGTAAACGGCTGGACGACGCGTGACTTGGTCATGGTGCCGTCCTTGTGCATCAGCTGCACAAATTCGCCCTTCTTGACCGTGCCGCGCTGGACCCGGCCCAGCACGATGCGCCCCAGGTACTCGGAGTAATCCAGATTGGTCACCAGCATCTGGAAAGGGGCTTCCAGATCCGCAGGTGGGGCAGGGATGTGCTCCAGCACCATCTCGAACAGCTCGTGCATGTCTTCCTGGGGGTTGTCCAGGTCCCGGAACGCCTTGCCTTCACGGGCAATTGCGTACAGGATCGGGAAGTCGAGCTGATCGTCGTTGGCGCCCAGTTCGGCCATCAGGTCGAAGGTCAGGTTGACCACTTCTTCAGGGCGCGCGTCGATGCGGTCGATCTTGTTGATGACCACGATGGGCTTGAGGCCCAGTTCAATGGCCTTGCGCAACACGAAACGGGTCTGGGGCATCGGGCCTTCCGCCGCGTCCACCAGCACCAGGCAACCGTTGACCATGCCCAGAACGCGCTCCACCTCGCCGCCGAAGTCCGCGTGGCCGGGGGTGTCCACGATGTTGATCTTCACGCCGTTGTATTCCACCGCAGTGTTCTTGGCGAGAATGGTAATGCCACGTTCCTTTTCCAGATCGTTGCTGTCCATGGCCCGCTCGGCGATCTCCTCGCCGTGCCCGAGTTTCAGGGTCTGACGGAGCAGTGCGTCCACCAGGGTGGTCTTGCCGTGATCGACGTGCGCGATGATAGCGATGTTCCGGTATTCCATAGTCTTGCCTCTCTTCTGCCCGGCACTGCCCGCCGGGAGAGGCGGTGGAAGGACAGGTTCTGTTGTTTGTGTGGTGCTGCCGGTCTGCGCCGCATACCTTAAGAAGCGCGATGGGTGCCAGGACCGACCTCAAAAAGCCCACCTCAAATGCTGCGCCAGACAGACTGGCTGCGAGTGGGCGGGACACCCAAACGAAGATTTTAGCAGATTCGTGGCAGAGAGGTAGCAGACGTGGGTCACGTTCCCAGGGACACTCGTCTGATTCTCGGAGGCCTTCCAATGTAATTTCAGTTATGACTGAAATGTCTTACACTTTAGTCATGTCAGACACACCACCAGCTCCTGACGTTGCTGCCCCTACTGCCGAAAGCGAGCAGTTCACGGAACGGGCGGGCCTGCTGTTTGAGATGGTGGGCATGCCGCGTGCAGCGGGACGGGTTCTGGGGGCACTGCTGGTGGCCCCGGCAGGCGGGCTGACCCCTGCGGAACTGGCCGAACGACTCCAGGCCAGCCGGGCGGGTATCAGCGGGGCAGTCAAGCACCTGATCCTGCTGGGCCTGGCCGAACGAGCGCCCAATCCCGGCGAGCGGGCCGACCGATTCCGGGTGCGCCCCAATGCCTGGGCCACCCTGACCGAGCAGGGCAACCGCAAGTTGCAGACCCTGCATGATCTGGCCACCGATGGCCTGCGGGCGCTGCCACCGGGAGCCGAGGCCACCCCACTGCGTGAGATGCAGCGCTTCTACGGCCACTGGCTGCGCCTGTTCCCCGCCGTGCTGGAAGAGTGGCACCGGATCAACCAGGAGGAGAGGTCATGAACGCCATCGAAACCACCGACCTGAGCAAGCTGTACGCCCCCGGCGTGGGACTGCAGGCGCTGAATCTGAGCGTGGCGGCAGGTGAGGTCTTCGGCTTTATCGGCCCGAACGGCGCAGGCAAAACCACCGCCATCCGTACATTGATGGGCTTTCTGCGGCCCAGTGGCGGCAGCGGTCGCATCCTGGGCCACGACATCTGGCAGGAGCGTGTGGCGGTCCACAGGTGGGTGGGCTACCTGCCCGGCGAGGTTCACCTGGGCCGGGACCACACGGCCCGCGAGCTGATGAGCCGCAGTTGCAGGCTGCGCGGCGGGGCCAGTAACGCTTACGGGCTGGAGGTGGCCCGGCGACTGGAGCTGAGGCTGGACGCCCGGCTGGGCACGTTGAGCAAGGGCAACCGCCAGAAGGTGGGGCTGACCCTGGCATTGATGCACCGTCCCGATCTGCTGGTGCTGGACGAGCCGACAGATGGCCTGGACCCGCTGGTGCAGGAAACGGTGCTCGGCCTGCTCAGAGAGGCGCAGAGCGAGGGCCGCACGGTCTTTCTGTCCAGCCACGTCCTGAGCGAGATCGAGCGCATCGCTGGACGGGTGGGCATCATCCGGCGCGGTGAGCTGATCCGGGTGGAGGGGGTTCAGACGCTGAAAGCCAGCCTGCCGCAGCAGGTGGCGCTACGTTTTGCCCGGCCCCCGACCGTCGATCTCGCTGCGCTGGACGGCATGAGCGGGGGCGTGGCCGACGGGCTGGAGTTCCGGGGACAATGGCGCGGCGGCCCCGACCCGTTGATCCGGGCGCTGGCCGGCGAGTCGTTGACCTCGCTGAGCCTCACGCCATCCACGCTGGAGGACGCCTTCATGGATGAGTACCGCAGCGAACCGGCACGCGCAGAGGTGCCCCATGTGGCTTGAAGCGTGGACGCAGACCCTGAAGGACTCGCGCCGCAGCCTCCTGTGGTGGGCCGTAGGGCTTGCCCTGTACACGGTGATGCTGCTGGCCTTCTTCCCCATGCTCAAAGGCAACGCGGCTCTGGGTGACCTGATGAACAGCCTGCCCGAATCGTTGCGGGCGCTGGCCGGCGACAATCTGGGCACGCCCGCCGGGTATGTGGGCGGCAAACTGCTGAGCCTGATGCCCATCCTGCTGACCCTGTTCGCGGCGCTGCAGGGTTCGGCGCTGATCGCGGGCCAGGAGGAGCGTGGCTGGCTGGAGTTCCCCCTGGCACAGCCGCTGCCGCGCGCCACGCTGCTGCTGGGGCGCACCCTGGCACTTTTCACCATGTTGCTGGTTCTGGGGGCCGTGTTGTTTGTGAGTATCTGGCTGGCCGGACAGGTGTTTCAGGCCCCACTTCCCGCTGGACGGCTGCTGGTCACGGTGGCCCTGCACACCCTGGGCGCGTGGCTCTTCGGTGCCCTGGCCCTGGCTATCGGCGCGGCGACGGGCCGGCCTGGCTTGGCCGTCGGTATCGGTGCGGGCCTGGGCGTCGGGTTGGTGGTGGTGCAGAGCGTGACCTCCCAAGTGCCTTTCCTGAGTGAGCTGGCCTGGCTCAACCCCTGGAAATACGCGCTGAGCGATCTGCCACTGGAACACACGGTCACCCCCACGCCGCTGCTGGTGTGCCTGCTGCTGGGGGCCGCGCTGGTCTGGATCGCCGCGCCCATCTTCGAGAATCGGGACGTGCACGGCTGACCTCACGGGGAGCCCATCAACGAGTAGGGCCGGACTGCGATCACGCCTCCGGCCCTTGTTGGTTGATTGACTTTGGAATCAGTCGCTGCTGACGATGATGGTTTCCTTGGCTTCTTTGCTCAGCATGGCTTCCGCGCCCTTTTTGGCCACGCCAGGATACTCGTAGCCCAGGTCCGGGGTGTCGGCCTGGCCGCGCTTGCCGATGGCTTTACCCCGGTCGATGGCCAGTTCGGTGGCGGCATCGAAAGCGTGCAGACGGGTCTGATCGATAACCAGTTCGATGTCGTCACCGGGCTGTACCAGCGCCTGACCTTCCACCTTGACCGTCAGGTCCTGTCCAGCGACCTCCACGATCAGGTCGGTCTGCGCGCCCAGCGGCTCGACAACCACCACTTTGCCGTGCAGCACATTGGTCCCCACCGGCGTTTCGGTCAGCCCGACGAGGCCGATGTGCTCGGGGCGGATCCCCATCGAGACTTCCTTGCCCTCGTAGGCCTTCAGGCTCTGCGCCAGTTTGCCCATCGCGTCCACGCGGTCATTGCCGACCACGAACTGGCCATTCTGGATGCGGGCGTTGATCAGGTTCATGCTGGGACTGCCGATAAAACCCGCCACGAACTTGTTCTGTGGGAAGTCGTAGAGGTTCATGGGCGTGTCCACCTGCATGATCAGGCCGTCGCGCATGACCACGATGCGGTTGCCCAGCGTCATGGCCTCCACCTGATCGTGGGTCACGTAAACAATGGTGGCGCCCAGGCGGCGGTGCAGCTGGTTGATCTGCGAACGCATCTCGACGCGCAGCTTGGCATCGAGGTTGGACAGCGGCTCGTCCATCAGGAACACGGCGGGTTCGCGCACGATGGCGCGGCCCATCGCCACGCGCTGGCGCTGACCGCCGGACAGCTCCTTTGGCTTACGGCCCAGCAGGTGCTCGATCTGGAGAATCTTGGCAGCGTCACGGACGCGGCGCTCGATCTCTTCTTTGGGCGTCTTGCGCAGTTTCAGGCCGAAGGCCATGTTCTCGTAGACGTTCATGTGCGGATACAGCGCGTAGTTCTGGAACACCATCGCGATATCGCGGTCCTTGGGCGGCACGTCGTTGACCACGCGGTCGCCGATCTTCAGAATGCCGTCGCTGATGTCTTCCAGGCCCGCGATCATCCGCAGGGTGGTGGACTTACCGCAGCCGGACGGCCCCACGAAGACCATGAACTCGCGGTCTTCGATATGAAGGTTGAAATCCTTCACCGCATGCTGCTTGCTGCCGTACATCTTGTCGATGTGTTCCAGGATGACTTCTGCCATGAGTACGCCTACCTTTCGCCCCTACTCTTGTCCGTGAATGGGTACGGAACACGCTCAGAACGTGCCGATACGGTTCGGACAACCGGGGTACGAGAACGAGAAACCCGTTGCTTACGCTTATGCCAATCTGACGCTCACAGTGTAGCACCCTCTCTGCCTGAATGAGGAGAGGTCTAAACGACGCACGGTCAGCGTGACTTAGCAGGGGCTGGTTTACGTGATGGTCTGCCTCTCAGGCAAGAACCGTGTTCAATAGGCAAAACCGCTACGCGTCACCATCAGCTTCAGCTCGTGGCCGCTGGTGGCGGCTTCCATCGCCTCGTCAAGGGTGATCATATTGTGGTGGTACAGCTGCGCGAGGTGCTGATCGAAGGTGTGCATGCCGCGGATGTCGTCTTCCATCAGGGCGTCCTTGATCAGCGGGGTCTTGTCCTCGTCCTTAATGTACTCCTGCACCAGCGGCGTGTTCAGCATGATTTCCAGCCCTAGCACACGCCCCACCCCGTCCGAGCGGCGCAACAGGCGCTGGCTGACGATGCCCACCAGCGTCTCGGCCAGTTGCAAGCGGATCTGATCGCGCTCGTAGGGGGCGAAGAAGTCGATGATACGGTTGACGCTGCGAATGGCGTCTTGCGTATGTAGCGTGCTGAGAACCAAGTGCCCGGTCTGAGCCGCGCTCAGGGCGGCTTCCACCGTTTCCTTGTCACGCATTTCGCCGATCATGATCACGTCGGGGTCCTGACGCATGGCGTATTTTAGGGCGGTGCGGAAATCGCGGGTGTCGCTGCCGATCTCGCGTTGCACGACAATGCTCTTCTTATTCTTATGCAGGATCTCAATAGGGTCTTCCACCGTGATGACGTTGTAGGCAAACGTCCGGTTGATGTGATCGATCAGGCTCGCCAGGGTGGTGGTCTTGCCCGAGCCGGTGGGGCCGGTGACCAGAATCAGGCCGCGCGGGGACTCAGCCAGACGTTGCAGCACCCCGGCAGGCAACCCCAGCGACTCGAAGCCGGGGATCGCGTCGGTGACCACCCGCATGACAATCCCCACCGAGCCGCGCTGCCGGAAGATGTTGCAGCGGAAACGTCCCAGCCCCGAGACGCCGTAGGCCAGGTCCATCTCGTTGCGGTAGGAAAAATCGTCCCATTGCTCCGGCGACATCAACGACTGCGCCAGCAGCGCCGTGTCGGGAGGCATCAGTGCCTGCGCCCCGAACGGCAGCAGTTGACCGTCCACCCGGCCCATCGGCGGACTGCCCGCTTGCAGGTGGATGTCCGAGGCCCGGCGGCCCACCATCTCCTGCAGCAGCTCGTCGAGGGTCACGCGGAATCCATCTCCGGGCGCACGGAAACCAGCGGCATGTTGTCGATCAGCCGAACGCCGAACATACGGGCCGCCACCAGAACACGGGTCATGGGATCATTGTCCACAACTTCTCTTTCCTGCATGTCACGGCCCACGACGCTCAGGTAGTCCAGCGTGACCTCAGGGTCTTCAGACAGCACGTCCAGGCCAGTCTGGCGCAGCTTGCTGGCCTCCCGCTCACCAGCCGCATAGGCACTGCGTACCGCCGCCAGGGCGCGCGACAGCACGGCGGCCCGTGCCTGCTGTTCCGCCGTCAGGTAGCTGTTGCGGCTGCTGAGGGCCAGCCCGGACGGGGCGCGGACGGTGGGAAGGCCGACCACCTCGACGGGAACGTTCAGGTCACGAACCATCTGGCGCAGCACGGCCAGCTGCTGCCAGTCCTTCTCGCCGAAGAAAGCCACATCAGGACGCACAAGATTCAGCAACTTGAGAACCACCGTCGCCACGCCCACGAAATGGCCTGGCCGCGAGGCACCGTCGAGCCCCTCGCTGACGCCGGAGACCACCACGCGGGTGTCGAAGGCCGGCGGGTACATGGTCTCGGTCGACGGCATAAACACCACGTCCACCCCGGCCTCACCCACCACACCCAGATCACGCTTCAGGTCACGGGGATAGGCCGCCAGATCCTCGCTGGGACCAAATTGCAGCGGATTGACGAAGATGCTGACCACCAACACGTCGCAGACCTCCCGGGCGCGGCGCATCAGGGTGGCGTGTCCATCGTGCAGGTAACCCATCGTCGGGACCAGCCCCACCCGGCCCCGTCCACTCAGCGCCGAGCGCAGGGCCTCCGGGGAGTGGACCACCTGCGGCTGCACCTGGGCGGCCCCTTCAGCCACGTTTGCCATCCAGGCCCAGCGCACCCACAAGCGCGTCCAGCAGCCAGGAGATGACGGTCAGAATCAGGGCACCCACGATGGCCGCGCCGAAGCCCGCCGTGTTGAGCGCCGTGATGGCCGCCACCAGCGCCAGCACCACGCCGTTGACGACCAGCGTGAACAGCCCCAGGGTCAGCACGGTCAGCGGCATCGAGAGCAGCAGCAGCACCGGGCGGATCAGCGCATTCACGATGCCCATGACCAGCGCGGCGATCAGCACGCTGCCCACCCCCGCGCCACCCTCGAAAAACACGCCCGAATACACCTGCGTCAGCAGATACAGTGCCAGCGCATTAACCAGAAGCCGGAGAATAAATCCCATACAGGCAGGATACGGGATGCTGGAATGTGACACCTCAGGGAGGCGGCTGCCTCTACATTCCAACGGCGACACGGATTGTCTTTATGCTCGGCACTTCCCTGGCGGCCTGTGCCCCGGCTGTCACGTCGCCCATCGCCTCGCTACCGTTGAAAAGGTCAACTCTGGCAGTACACGGGCAAGCCCGAAGGTCAGCCGCCCATCACCGACATCATTTCCGCCAAGACCTTGAAATTTACAACTCTCATCGATGCGCCGAAGAAAGATACCACCGCATTGATGGTCGGTGAGATAAGTAGGGGAGCGTCTCTGCTCTCTTTCCCTAAAAGCGGAACGATAAAATTGTCGCTCTACTCAGAGCTGAACCAGGAGACGGGGCACTGCACCTTGGTGTTCACGAAAAAGCATCAGAAAGCGACTGCCTAAGACTACTTTGCCGCCTGGAAATCTTCGCGCGTGACTGGGAAGGGTGAGCTTCGGCTGATCAGCTGAGCGTGGCTTCAACTCACATCCCGAACCGTCCGTAGATCTCGTCCACGTGGCGCAGGTACCACGCCAGATCAAACGCCTCGTCCAGTTCGGTGGCATTCAGGGGGCTTTCCGGGTCAGCGGCCAGCAACTCGCGCAGGCCCTCGCCGGTTTCCCAGCTTTTCAGGGCGTGGCGCTGAACCAGATCGTAGGCGGCCTCGCGCGACATGCCCTTCTCGTCAATCAGGGCGTGCAGCACGCGCTGGCTAAAGACCAGACCGCCCAGATCATCCATGTTCTTGAGCATGCGTTCGGGGAACACCACCAGATCACGCAGTACGCCAGTCAGGCGGCGGGTGGCGTAACTGGCGGCGCTCGTGGCGTCGGGCAGGATGACGCGTTCGGCGCTGGAGTGGCTGATGTCGCGTTCGTGCCACAGGGCCACGTTTTCCAGCCCCGTCGCCAGGAAGCCGCGCAGCAAACGGGCAAAGCCAGTGACATTCTCGGTGAGAATCGGGTTTTTCTTGTGCGGCATGGACGAACTGCCCGTCTGCCCCTTGCCGAAGGGCTCCATCGCCTCACGGACTTCCGAGCGCTGAAGATGGCGGATTTCCACGGCGATCTTTTCCAGCGTGGTGCCGAAGATCGCCAGCGCCGCCAGCACCTCGGCATGACGGTCACGGGCCAGGGTCTGGTTGGTGATGGGAGCCGCCTCCCAGCCCCAGGCGCGGGCGACTTCCACTTCAACCTGTGGGGAGACGTGGGCGTAGGTGCCCACCGAACCGGAGAGCATGACCACCTGAATACGCCGCCGGGCCGCCGTCAGACGCTCCAAGTCGCGGTCCAGTGCCGCCATCCAATTCAGGAACTTCAGACCAAAGGTCATCGGCTCGGCGTGGATGCCGTGGGTACGGCCCACCGTGGGCGTGTGCCTATATTCCAGCGCCTGTATGCGGCAGACTTCGCGCAGCGCACCTGCGTCCGCCAGAATCAGCGCCAGAGCCTCGTCCAGCAGCAGGTTCTGGGCGGTATCCACCACGTCGGTGCTGGTCAGGCCATGATGAATGAAACGAGCCTCCTCGCCGTAGCGCTCGCTGAGGGCGCGGGTAAAGGCCACGATGTCATGGCGGGTGACGGCCTCGATCTCGGCCACGCGGGCCGCGAAGGCGTCATCAATGGGATCGGCGGCGGTCTGCTCCAGCAGCGCCGTGTGGGCCTCGCGCGGCACTTCTCCCTGATCGGCCTGGGCGTCCATCGCGGCCAGTTCCACGCGCAGCCACGCGCGGTACTTGCTGGCCTCGGACCAGAGGGTCTTCATTTCGGGCGTCAGGTAACGTTCGATCACGCGGCGAGGCTAACACGGGCTTGCCGCGGGTGAGGGCACACAACTTGATGGCCCGCCGTGGAGGATAGGAGGGGCAGTACCGTGGTGCGTTCTCTGCCCCAATCTGATCTGGAGATCGTTTCCTAAGATGCGAAATAATCGGGGTGGAAGCCCTGACGGAGAGGAACTGGCTGCTTCGCCCAGTAATCGAGGCCAGGCGCAGACGCTGGGCCCAATTGACCATGATTCCACTGGCCCACAGCCGGCAGTAGGCGCGTCGCAGTCAAATGACGCGCCGGGAGTCTTCAATCCTCCAACTCGTCCTCGTCCAGATCGCCCTCACCAATCATCGTGATCTCGGTTTCTTCAGAGGTGACGCGGTATGGCCCCTCGCTGGCCACATAGTCGGCAGCCATTTTCAAGGTTTCCTTGACCCAGCCGTAATCGTTGCTGATGGTCGCCACGCCGATGACTTCCCAGTCATGGGCATCCAGACCGTCCAGACGGGCGACGGTCAGGGGAAAGCGCACTTTCAGGCGCTCCACCACCGGGCGCACCAGGGCGCGTTTTTCCTTGAGGTTGCCCACCCACGGCATTTCCAGCCGCATGGTCAGCACCCCCACGTAACCCAGCGCCACGGTTACAGCATTCCGGCCAGGAAGCCCTGACCGCGCACCGCCCGCACCAGATCCATGACGGTCAGTTGCGATGGATCGTAATGCACCTCAAGTTGTCCGTCGTCAGGCGTGACCTTCGAGACGCCGGGCAGGGCGGACAGGGCGGCGGCAACGGTCTGCCCGGCGTCTCGGGACATGCCGCGAACGCCCAGCAGCACACGGGTGGCGGGAGTGGTCATGCCTGCCATTATGCGCTCCCCCCCACTTCCGGAAGGCCGGAAACTTCACCACCCCCACCGGGGTGTGAGGTGGCTGTCAGCCGCTGACCCGGCGAGGTTTCCAGACGGCTGCCCAGATGACGCACCGCGTACGCGCCGAGGACGACGGCCTCCTCGGCCCGCGCCGTGTCCTCCAGACCGGGCGTTATCGGGAAATGGACCTCATAGACGGCGGTGTCGTAGGCACTCTTGATGGTGGCGTGCAACAGGCCCTGCGCCGTTTCTGTCGGGGCCCCGGGCGATACGCTCAGGGTCCGCATCAGCACGATCGGCTTGTCCCCCTGCCACACCGATTGCGCAAAGATGAACCCCACCATCTGCCCTTCCTTCTCGGCCACGAACGAATGCTCGCTACGTTCGTAGAACTTCAGCGCAGGTAGGCTGGTGCTCAGGCGGCCCTCGCGCTCGCGTTCGGGCAGTGAATCGAAGGCGGGATCAAGGTGCCGCTGCACAGTCAGGTCCAGCGCCTGCAACGCGTCAGTGTCCTGTTCGGTGAAAATCCGGTAACGCATGGGGGCAGGCTAACAGGGGACCGGGGCAGGAACCACATCTAAGCGTTCACTCTCCCGCTGAACTTCGGCCCAGGTGGGCATGGCGTCCTGCGCGCCGGGGCGGGTACAGGTCAGGGCAGCGGCAATGCCGGCCCAGCGCAACGCCACTGCCAGTTCTTCACCGTGCGAGAGCCGCGCCGTCAGGACGCCGCAGAAAGTGTCACCCGCTCCGGTGGTATCCACCGCGTGGACCGGGTGCGCGGGAAGGCGGTACGTCCCCCCCGCGGTGACGGTCAGGCTCCCCGCGCCGCCCAACGTAACGGTCACAGCCCGCGGCCCACGGGCCAGCAAGGCGCGGGCACTGGTCTCTGACTCTCCCCCTCCAGCCAGCGCGGCGAGTTCATGTTCGTTGACAAGCAGATGGTCGGTCAGACTCAGCAGTTCTGGAGCAGTGTCGCGAGTGGGGGCCGCGTTCAGGACAACGGTCAGCCCCGCAGCCGACCCACGCCGGGCCGCTTCCAGAGTGATCTCTGGCGGCAATTCCTGTTGCAGCAGCAGGTGTGTGAAGGGGCTGAAATCGGCGGGCAGGTGGTCCGGCGTGAGGCGGGCATTCGCGCCGCTCGCCACAGTGATGGCATTCTCGCCCGCGTCTGAGACCGTGATCAGGGCCAGACCCGTCGGGGCGTCCAGGGTTTGCAGGCCGCCCAGGTCCACGCCCGCCCGCCTCAGCCCGGAAAGGGCCACTTCACGAAAGGCGTCGTCACCCACTGCCCCCACCATCGACACCTTCGCGCCAGCCAGGGCCGCCGCTACTGCGCCATTTGCCCCTTTGCCCCCCGGGGAGGTCCGCGTGTCTCCGCCCAGCACGGTCTCGCCCGGACCGGGAATGCGGTGGGCCCGGACCGTCAGATCAGCGTTGACGCTGCCCACCACCAGCACGCTCATATCCGCCCCCGATTGAAGTGCTTCATGATCCGGATGATAGTCGGTCCGACTCAGACGCCTTCAGTCTCTGCCGGGTACCTCTGACGCCACAGCGCCCAGCCCTCGTCGGGAAAAGCGCGTTTGGCCTCGGGGGCGAACAGGCGCGCGCCCTCCGTTTCCAGTTCAGGCAGGGGGCAGGGGACGATCTCGGTTTCCTGCATGGCCGGGTGATCGGACCACGCCAGAAGGCGGCCCGAGCCGCCCCAGGCGTCATCGGTGGCCCACACGATCCGGCCCACCTCCAGAAGGGCAGAGGCCCCCCCGCACATCAGGCAGGGTTCCAGGCTGGAATACAGGGTCAGCTCCTGCGGATTTTCCAGCTTGCCCGCCTGGAAAAACACGTCCATCTCGGCGTGCGCCACGCTGGCGTCACCCACCCGCTCGGCGGTCTGCGGCTCGCCCACGCGGTTGCGGCCCCGCGCGATCACCCGCCCCGTCTTGTCCACCAGCAAAGCGCCGATGGGCGAACTGCCCCGGTCCAGGGATTCGCGGGCCAGGGCCAGGGTCTCGCGCAGGTGGGCTTCATGGACGGAGGCATCAGGGGTGGAATCGGGCATGTCGCCAGTGTGCCAGCCCGGTGCGCCCGCCATGTCCAGCACAGGCTGCATTCTGTCTGCACCCAACCTTGAGTCCGCACACATCCGGGGGAAATGGTGGGGGTTGGCTTGAAGACCGGATCACCCATCTGTAATAGTTAGACCAAGTTCAATTCTTCCCCCCTTCTGCCGGCTCCGGCGGCCCAACACCCTGCCAATCCACCCCCGCCCCAACCCAGAGGAGCGCCATGTCACCTATCCCACCCGCCGAATCCTCCCTGCCCCGCCCCTGGCTCAAGCATTACGAGCCCGGCGTGCCGCACGACTTCACCCCCAGCGATCTGACGCTGCCTCAGATGCTTGAGAGGGCCGCGCAAAAGTACCCGGACCGCGTGGCCCTGGGCTTCCTGGGGGCCAACACCAGCTACCGGGAACTGTGGCAGAACGTGCAGAAGCTGGCGCTGGCGCTGCAGAAGATGGGCGTGAAGCCGGGGGACCGGGTCTCGGTGATGCTGCCCAACTGCCCGCAGTTCGTGACGGCTTTTTTCGGCACGCTGCTGGCTGGGGCGGTGGTGGTCAACACCAGCCCGCTGTACGTTGCCGACGAACTGGCGCACCAGCTGATCGACAGCGGCAGCGAGACCCTGCTGCTGCTCGACACCTTCTACCCACGTTATGCCCAGATCAAGGATCGCGTGCCTGTGAAGCGGGTCATCGTGACCGGAATTCAGGATGCCCTGCCGTTTCCCAAGAACCTGCTGTATCCCGTCAAGGCGCGGCGCGAGGGCAACTGGGTCGACGTGCCCAGTGACGCGCACATCCTCCGCTACACCGAACTGCTGAAGTTCCAGTCGCCCGCTCCCAGCCCCACACCGCGTCAGCCCGGCGATCTGGCCCTGCTGCAATATACCGGCGGCACCACCGGCGTTCCCAAGGGCGCCATGCTCAGCCACCGCAATCTGGTGGCCAACGCTGAGCAGGGCCGCGCGTGGATGACGGACCTGAAGGACGGACAGGAGGTCACGCTGGCCGCCATTCCCTTCTTCCACGTTTACGGCATGACCGTGGCCATGAACCTCAGCATCCTGACCGGCGCGACCATGGCGCTGATTCCGAATGCCCGCGACATCAAGATGGTCCTGTCGCAGATCCAGGCGTCGGGGGCCACGCTCTTCCCCGGCGTTCCCACGCTGTACAACGCCATCAACAACCATCCCGATACGCCCAAGTACGACCTGACCAGCATCCGCGCGTGCATCAGCGGCAGCGCGCCCCTGCTGCTGGAAACCGCCCGAAAGTTCCGCGAGATCACGGGGGGCGCGAATCTGGTGGAGGGCTACGGCCTGACCGAGGCCAGCCCCATCACGCACACCAATCCCATCTTCGGCGAGCAGCAGGAGGGCAGCATCGGCCTGCCCATGCCCGGCGTGGACGTGATCGTGGTGGGCGAGGACGGCAGGGTTGTGGAGACTGGCGAGGTGGGCGAACTGTGGGTGGCCGGCCCGAACATCATGCTGGGCTACTGGCAGCACCCCGAAGCGACCGCGAAGACGCTGCGCGAAATGCACGGCAGGACGTGGCTGCTGACCGGTGACATGGCGACGATGGACGAGGAGGGCTACTTCCGCATCGTGGACCGCAAGAAGGACCTGATCCTGGTGGGGGGTCACAACGTCTACCCCCGCGAGGTAGACGAGGTGCTGAACGCCCATCCCGCCGTGCTGGAGGCCGCCGCCGTGGGTCTGCCCGACGACTACCGGGGCGAGACGGTCCACGCCGTGGTGCACCTGAAACCCGGCACACAAGTCACCGAGGCCGAGCTCATCGCCTTCTGCCGCCAGCACCTCAGTTCGTACAAGGCACCGCGCAGTGTGGAATTCCGGAGCCAGGAATTGCCGAAGACAGCGGCCATGAAGATCCTGCGCCGCCAGCTGGCCCAGGAAGCCCGAGACGCACGCGAGAAGCAGCTGAGCGCGTAACCCAGACTTCCAAGGAGGAAGGCCCCCGCCCAGATGGGTGCGGGGGCCTTCCTCCTTGGATGGAGGCGATCAGGAGGGCACGGTCCCTCAGTCTCCCCTACCCGTTTGCCAGTGGCGCGTATGCCGTCGCGCCCGATGACAGCGGACTGGGCAGGCGGCCCGCCTTCAGCGCGGCGGCCCCGGCCAGGGCGATCATCGCGCCGTTGTCGGTGTTCAGCCCCTTGCCAGGGAAGACTACTCGCAGATCGGTTGCGGCAAAGGCTTCACGCAGGGCAGCGTTGGCCGCCACCCCGCCCGAGACCACCACCGTCCGCCGCCCGTACGCCTCGGCAGCGCGGCGGGTGGTCTTGACCAGCACCCCAACGGCGGCCTTCTGAAAACTGGCGGCGAGGTCTTCCGGGGCTGCACCCGCCCTGTGCGCCAGCAGCGCGGCGGTCTTCAGGCCGCTGAAGCTGAACTCGAAAGCCTTCTGTCCCTGCAACGGCTCCTTGAACGGTACGGCGTCAGGGTTGCCGCGCAGAGCGGCCTCGGCAATCGCTGGACCGCCCGGGTAGCCCAGCCCTGCCAGCCGCGCGATCTTGTCGAAGGCCTCGCCCGCCGCGTCGTCGCGCGTTGCGCCCACCAACACGTACTGGCCAACCTCGGGCACGTCGAACAGGTGGGTGTGCCCGCCACTGACCACCAGAGCCAGATACGGGGCCTCCAGATTCTCCTCTGAGGCCGCCGCGAAAATGTGGCCCTCCAGGTGGTGCGCGGCGAAAAACGGCACGTCCAGCGCCTGTGCCAGCCCTTTGCCGTACATCAGGCCCACCAGCAGCGCCCCCACAAGACCGGGGCCGGAAGTGGCAGCCACCGCGCCGATGTCGGTGACCGCCAGACCGGCCTCTTCCAGGGCGTGCGCCATCACGCCGTCAATGCGCTCCACATGCTCACGGCTGGCGAGTTCGGGCATGACGCCGCCGTACTGGGCGTGAACCGCCTGGGTCCAGATGCGGTTGGCACGTACCTGAACACCGCCCCCCGACAGTTCCACGATGCCCACGCCGGTATCGTCGCAGGAGGTATCGATGCCCAGGATGTACAGCGGCGCGGCACTCATCGCCGGGGAGTGTAGCAGGGGCGCACTGCATCGAAAGAAAGCCCTATCCTCGCGGCCTATGGAACGCGCCGCCGAATCACCCAGCATCATCGAGACGCCAGACGGCTCGCGCACCGCCTTCAACGCCCGCTTCGGCGAGGCGTACGGTTCGCGGCACGGCGCGCAGACGCAGGCACGGCATGTCTTTGTGGAGGGCACCGAAACCCACAGGCATCCGGCCCCGAGGGTGCTGGAGATCGGCTTCGGCCTGGGCGTCAATTTCCGCGCCACGCTGGCTGACACGGCGGCGCGCGGTGTTCCCCTCCAGTACGTGGCCTATGAATTCGACCCGGCCCCGGTGGGCTGGCTACGCGAGGTGTCGAAAAATGAGCCTGGGGCAGAGCATCCGGCGTGGCAGGCAGCGCTAGCGCAATGGCCGAATGGCCCGGTGGAAGTGCGCGCGGAAAACGTCCATTTGACCGTCCACGTCGCCGACGTGCTGAACGCCGACTTGCCACAGAACTGGGCCACCGCCCTGTACCTGGACGGCTTCTCGCCCTCACGCAATCCGGAGGTCTGGACGCCCCAGTTCGTGTCGCGGCTGGCGGGCACACTGGCACCGGGCGGCATTCTGGGGACTTACAGCGCCGCCGGCCATGTGCGCCGCTCACTCGAGGCGGCAGGGCTGACCGTGGAACGCAGACCGGGCGCGCCGGGAAAACGCGAATGCTTGCGGGCGGTGCGGTGAGTCCGGTTCTGGTGATCGGCGCGGGGATCGCTGGAGCCTCTGTGGCCTACTTCCTGTCGGAACTGGGGGTCCGGGCCACGGTGATCGACGCGGGTATCCATGCGGCCAGTTCGGTGCCGTCTGCCCTGATCAATCCGGTGCGCGGTCAGTCGGGCGGGGTGGACGCCCGCGCCCTGGAAGGCATGGAGCTGACGTGGGCGCTGCTGCGAAAGCTGAGCGAAGGGGGGTTCAAGGTGCCACATGGCCAGACCGGCGTGCTGCGGCCCATCCCGGACGACCGGGCGCGGGCAAGGTTCGAGCGCAACCTGCCGCCCGAACTCGCGCACCGCTGGTTGAGGAGGGATGACCTGTCCGTGCCGCTCGCCCCTGCCTGGGCACACGCCCTGTGGCTTCCGGAAGGGGGCTGGGTGGACGGCGCGGCGTTCGTGGGGGCGCTGCTGGAGGCGTCAGAGGCGCAGGTCATCCGTGGACGGGCGTGGCGATGGACGGCGCATTCGGTAGAGGTGCGAGGGGCAGCAGGCTCCAGCCCGCTTTCGTCCACCTTCCAGGCTGTCATCCACTGCGGCGGCTCCATCGGCTCAGGCTGGGCAGGCGAGAGCCGGACCCACCGGATGGGCAGCCTGCTGACGTTGGACCGCCCGGCGGCAGAATTTCCTCTGAGTTTTGGCGCCTACCTGGCCCCTTCCGCAACGGGCGGTGTGCTGGGCGCAACGTATGAGTCCCCGGCCCAGACCTGGCAGGAGCCGACGCTGCCGCTGGCCTCGCTGGGCTGGCTGCTGGGAAAGGGGGAAGCACTGACCGATCTGAGCGGCGTGGGAGTGACCGGGCGCTGGACCGGTTCACGTCTCTCAGGACTGAAGATCGGGCAGGACGCTGGCGGAGTGTGGCATCTGTCCGGCCTGAGCAGCAAGGGCTTTCTGCTGGGGCCGTTGCTGGCGCGCGAACTGGCCGGACAGGTAGCGCTGTCGCTCGCGGAGCCGCCCGCAGGCGGCCGGTCCCACACCCCGTCACAAGCCCGGTAACGCCCCCCGCACCTCAGCCCGTGTGAACTAGACTGTGCATCATGGCGAAATACCGCATCTGTTCTATCGAGGGCGATGGCATCGGCCACGAAGTCATCCCCGCCGCCCGCCGCGTGCTGGACGCCGCCGGCTTCGACGCCGAGTACGTGGACGCCAAGGCCGGCTACGAGTACTACCTGGACCACGGCACCAGCGTCCCGCAGGCCACCTACGACGCGGTGGAAAACACCGACGCCACCCTGTTTGGCGCCGCCACCAGCCCCAGCGGCGAGAAACCCCCCGGCTTCTTCGGCGCGATCCGGCACCTGCGCCAGAAGTACGGACTGTACGCCAACGTCCGTCCCACCAAGACCCGCCCGGTGCCCGGCGCGTACGAGAACGTCGATCTGGTCATCGTGCGTGAGAACACGCAGGGCCTGTACGTGGAGCAGGAGCGGCGCTACGGCGACACCGCCATCGCCGACACCGTGATCACCGGCGAAGCCAGCCTGCGGATCGGCAAGTACGCCGCCAACCTCGCCATGCAGCGTGACAAGCGCCTGACCGTGGTGCATAAGGCGAACGTGCTTCCCGTGACCCAGGGCCTCTTCCTGAACACCATTCTGGACCACACCAAGACGGTGGAGGGCCTGAACGTCAGTACCATGATCGTGGACAACGCCGCCATGCAGCTGGTCCGCAACCCACGCCAGTTCGACGTGATGGTCATGACCAACATGTTCGGTGACATTCTCTCGGACCTAGCGGCCGGTCTGGTGGGCGGTCTGGGCATCGCGGCCAGCGGCAACGTGGGCGACAAGTTCGGCATCTTTGAATCGGTTCACGGCAGCGCCCCCGACATCGCCGGACAGGGCGTCAGCAATCCCACGGCCACCATCCTGGCCGCCGTGCTGATGCTGGACCAGCTCGGGGACCACGAGACCGCCCGCCGCATCGATAACGCCGTGAACAAGGTACTGGTGGAAGGCCCACGCACCCGCGATCTGGGCGGTACCGCAGGGACCAGGGAGTTCACGGACGCGGTAATCGCGGCGCTGTAAACCGCGCAAACCTGTCAACAGGATCAACACGAAAGGTGGCCGTCGATCCACGGCCACCTCTTTTTGCCTCCCTATTCCAGAGCGCCCTCGAAATCCCCCAGCAGATCGCCGATGTCCTCGATGCCCACGCTGATCCGCAGCAGCCCAGGCGTGATACCCAGGCGGCGGCGCTCGGCCTCGGGCAGGGCGCGGTGTGAGGTCCCCCAGGGCCACGACAGGGTGGTGACCACGTCGGCCAGACTAGGGGCCAGTGGAATGCGCCCTGCCAACGCCCTGACGAAGGCCGGAGCGTCCTCAATGTCGGCGGCCAGCATCCCACCGAAACCGTTGGGATACAGGTCCTGAGCCAGGTGAAACTGGGGGTGATCGCTGAGGCCAGGGTGGTACACCGCCGCCACGCGCGGATGGTTGACCAGCACGTCGGCCACCGCCTGTGCATTGCCGGAGTGGGCGCGCATTCGCAAACCCAGCGTCTTGAGGCCCTGCATGGTCATCCACGCGTCAAAGGCGGACATGGTCCCGCCCAACCGCAGCAGGCGGGTCCGCGCCAAGGCCACCAGATCGGCACGGGCACACAGCACTCCGCCGAACGCGGTGCTGTGCCCACTCAGGTACTTGCTGACGCTGTGGGTGATCAGGTCCGCGCCGTGCAGGGCCGGGCGGAAGACAGCGGGGCTGGCGAAGGTGTTGTCCACGCTCAGCAATGCGCCGTGATCATGGGCCAGCCGCGCCAGGGCAGGCACGTCCGGCACGGTCAGCAGCGGATTGGTCAGGCTCTCGACGTGCACCACCTTCGTGTTTTGGCGAAGGGCCGCTTCTACCTCGTTCAGGTCGCAGGCGTCCACGAACGACACCTCAATGCCCAGGCGCGGAAATTCCTCGGCCAGCAGCGCGTAAGTCACACCGTACACGCGGGCGTCGGTGATCACATGGTCGCCAGTTTTCAGCACGCCCAGCAGCGCCGCGCTGATCGCGGCCATGCCGCTGGCCGCCACCAGGGCTGCCTCGGTGCCCTCCAGCACAGCCAGGGCGCGTTCCAGCGTCGCGGCGTTGGGCGTGCCGTTGCGGTAGTAGAAGGCGGCAGGTTCCGCGCCACTCATGGCCCCGTCCAGCGCGTCCAGATCGGGGAACGCATAGACGGTGGACTGGTAGATGGGTTCGACGAGCGGCGCCGAGGCATTGGGGCGGGCCTCCTCGCCGGCGCGGGCGGCCAGGGTGGTGAGATCGTAGTCGGCGTGGTTGTCGGCGGGAGTCACGCGCACAGGCTAGCGTCTCCGCTGCGGGAAGGACTTCACTACCGCGCTTCAGTCGCCTATCGTTCTTCAGAAGCTGCCCCAAAAACCCGCACTGATCAGGCACAGCCAGAAATTGCTGACACAAGGGCTCGTTGGCCGCCCTCCAGCATCACCCGTCCCAACGGATCAGAGGGTGGCCTGAGGGTTCCCTCAGCATGCGGTAACCGTTGTCCACCCCTCACCCACGTTCCACTCCCCACACTCTGGGCGCCCGCCATACGTCATGCTGGGACGCAATGGAGCTTACGGTTTTGGGCAGCACGGGCAGCATCGGCACGCAGGCGCTGGACGTGGCGCGGGAGCGTGACTACACAGTGACGGCGCTGGCGGCGGGACGCAATCTGGAGCTGCTCTCGGCCCAGGTGCGCGAGTTTCGTCCCGCACTGGTCAGCGTGGACCCGGCGGTGTACGGCGAGGCCAGGGCGCTGTTGCCCGACGTGCGCCTGAGTGCCGACGTCTGCGAGGTGGCCGCCCGCAAGACCGATGTGGTGGTCAACGCCATGAGCGGCCTGATTGGGTTGGCCCCCACCCGCGCCGCCCTTCAGGCGGGCCGGGCGGTGGCGCTGGCCACCAAGGAAGCCATGGTCACGGCGGCAGAGCTGATGTGGGAGGCGGCGGACGAGGGCGGTGGGCGCGTGGTGCCAGTGGACTCGGAACACACGGGCGTCTTCCAGTGCCTGACCGGTGAGGACATGGCTGACGTGGCCGAGGTGATCTTGACCGCTTCAGGCGGCCCATTCCGTGATGGCCCCGCCGATCTGGGCAGTGTTACGCCCGCGCAGGCACTCAGGCACCCCTCGTGGAGCATGGGGCCGAAAGTGACCATCGACAGCGCCACCCTGATGAACAAGGGACTGGAGGTCATGGAGTGCGCCAGCCTGTACGGCCTGCCGCTGTCACAGGTGGGCGTGGTGGTGCACCCCCAGAGCCTGATCCACGCGGCGGTGCGCTTCCGCGACGGCAGCCTCAAAGCGCAGTTTGGCCCCACCGACATGCGGCTACCTATCGCCTACGCCATTGACGCAGCCCCCACCGGAATGCAGCGCCCCGGCGACGTGCGCGGCGCCAGACGTGGGCCGGAGGTGGCCGGGCATCTGTCCTGGCCCATGCGCGGGACATGGGACTTCCGGGAGCCGGACTTTGACCGCTTTCCCTGCCTGGGCCTGGCCTACCGCGCCGGGGAGGCTGGCGGTGTGTTCCCAGTGGCCCTGAACGCGGCGGATGAGGTGGCGGTGGAGGCGTTCCTGGCCGGACAGCTGTCCTTCACGGGCATTCCGAAGCTGCTGGAGCGTGTGCTGGACGAGACACCCGCTGGAGCGCTGACCTGGGACTCGCTGGCCGAAACCGACGCCTGGGCACGGCTGCGCGCCTGGGAACTGGTGGAGGTGCGGGCGTGAGCGTATTGCAAAGCATCTCGGCGGCCCTGACGCCACTGGGCCTGGTCTGGACCCTGCTGATCATCAGCGTCGCCACCTTTCTGCACGAGCTGGCGCACTACGCGCTGGCCAGAGGGCAGGGCGTACGGGTCAATTCATTTTCCATCGGGATGGGCCCCATCCTCTTCCGGCGACTGTGGCGCGGAACCGAGTGGCGCCTCTCGCTGCTCCCAATTGGCGGTTACGTGGAAATCGACGGCATGGCCCCCGAGGAGGTCCGGAGCGGTGAGGGAGAGGTCAGTTACCGTCAGGCCACCCGTGGCTTTGCCGCCCTGTCTGCTCCCGGCAAGATCGCTGTGCTGTTGGCCGGGCCGCTGATGAATCTGCTGCTCGCCATCGGCCTGATGACCCTGACCTTCACCTCGCAGGGCATTCCGGCCTTGGACCGGGCGCGTATTGAGTCCGTGCAGCCCAATTCCCGCGCGCAGGCGCTGGGACTGCAGACCGGAGACGTGATCACCGCCATTGACGGGCAGGACATCCCCGATACCCTGGAAGTCGCCGGGCGCAGCGTGACGGGCTGGGAAAACCTCCGGAATGTGCTGGGCACGCCAGGACCGCACACCTTCACGCTGGAGCGGGCCGGAGGGACGCAGGAAGTTACCTTCGACTGGACGCCCACCGTGGACGGCAAACGGCAGCTGCTGGGCATCGGTTACGGCCCCGACATCGTACGCGCGGACCTGGGGACGGCCTTTCAGACTTCGCTGACCACGACGGCTGAGGCGGTGCCGCAGGTGCTGCGGGCTTTCGGCAATCTGTTCGGACGCTTCTTGACCCTGAACTTCACGCAGGACCAGAACGTGACTGGCCCCATTGGCACCACCGAGATCGTGGGGCGCGCCGCCTCGGCTAGCCCGTGGGCGCTGGTGCAGGTGGCGACCCTGCTGAACCTGTCGCTGGCCTTTTTCAACCTGATCCCCATCCCCGGCCTGGACGGCGGGCGCATCCTGCTGGTGCTGGTGGGCGTGCTGCGCCGCCGTCCCCTGAGCTTCTCGCAAGAACAGGCCATCAACGTCGCGGGCTTCGCCTTCGTGCTGCTGCTGATGACGTTCGTGGTGGTGCGCGATGTGAGCCGCTTCTTCTGACCCGGCCCGGGAAAAGTTAAGAGACGAGAGGGGATCTGAGTGGTCACTAAAAACGCGTCTCGGGGTGAACGAAACTGGTTCAGGGTTAGACCAGACTGGAAAGGTTGGAATTCAGGCAAGACAGCGTGAAAAAGAAATTACCCCATGCCCATCAAAAGCCTGACTTTTCACGTGGCATTTCGCGGCGCTGTGTTAAAACGTTCTTCATGATTGGAAAAATGAGGAAGTTGCTCGCGTTGGGATTGGCCGTGGCTGGACTGACCGCAGTGGCACCGGCGGGCGCGGCAGACGTCCGTCTGGGTCTGAACAGCAGTGCGGGCCTGGGTTGTCAGATCGTGGGCGGTCGCGTGGGCTTTCAAGAGGGCCGTTTCGGCCTCTATGGTCAGGGCTCCTACTGCACCAGCAATGTGGAGGGCAAGGGGGGCACCGGGGCCTTCGGCGGCCTGATTACAGGGGACCTGCTCACGTTCGGCAATGTGACCACCTACGCCCTGCTGGGCGCGGAGATTCAGGGCAGCAACACCGCCGTCCAGGGAGGACTGGGGCTGCGCTACGGCCTGGCCCTGCTGCCCGTCGAAGCGTATGTGGAAGTGGGCGCGCAGCGCATCAGCACGGCGCTGCAACCGGTCATCGGACCGCGTCTGGCGGTGGGCGTCAATTACCGCCTCAACGTCGCCAATCTGCAAGGTGACATCCCCGCGCCGCTGGTGTTCGAGGACGGCGAGACCGTCCAGTATGCGGGGAGCGCCCCCGAGGAATGCAAGCTGACGCAGGAGCAGGACATCGCCAGGGCACGCGGCGCAGCCCGGGCAGCGGCGAATGAAGGACTGGGAGCGGCGGCCAGTGCCTACGGCGCGGCCTACTCCAACGTGTCGTACAAGATCGAGATTACCAGCGTGGGCATCAACGGCAACGTGGGAAGTGCGGGCGGCAAGGTGACCATCACCGCCACCCAGAACAGCAACGGTCAACGGGTCAGCGGCACCTACGGCGGCACCATCAAGCTGGTGCGCTCCGGCTGTGGCTGGCAGGCCACTGGCTTTACCCGCAGCGACGGCTAGCGCTGGGGCTTCGCCGAGCAATCTTAAGGAGAACCGCTGGACCGTCACGCTGGATTGTGACTGTTCAGCGGTTCAACCATATTGGTGGTCCGGCTGCCTGACTGGCCTGCCCTTACCGCGCCCGCCCGTGGTACTCCGGATTGGGAATGAACCCCAGCGCGCTGCTGATCCGATTGGTCATGTTGAACATGCCGATTACCTGCACGGCCTCCAGAATCTGGGCGTCGTCCAGGCCCGCGTCCCGCAACGGGTTCAGGTCCGTCTCCACCATTCCCGCAGGGTGCAGGGTCAGCCGCTCGGCGAAGGCACAAAGGGCCGCCTCGCGCATGGACAGGTCAGCGTGGCGCCAGTTGACGGCCACGGTGTCCGCCTTCCTGGCCTCCATGCCGTATTCCCGCAGCGCGGCGCCGTGCGAGACCGCGCAGTACACGCAGCGGTTCAGGCCGCTAACCACCACCGCCATCATCTCGCGCTCCATGTTGCTCAGGTGGCCCGGCTTGTTGACCAGCAAGTTGAAGTAGTTCCACCACGCCAGGAACTGCTCGCCGTTGAGCGCCTGGGCCTGAAAGACGTTGGGCACGAACCCCAGATTCGCCTCCGCCTTGCTCCACAGTTTGCGAACACCCTCGTGCGCGTCTTCACTCGTCGGCACGGCCAGCCAGGAAATTCTATTCATGAGACAGTCAGCTTATCCTGCGCGGACCAGCGGGTGAAATCATCACTCCAGTGCCAGTTCTCACCCCCAACGTCCGTGTCCATTCGCTGTACGCCAACGTCTATCTCCTGAGCAGCCCGGCAGGCCGCCTGCTGGTGGACACTGGAGCGTGGCCCTACGCCGCCCGTTTTAACCGTCTGCTGCGCGACTTCGGGCCGGACGCCGTCCTGCTGACCCACGCCCATGTGGATCACTCGGGGGGCGCATGGCGGGCGGCCCGACGCGGTCTCCCGCTGCTGGCGCACCCGTTGGAACACCCACAGCTGACCGGCGAGATCCATAGCCTCCCCTATCTAGCCGGAGGCCCGGGCCTTGGACAGCTGGTCCCCAGGGTGCACCCCAAGGTGACCGCAGACGCCCTGCACGCGGTCCACCCCGGCGAGACCGTGCTGGGCTGGGAAGTCGTTGCCCTGCCGGGCCACACCCACGGCCAGATCGGCGTGATGATGGACGGTGTGCTGGTGGCCGCCGACGCCGTGATCGGGGCCGCCGATGGCGCGCACCTGCCCAGAGCCACATACAACGCCGACCACTCCCAAGCCCAGCACACCCTCCGGCGAATCGCTGAGATGGATCTGCGGGCTGTCCTGCCCGGCCACGGAGGACCGCTGTCACCCGAGCAGGTGCGGCGGCGCGCGGGCCGGACGTAGCAGCGTGCTTGACAGCTAAATAATCTTAGAAAGAACTGGTTTCGCTGTGACGAAAATGCATGCACCCCTGAACGGCCCGGTGGCGCTGCTGTGCTGGAGGCCGCATCTCTGGTTGACCTTCTCTCAGTTCGTCGGTTCAGCACACCCGGAGGGCGATGCACCCAGCTTTCATAAGCCGTTACGAACTCCCTGAACGCTTGCGGGAGCTTGAGGACGGTTGCTGTGGCTGATGCCGCTCAGAGGGGCCTGAACATTCCTCCACCACAACAAGATCGGCCTCCCACCATGACGCCGTAGAACCACCTTCAACCACTAATTGAAAGTGCCGCTGGTTTGAAGACGGCTTATCCCCGTGAGCTGCCCACCGAAATCACGGTGCAGGTGCAGCGGGCCAGACTGGTGAGCCGTCCGCGCTCGTCTTTGATTTCTACCGTCCAGACCAGCACACTGCGACCCCGGTAGGCCAATGCCGCCTCGCCGGTCACGAAGCCGCCCGACACGCCCCGGACATGCGTACCGCTCAGGTCAACACCAACAGCCACTTGCTTGCGGGGATCGAGGTTAATCCATGATCCCACGCTGGCCAGTTCCTCGGCCAGCGACAGGTTCGCCCCGCCGTGCAGCCGTCCGGCAGGCTGCAGATTGCCCTCCACAGGCATGCGGGCGCTCAGTCGCTCACGGGTAATGCTGAGAAACTGAATGCCGAGGCGTGCGCCAAGGGTGCCGCGCAGCCCGCTGCCCTGCGGGCCGTTCATGCGCCCGGCCACTTCCTCTGGCGTCAGGTGGGCCAGATCCTCGGGGGTGGGGAAATTGAGATCGGGGTGCAACGTCATGCGACGAGAATAGGGTGCATAGGCCGCCTCAGCCTTGCGGATGGTCCATGGTCTGTCCCACGCCCAGCCCATGCCGGTACACCAGCTCGCCGCCCAAGAAGCCGCTCGCCAGCGCCAGTCCCAGCGCCGTGCCCGACAGCAGCTTGCCCAGCCCACGCTTCTGCCTGCGCCGGGCCACGATGGAACCGATGTTCAGGAAAAAGGCGGTCTCGTTGAGCAGGCCATGAATCAGGCCGGTGCGCCGCGCTTCACCCCGCGCGCCGCTCCAGTCCGTCCAGCCGGTGGCGATGGTGGCGACGGCGCCCACCGTGCCCAGCGTCAGTGCCAGATCGGCGGCCTGCTCGCTGGCTTCCGACTTCTGACCGGGGAGGAAGTCCAGGATTCCGGCGATCATCCAACCGCCCAGTGGCAGATGCACCAGGATCGGATGAAGTGGGTGGCCCAGCGGCACGCCATGCAGGGCGTCGGTCACGCCGTCCGGCAGCGCCCCCTCCACACCGCGCAGGGCCAGTTGCAACTTCTCGGCCAGCTCATCGATGGCATCGTGGTTGACAATGGCATCCTCAATGACGTAGCTGGGCTTGTCCTGATCGGTCTGCCAGGGAAGAAGACTCATGTCTCGACGATAGGCGCGGCGCCGACGCTGGCGTGCCGCGCCCGCTAAAGGCAGATTCATGGACGGCGCTCAGTCTGGGATCAGTTCTGCCGGATCAGAGGTCAGGCAGGCGGCAAAGGCCGAGGCGTACTCCTCCCGGTCCAGGCCGCGCCCGATGAAAATCAGCTCACTGCCGCCATTACCCCCGTCCCAGGCGTCGGCGGTGAACAGGTCACGTACCGCCTGAAACAGAATGCGCTGCGGGTAGCCGTGCAAATCGAGCCAGCCCTTGACGCGCAGCACCTCGGCGGGTCGCGCCAGGATGAATGAGGTCATGAAACGCTGCCACTCGTAGGGATCAAGTGGGCGATCCCCACGCAGGGTAAAGGTCTTCAAGTCCGGCGTGTGGGCGTGTTCCGTGGTGTCTTGGTCATCCAGCACCCGCGGATCGAAGTCGTCGCGGGCCAGCAGGGCGTCGGCGTCGATCTGACCGCGCTCCACGCCAACCACACGGGCCAGCGGGTTGACGCCGCGCAGGGTGGCCTCGGCCCGCTCGAGCGCCCCGGGGTCGGCCAGATCGGTCTTGTTCAGCACCACCACGTTGGCGTAGGCCAGTTGCCGCGCCGCCTCCGGGTGTTCGCGCAGGGTCTGCAGGACGTGGCGCGCGTCCACCACCGCCACCAGTGTTGTGATGCGGAACGCGGCCCGCACCCCACGTTCCAGCAGCGTCGCCAGCACGGGTGTCGGATCGGCCACTCCAGACAGTTCCACGATCACGGCGTCAGGCTTCTGTTCGCGCATGGAGATGGTCACCAGCGCCCGCAGCAGATCGTCACGGCCCGTGCAACACAGGCAGCCCGCCGTCAGTTCGGTCACATCGTCCTGTAACCGCTCAATCAGGCTGCCGTCCACCCCGGCCTGACCGAACTCATTGACGATCACGCCCAGCCGGTGCGGCAGGCTGCGGATCAGGTGGTTGACCAGCGTGGTCTTGCCCGCCCCCAGAAAACCACCGATCACGATGATGGGAATGCGGGAATCAGGGGTTGGATGGGTCATGGGAGGGAGGATACGTGATGTCAACCTCTGAGGCTCCACGCATAAGAGGGGCATGATGAGAGTTTTTCCTGACCAGACGATCTCTATCAACGGTGTGACCCTCCAAGCCGAAGCCACGACGAAGAACGGTGAGCCGTACTCGGGGGCAAGGCCAGCGGTTTGAACCACATCGAAACCATCATTACTGGGGGCGTCGTGCCAAAGATCGAGGCGGTCAGAATCTGCGTGAGCGACTCCTGTTCAACGGAGTGTGGGCAGTACAGCTCATCAGGGGTGGGAACGACATGATCCTGGCTCCGTAAGGAGTACAAGACCAGGGGCAGAATTTTCCCGAATTTGGGAAAGCTTTGCTACAGGTGCGGCTCAGGAATTCAGCGTGTCAGCGGTGCCCAAATGGGTTTCCTGCCACTCGTAAAACTCCGGCTTGTAGAACTCTAGGCGAATTTTCTTGTATTCCTTCGTGGAGTAGAGAATGGCGTGAGTCACGCCGTTGGCCACTTCTTCCTCAATCGCCTTGATCTTCCCGAAGGCCTCTTCCTTGCTGCGTCCGTGAACCATCGTAAAGATGGTGTAAGGCCATTCCGGATAGGTGGGGCGCAGGTAGCAGTGCGACACGGCCTTGAACTCGGCCATCTGGCGGCCCACCTCGGCCACATTGTCCTGCGGGACCGCCCACACCCCCATCGCGTTGAAGGTAAAACCCGCCTTCTGGTGACGGAACACGGCAGACACGCGCCGCAGGGCTCCGGCGGCCTTCATCTTCTCGGCGTGGGCCGCCACCTCGTCGATAGTCAGGCCCAGCGCGGCACAGGCGTCGGCGTAAGGTTCTTCGGTCACGGGCAGGTCTTTCTGAAATTCCACCACGAAGGCGCGGTCCAGATCGGTGACCTTGTAGCCGATGTTGCGCTGTTCAGAGGTGTACTGGGGCGCCGCCTTGGCGTTCCAGTCCTCCTTACCGGTCATGTCGAATTCCACACCGATCTTGAACAGGTGCAGCGTGGGCATCAGCCGCGTCAGGCGCGCGCCGCTCAGCTCATGCAGCTTCTGGACGTGGGCCTCCAGATCGCTCTCGGGGGGTACGGCAATCGTGTACCACAGGTTGAAATCGTGGTTGCGCTTGTAGTTGTGGCTGACGCCAGGGTGGCCGTTCACGATTTCGGCGCCCTCGTCCAGTCTATCCTCGTCGTAGACAGCGGCCACCAGGCTGCTCTGATAACCCAGCGTGCGCGTATCGAAAATGGCGCTGACCTGCCTCAGTACACCGTCGGCCTTGACCTCGCGCAGGATGGCCAGGGCCTCGGCCTCGCTCAGGCCCACTTCCTCCGCGATCACTCTGTAGGGGCGCTGGACGATAGGAATGTCCTTCTGGATGCGGTTAAGAAGCTGCTCACGCGCCGTGGGGAGCGTGGTTTCCGGAGCGGGCGAGGTGGCGGTCATGGGGGTAGAATAGGCCGTCCTGAGCGGCGAAACGTCCCCGAACGAGCGGTCAGGCGTGGGCGAATCAGTCCCACGCACTCCGCCCAGCTTGCAAACTGTGGGAATCGCAGGAGGCTGGATGACAAAAAAAGGCATTGCAGAGCAGGCGCTGGCCCTCGCCTGGGCGACGGACCTTCAGTTTCCCGCCGTTGAGCAGTTGCTGGAAGAGTGGGCCACCCGGAAACTGTTCGAGCCTGACGCCTCCCTCGTCGAACTCAGTGAGGTACTTGGCAGATTCCCACATGAGAGAAGGCAAGCACTGATGCGATTGGCCCATAACGCTATGCCAGATGAGGCGGCTCCACTTCTCCTTAATCTACTTCAACAGTGGCCTCAAAATTGACAGCAGCTTCCAGTGCCTGAGCGTTTTCTACAATCTGGAGCGTTTTGTGCGAGCTTCCGATGGTGCTGGGCCGCTTCCACGTCTACCACTCAGTCGTACGGCAACAGAAGCCATTTTCAAAAGTTATGGCTATGGACGTGACGATTGGGATGCCAGCTGGGATGTAGAGCCAATCCGTGGGTCTGAAGCTTGTGATGCCATCGCCAAATTACTCAACGCATTGAAGTCTGGAAGCGCGGTTGAAATGCTCCGGGGTGCGTCACAATGTCCTCCATGAGGAACCCCAAATGGTAACGGCCATTGTGATGGTGCAGGCAGACCGCCAGCGCGTCCAGGAAACGGCCGAGGCGCTTTCACGCATCCCCGCTGTACGCGAGGTCTACAGCGTCACCGGCGAGTGGGACATTGTGGCGATTCTCAAGCTGGCCGAATATGACCAGCTCGACGACGTGGTGACCGGCCACCTGAGAAAAGTGGAGGGCATTGCCCGCACGCAGACCATGCTGGCCTTCCGCACCTACAACGACGCGCTACTTGATCAGGGGTTCGGCGTGGGGCTGGACGAGGGCAAGGCGAACGGAAACAGCTGAGGCGCTTCCGCCTCGAACATCAGCACGCTCTTTGCGCCCTGAGCGACGGCCAAGGAATCGGGCGTGATACTGCGCGGCCCTGCTGGGAACGGCAGTGGCCTGTTCGCTGGGATGTGGCCGTCCAGGCTGGCGCGTCCCAGATGAATGAATGGTTTCCAGACGGAATGAAGCCTTCGGCCGGGTACCCGCGCTAGGCTGACCCCATGACAGCAACCCAGGAGAGGACAGCGGCGCTGCGCGAGCAGCTCGTGGCGTGGCGGCGGCATCTGCACATGAACCCCGAGGTAGGCTTTCAGGAGCACGAGACCTCTGCCTACATCGAGGCGGAGCTGAAGAAGATGGAGGGCCTCACTGTCACGCGGCCCACCACCACCAGTGTGTTGGCCGTGTTGAAGGGCGGTCAGCCTGGACGCACGCTGCTGCTGCGGGCCGATATCGACGCGCTGCCGATCACCGAGGAGAACACCTTCGAGTTCGCCTCCAGGAACGTGGGCGTCATGCACGCCTGCGGTCACGACGGCCACACCGCCATTCTGCTGGGGGTCGCCAAACTGCTGTCCGAGAATCCCGCCGAGGTGCCCGGCGAAGTCCGCATGATCTTCCAGCACGCCGAGGAAATCGGCCCCGGCGGCGCGGAGGAACTGGTCATGGCAACCGGGCTGATGGACGGCGTGGATCTGGTGACGGGCCTGCACCTGAACAGCCAGTTGCCCGCCGGAATGGTGGCGGTCAAGCCGGGGCCCTTCATGGCAGCGCCCGACACGCTGGAGCTGACCATCCGGGGCCGGGGCGGACACGGGGCACACCCGGAAGAGGCCATCGATCCTATCGCTGTGGGCGCGCAGGTGGTGACCAACCTGCAGCACGTGGTCAGCCGGGGCGTGGCGGCGCTGGAACCCCTGGTGGTCAGCATCACCTCGTTCCATAGCGGTACCACCCACAACGTCATCCCGGACCGCGCCGAGATCCTGGGCACCGTTCGCAGCTTTGATCCGGACCTGCGCCAGCGTGCGCCCAAGCTGATCGAACGCATCATCAAGGGCGTCTGCGAAGCCCACGGTGCCACCTACGAGTTGAAGTATGAATTCGGATACCGCGCCCTGATCAACACCGACTGGGTGGCCGAGCAGCTCAAGGAAATTGCGTTGGAGACGGTGGGGCCAGACCATTTCCGCGATGCCAAACCCACCATGGGCGGTGAGGACTTCAGCGCCTACCTGGAAAAAGCTCCTGGCGCCTACTTCAACGTCGGCTCTGGCAGTGATGAGGAGGACAGCCGCTGGCCGCATCATCACCCGCGGTTTACCCTTGACGAGGCCAGCCTGGAAACCGGCGTGAAGATGCTGCACGCCGCTGCCTTGCGCCTGACGCTGCCAGAATAACGCTAGGCCCCCAGCTAGAACGCTGGTAAGACCCTCGCCAAGACCATGTCCAAAACGACAAAACCGCGCCCCTAACTCAGTGGGCGCGATTTTGTCGTCAGCCGGTGGTGGGGCACTGGGCCGTACTGCCACGCACCACCAAACGGGTCGGGAGCCGCACGTCCGATGGCGTCTGGCCGCTCAGCAACGCCAGCATGGCCTGCCCTACCTGCCTCCCCTTATCGGAGGTGGGTTGCCACACGGTGGTCAGGTTCAGGTCGGCGCTGCCCGGCGAATCGTCGTAGCCGATGACGCTCAGGCGCTGCGGCACCGGCCAGCCCAGGGTCAGGGCGGCGCGCAGAGCGCCCTGGGCCAGTACGTCGCTCATACACAGCAGGGCGGTGATCTGCGGTTCGGCGCCCAGCAGTTCCAGCGCGCAGGCCTCGCCCTCGGGCACAGTGTTGCGCTCGGCCTCAGTCAGGTAGAGCCTGACCCCTGCGCCCTCAATCGATCCGGTCACCGCGCCTACCGTCTCCCGGTAACCGCGTAGCCGCTCAGCGCTGGGGTGATAGGCAACCTGCTGTTCCCGCCCCGGCGCGACCCGTCCACCGCCCTGACGTGGACCGAGTTCCAGACACAGCACGCCGATCTGGGTATGGCCCAGTTCCAGCAGGTGCCGCGCGGCCTGCGCCGCTCCCCCGGCGTCATCGATACCCACACCGGCGGCCTGGGCGTGGTGGTCCTGGTCCACCAGCACCGTCGGCAGGCCGCGCAACAGCACCGCGCGCAGCAACTCGCTGTTCTGCGCGGCGCTGTACACGATCAGGCCGTCCACGCTGGCGCTCTGCACCGGGGACAGCGGGTCGGCCTGGGGATCGCCAGGACTGGCCAGCAGCAGCAGGTTCAGTGAGGCCGACTGCAGCGACTGCGCCAGACTGCCCAGAAACTGCGCGGCGGCGGGGTCAGCGAAGGCGTACTCCAGCGGCGCGTCGTACACCACGCCAATGACGCCGGTCCGGCCCCGCCGCAGGCTACGCGCCAACGGATCAGGCCCCCCGTAGCCCAGCGAGCGGGCCGTTTCCAATACCCTCTCCCGCAGCGTCGCCGAGAGCTGATCGGGGCGGTTGTAAGCGTTGCTAACGGTCGCCACACTCACCCCCAACGCCCGCGCGACCTCCCGCAGGGTGATGCGCCGGCTGGACTCTGGAGGAGGGTCAGGCGGCATCATGGGAGAATGGTAGCGCACTTGAGGATCAACTGAATCGTTTCAGAGTCGAAACAGCCTCTGTCTTTTCCAAGGGGAACGGAGACAAACTGCCCTTCGTCCGCAGATCCCGCTTCTCCATCTCATCCGCCAAGGAGTTCACATGACCGCCCTGCACACCCATCCTGACCACGCCGAATCGGCCCGCCGCGCCGTCAGCCTGATCTTTCTCGTCAACGGGGCCTTCTTTGCCACCTGGGCGGTCAATATTCCCGGCCTGCGCGACGCCCTGACACTGAGTGAGGCGCAGATCGGTGGGGCCTTGCTGGCCATTGGCCTGGGTGCCCTAATCACCATGCCGCTGACCGGCGGCTGGACGGCGCGGTACGGCAGCGGGCCGGTGACGCGCGTGGCGGTGGTGATGTGCATGCTGTCATTGGCCGTGCCTTTCCTGGTGCCCAATTACCTGGGATTGGTGCTCACGTTGACGCTCCTGGGGGCGGCCAACGGCAGTCTGGACGTGGCGATGAACGCCCAGGGAGTGACGGTGGAACAGACTCTGAAACGTCCGGTCCTGAGCCGCCTGCACGCCTACTTCAGCCTGGGTGGGGTGCTGGGGGCGGGGCTGGGGACGCTGCTGGTCGGCCGCGTGCCGATGCTGACGCATGTCTTGCTCGTGGTGGGGGTCACCACGCTGGCGGGCATTCTGGCAGGCCGCTTTCTGATGCCGGACCAGCCCGTCGCAGCCACATCGGCAAAGGAAACCTCGCCCCAGCCGTCTCGCCGACGCGTGGGCATCAGCTCCGCCGCGTTGCTGCTGGGCCTGCTGTGTTTTCTGGGCATGCTCTCCGAGGGTGCCAATTACGACTGGGCCGCACTGTATTTCCGCGACATCCTGAAACAGGAGGGCGGCAGCGCCGGTATCGGCTACACCGCTTTCGTCGTCACCATGACCCTGGGCCGCTGGTTCGGGGACCAGGCTCGCGGACGGCTAGGCGACGAGGCCATCGTGCGGGTTGGCTCGGCGGTCACAGCATTGGGCTTGGGCCTGGCGCTGCTGGCGCAGGGACCAGTCTTCGCGGCCTTCGGATTCGCCCTGTCGGGCCTGGGGCTGAGCAACGTCGTGCCGGTGCTGTACGGCGCGGCTGGGCACGCGCTGGCGGGGCGTGGCATCGCACAGGTCGCCACCATCGGTTACGGCGGCTTCCTGCTGGGGCCACCGCTGATCGGCTTCGTGGCCCAGCACGCGGGTTTGCGGGCCGCCCTGGGGGTAGCCCTGGCCGGGGCCTTGCTGGTGGCCTTGCTGGGAGGAGGGGCCTTCGCGCTACTGCGTCGGCGCGCGGCCACCGCGCAGGTCCACCCAGCAGGGGCAGAAGGACCAGCATCTTAACACTGCGCGTGGTGAACCCAGATGAGCACCATGCGTTGCAGCCCCTACCCAACGGGTTCGAACGTGAGGCTTTACCCAATCTTTAGTTTTGTGTTCATGTTGATCCAACCGGAAAGGGACTGCTTATAGCTGGGCAGAAGGACAACACGGTAGGAGGGGCCGCTTCCCGTTGACCGAACAGGTTCACCCCTCCTGCGTCCTTACTGTGTGCCCTCTGTCCCCCGTCTCTCACCCCCTGGAGGAAGACCCATGAGCAACAAGCCCGCGAACAACGAAGTCAACGAGAAACTGCTGAACCGCCGTAAATTCCTGGGTGCCGCTGGCGCCGTCGGCGCAGGCACCCTGCTGGCAGGCTGCGCTCCCGGCATGACCGGCGGCGCGATGGCCCAGGGCAGCATGGACAAGAAGCCCAACCTGGACGGGACCATCTTCAACTTCGCCCTGAACCTGGAATACCTGGAAGCCGCCTTCTACCTGGCCGCCGTGGGCCGCCTGGAAGAATTGGACGCGGTGGGCGGTGACAGCAGCAAGGTCATCCTGCCAGCCGGATTCACCGGCAAGGGCGGCGCGGGCATCAAGTTCGAATCGGCAGATGTGGCCGCCTACGCCAACGAGATTGCCTCCGACGAGCTGAACCACGTGCGGATCATTCGCACGGTGCTGGGTAAGGGTGCGGTGGCGCAGCCCATGATCGACCTCGGGCCAGCCTTCCTGGCCGCGGGCAACGCGGCCTCGGGCGGCGCGATCACCGGCTTTAATCCCTTTGCCAATGACCTGTTCTTCCTGCACGGCGCGTTCATCTTCGAGGACGTGGGCGTCAGCGCGTACAAGGGCGCGGCCCGGTTGCTGACCGATACCTCGGCGGGCGGCAACCTGGAAAATGCCGCCGGCATCCTGGCCGTCGAGGCGTACCACGCCGGGCAGATCCGCACCCTGCTCTACCAGCAGCGCAACACCCAGGTGACCCCTGCCCTCAAGGTCAGTGACGTCGTGGCTGCCATCAGCAACCTGCGCGACGCCGTGGACGGGGCCAGCGACGTCGATCAGGGCATCCTGAATGCGGCGGGCGGCGCGAACATCGTGCTGGCCGACAACAACTCGATTGCCTTCAGCCGCACCCCCCGTCAGGTGGGCAACATCGTCTTCCTGAAGGTGGACGCGGTCAAGGGTGGTTTCTTCCCCGAGGGCCTGAACGGCGACTTCGCCGCGATCCTGGCACTGTAACCCTATGACCTCGCGTCTCCCAATGCCGTGAGCCTCCCCTGACGTCCCTCACGGAACCGAACGCCCTGGCCCCACTGCGGGTTGGGGCGTTCGTCTGACGTGGTGTGTGATGGGCTGGGGCCACAGACCTATTGACAGTTTCCGAAGTCGCCAGTAAAGTAACCGAGCCTTCCGAAACGCCCCCACGGGCGCGGCTACCAAGCGGAAGAGCAGCACCGGATCAGCAGCATGCCGAGGTGGCGGAATTGGTAGACGCACTAGTTTCAGGGACTAGCGCCGCGAGGTGTGTGGGTTCAAATCCCATCCTCGGCACCACAGGACAAAACACGAAAAGCCCCCGGCAGAGATGCTGGGGGCTTTTCGTGTACCTGGCGCGAACCAAGAGATCTGTCCCTGCCCCTTAGCTACCCCGAATCCGTCCCTCCCTCACCCCGCGCCGGACCGCCCCGCCCTACACTGGGGGGGTGAAGAGGTTTGCGGTGAGCGGTGCGTGTTCAGCAGTCCATCAATCGGTCTTTTTTCCTGTCCTGCAAGCCAGCTCCCGCACGTCCTCCCTCACGTTGGAGGCACGGGCATGAGCGCCATCTACCAGCGTGCCCGCCCCATCCGCTGGGATCAGGTGGTGGGCCAGGAACACATCAAGGATGTGTTGAAGGCTGCGCTGGAAGCCGGGCGCGTGGGCCACGCCTACCTGTTTTCGGGGCCGCGCGGCGTGGGCAAGACCACCACGGCCCGCCTGATCGCCATGACCGCCAACTGCACCGGTCCTGCTCCCAGACCCTGCGGAGAGTGCGAGTCGTGCCTGAGCGTGCGCGCCGGCTCACACCCCGACGTGATGGAAATCGACGCCGCCAGCAACAACAGCGTGGACGACGTGCGCGACCTGCGCGAGCTGGTGGGGCTGGCGGCCATGCGCGGCGGCAAGAAGATCTACATTCTGGACGAGGCGCACATGATGTCGCGGGCGGCCTTCAACGCCCTGCTCAAGACGCTGGAGGAGCCGCCGGGCCACGTCATCTTCATCCTGGCGACCACCGAGCCGGAAAAGATTATTCCGACCATCCTCTCGCGCTGCCAGCACTACCGTTTCCGCCGTCTGACGCCCGAGGAGATCGCCGGGAAGCTGGCCGGACTGGCCACGCAGGAGGGCATGACCGCCGAGCCGGAAGCCCTGAACCTGATCGGGCGCCTGGCCGACGGCGCGATGCGCGACGGCGAGAGCCTTCTGGAGCGCATGCTGGCAGCGGGCAGCGCAGTCACGCGGGCCGGGGTGGAGGAAGCGCTGGGTCTGCCTCCCGGCGAACGCGTGCGCGCCGTGGCAGCGGCGCTGGTGACGGGCGACGCGGGCGCAGCCCTGCAGGGGGCCGGGCGGCTGTACCGCGACGGCTTCGCGGCCCGCACGGTGGTGGAAGGTCTGGTCTCGGCGCTGGGGACGGCCCTGCACGCCGAACTGGGCCTAAGCGATGAAGGAAGGCTGGACGGCGCGGACGTGCCACGGCTGCTGAAGCTTCAGGCTGCCCTGGATGAGCAGGAAGCCCGCTTCGCCCGGTCCGCCGATGGGCAGAGTCTGGAACTGGCGCTGACCCACGCCCTGCTGGCCGCCGATGGTGGTGCGGGCGGCGCCGTAACGGCCGGAAACGCAACGGCCATGCCAGCGGACTTGATACAGCGCCTGAACCGGATGGAAAAGGAACTGGCGGGGTTGCGGGCGGGTGGCGGCGCAGGTAGTGGAGCGGCGGCCCAGGAACGGCGTGGCCCGGCCCCGGCGCGTGAAGTGGTGCGCGAGGCGGTGGCGGCGATTCAGGGCGAGGCCGGGGCTCATGATGAGGCCCCACCGCCCCAGCAGGGCAACTGGGCCGACGTGGTCCGCGCGGCCAGCATGCAACTCCGGGCTTTCCTGAAACCTGCGCGGATGCACGCCGAGGCGGGGTATGTCAGCCTGACCTACGGCGACAACGGCTTCCATGCCAAGCAGGCGCTGAGCAAATTCGACGACATCGCCGCCCTGGCCCTCAAGGTGTTCGGGCCGGTCACCTTCGAGCTGATCACGGCGGAGGCCACGAAAAAACAGAAACTGGGAGGCGGCGGCGGGACCCCGCCCGCTGGTCCTGCCCTGGCGCCCCGGCCCGCGCCCGTCGTCCGGAATGCCCCTGAGCAGACCACCCCAGCCGCCGAAATCGAGATTGCCCCTTTCGATCCCACCCCACGCCGCACCACCCGCGCAGCTGAGGGACCGGGACCGCAGGCGACGGCTGCACCTTCGGCCCAGGCCACGCCGCCGCAGGCCAGCCTGCCTCCGCGCCCGGCAGCAGTGGCGACGCTGGAACCGCCCACCAGCATGCCTCCGCCCCGGCCCCAGACGCGGCCCCCGGAAACCCGGCCGCCCGAGACCCGTCTCCCCCGCCCCGCCAGCCCCGATGACGTGGCCCCCGCTCCGCTCCCAACGATCGCTGCGGACCCCTGGCAGGCCGAGCATGTGGCCGACGCGCCTCCACCACCATCAGGCACGGCTCCGACAGGGGACCGCGCCGCCTCGCGCGAGCTGTACGTCGTGGAGCCCATCGACGTGGAACCTGACTGGGACGATATTGGCGGGCCACTGGACGCATCGGGTCCGTCCGGCCTGCCCGATCTGGAGGACGCGCCGTACGCCGATCTGGCGGTGGAGCGGCCCACGCCTGCCCCACGTCCGTCAGCGCCCCCCCAGGCCAGCCAGTCGCGGGCCAGCGCCGCTCCGTCACGCCCCGGCGATATTCGTGCGCACCCGATGTACGAGGAGATCAAGGGCCGCTTCAGCGGACGCGTGCGCGAGATCGGCAAGAACCGCAATCCGGTGGCCCCGGCAACCGAGGGTGAGGCCGACGACGAGGACGCAGAGAGCTGACCCGGCCGCTTCAGCTCAGGTCGAGCGTGATGGTCACCGGACCGTCGTTGCTCAGGTCAATGACCATGTGTTCGCCGAAACGGCCCTCTCCCACCGTCAGCCCCAGTTCACGCAGGGCGGCGTTGAATTCACCGTACAGCTCGCGGGCCTGTGCCGGCGGGGCCGCGCCGACGAAACTGGGGCGGTTGCCCGCGCGGGTATCGGCATACAGCGTGAACTGGCTGATGCTCAGGATGCCACCACCCGTATCTAGGACGCTGCGATTCATCTTGCCCGCGTCGTCGTTGAAGATTCGCAGCTTGGCGATCTTGGCTGCCAGCGCCCGCGCGGTCTGCGCAGTGTCGGCGGGCGCGACCCCCAGCAGCACCATCAGTCCCGGCCCGGTCTGCCCGGTGACCTCGCCTGCTACGGTGCAACTGGCGTGAGCCACGCGCTGAACGACCGCCCGCACTAGTTGCCCGGCGTGCCGCTGCCCAGGCGCTCGCGCAGGCTGGAAATCGCCCCGGTCAGCAGGTCCGCCTCGGCAAAGTCGAGGTTGCCGCGCGTCTTCTCGGCCAGCATGGTCAGCAACTTCAGGCTGCGCTCGGCGGTCTGTCGGGCGCGTCCCTCTTGCAGCAGGCCGTCGCGCGCTGCACTGGCGGTGGCGGCGTTCAGATCACCCAGCGCGGCCTCGGCGGTGGCCTGCAGAGAATTGACGAGTCCAACGAATTCTGGATGGGGCATGGGACGTAGTGTATGCGGATTTGCCGGATGGACGGATCTTCTCCGGCTTGAAATTGGCTGAATTGTCAGAGACCTCTGAAGGTCCGAGCTCAACGGAATCCGGCGTGAAGTGGACACCTCCGAGTTCTCCCGACCTGTGCCAGCAAGGAGCGGAATCCGGGTCAGAACAATCCAGGTTGACCGTCCATGTCGAGCGGCACCAGCTGGGCCACATGCTCCGGCTGCTTCTCGCCGTGCAACACGGCGGCCACCTCGCGGATGTCGCGCCAGGTCAGGGCCTTGGGAGTGCCGGGAGTCCGCGCGGGATTGCGCAGCAGGTAAGCGGGATGAAACATCGGCATCAGCAGCGCCTGTTCCGCCTCGCCCGGAGCAGCGTCGTAATTAAGACCAAACCACTGGCCGCGCAGGCTGGCGACGCCGCGCCGCGTCCTCAGCAGATGCTGGGTGGCCGTGTTGCCCAAACTCAGGATTACGCGCGGGCGCAACAGGGCCAGTTGAGCGTCCAGCCACAGCGCCGTGCAGGTTCCAATCTCGTCGGGGCGGGGCGGGCGGTCCGCAGGCGGGCGACACCTGACGGTGTTGGTGAGGTACGCCTCATCCCGGCCGATGCCTGCGGAGGCCAGGATGCGGTCCAGCAACGCTCCGCCCTCTCCCACGAAAGGCCGTCCCACCCGGTCTTCCTCGCGCCCCGGCCCCTCCCCGACGATCACCAGACGGGCCGCCGGATTACCCTCGGCCACCACCACGCCCGTGCAGCCGGGGCGAAGGCGGCAGGCGATACAACCCATACTCCGTCGTTCCAGCGCCTGCAGGGCAGCAAGCCGGGCGGCGTCAGCTTCCAGCCGCGACTTCCCCAGCAGCACTCAATTTGGGGCGGCGGCTGCGAGCCTCTCGGCGGGTCTTGGGGTCCACGCCCACCAGCAGGAAGAAGTTCTCCAGCGCATTCTCACGGCCTTTCAGGTCCGGGTGCTCGTGCTCGGGTGTGCCGGTGGAAAACGGGATGGCCTCGTACAGGGTCAGGGCGTGGGCGATCACGTCGTCGGGAGCGTGCGTTTCGGCGTAGGTGCCCAGAGCCACGTACACCTCGCGGCGGCATTCGGCGTGTTTCAAGAACGCTTCCGGCCACGGGGTCTCTGGCGCGCGCAGCATGTCCTGGCGGGCGATCCGGCGGTAATGCTTCAGACCTTGCAGGAGCTGATCGGTGGTCATGGGTTCCTTCATCGGTCCTCCAGATCAGGTGTCTGATCGATGGGCTTTCGGGGCAGACGGCTGTTCCCTGTCACTGAGTATAGGCGGCGCTTCGCAGAAGACCTGTGAAAACCGCCCATGGCCTGCGCGCAGATCCCCATTCAGAATCCTGCGTCAATTTGAGAGATGAGTAAAATGAGATACACCCAAAATGGATAAGGATGTTTGGGCTGTGACTGACGCCACTTTCACTACCTCTCAAAAAATGAGCTCAACTCTGAGAAGATTGAGCCAGAGGCCAATTTTTCATTCTGTTCACGCGGGCCTGCGGCGCATAAAGAACGTATAGGCGCATAACCAGAGCGTTTAAGTTCGAGAATTAAGAGCGAATAAATAAAGCTGCGCTAAACTTCTGAAGTCGATGAATTACTCCCGCCTCCTGTTCCCTCTCGTTTTCGCCGCCCTGACCAGCACTGCTGCTATGGCCTCCACCTACACCGTCAAGAGCGGTGACACCCTGTCCGCCATTGCGCGCGCTACGGGAACGGATGCCGGCACGCTGATGCGCCTCAATGGCCTGAACAGCAGCACCATCCAGGTGGGTCAGAAGCTCAACCTCGGTGGGGCGGCCGTCAACGCACCCGTCCGCAATGCCGCGCCCGCCGCCACCAACACTGGCGGCGCTTACGTGCGGACCGCCGCCGCCCGCTTCCTGGGCGTGCGGTACGCGCTGGGCGGCAGCGGCAGAAACGGCCTGGACTGCTCCGGCTTTACCCAGAGCGTGTTCAGGAACATGGGGATCAGCCTTCCGCGCACCGCGGCCGGGCAGTGGAACACGGGCCGTGCGGTCAACCGGCGCGATCTGCGGGCGGGCGATCTGGTGTTCTTCAACACCATGGGCCGCGTCGCCAGCCACGTGGGCCTGTACGTGGGCGACGGCATGATGGCCAACGCCAACAGCTACAAGGGCCGCACCATCATCGAGCCGCTGTTCGCCAATGCGTACTGGGCCAGCCGTTACAACGGTGCGCGCCGCGTCATGAACTGAACGAGAGAACCAGACGGAAGGCGGGCGGATGACATCGACTCATCCGCCCGCTTTCATTTCTTTTGGAAACCGTTCTCCGGGACGGCGAGTGGACACCCGTGTGGACTCTGCCTGCTACCCTGAACGGCAATGAAACTTCTGGTGGTCGGCGGCGCGGGCTACATCGGCTCACACACAGTCCGGCAGTTGCGGGCAGCGGGACACAGCGTGGTGGTGCTGGACAACCTCTCCAGCGGGCACGCCGAGGCGTTGCCGGGAGACGTGGAGCTGGTCAGGGCGGACCTGCTGGACCTTCCCAGCGTCAGGGCTGCGCTGGAAGACCATCAGCCCGACGCCATCATCCACTTCGCCGCGATGATCGAGGTGGGCGAGAGCATGCGCGCTCCGGCCCGCTACTACCGCAACAATGTGGTGGGCAGCCTGAACCTGTTGCAGGCCATCGTGGAGACCCGCAAGGTGCCGCTGGTGTTTTCCAGCACTGCCGCCGTCTACGGCACCACCGACGCCGTGCCCATTCCCGAGAACGCCGCCATGCAACCTGAGAGCGTATACGGCGAGACCAAGTTGATGACCGAGCGCATGATTCACGCCTTTCACACTGCGCACGGCCTGCCCTACGTGGTGTTGCGGTACTTCAACGTGTGCGGCGCGGCCCCTGGCGGGGACATTGGCGAGGCTCACCGCAGCCAGAGCCACCTGATCGAACTCGCGTGCATGACCGCTCTGGGCCAGCGCGAGAAGATGCTGATTTTCGGCGAGGATTACGACACACCGGACGGCACCTGCATCCGTGATTACGTGCATGTGCAGGACCTGGCCGACGCGCACGTGCTGGCCGTGGAGTCGCTGCATGCCGGGAAGACCGAGGCCGCCACATACAATGTCGGCCTGGGCCACGGCTTCAGCGTCAAGCAGGTCTTGGACGCAGTCGACGCCGTGGTGGGCACACCGCTGGAGCGCGAGATCGCCCCCCGCCGCGCAGGCGATCCACCCCGGCTGGTGGCCGACGCCACGAAAATTGTGCAGGAGCTGGGCTTCACGCCGCAGTTCACCGACTTGCAGGAGATCGTGCAGACCGCCTGGAACTGGCACAGGGAGCACCCACACGGCTTCGAGAAGTAGATTGGTAGCATGACCACAACCGACACTCCGGATCTTTCCGCCCACATCGAACGCGGTCTGGCTGACTTGCGTGATCTGGTGGCGATGCAAAGTGTCTCCGCCCAGGGCCGCATGCTGCCGGAGACGGCAGCCGCCGTGACCACGCTGCTGGAGGCCGAGGGCTTCACGGTGGCTCGCTACCCCGGTCAGGTGGCCCCGGTGCTGGTGGCCGAGGCCGGGGACGGCCCGTTCACGCTGCTGATCTACAATCATTACGACGTGCAGCCGGAAGACCCGCTGAACCTGTGGGACACACCCCCCTTCGAGCTGACCGAACGCGACGGCCGCCTGTATGGGCGCGGTGCATCGGATGACAAGGGCGAATTCGTTTCGCGGCTGGCGGGCCTGCGGGCGCTGCGCGAACGGCACGGCGGCCGCCTGCCCCTGAAAGTCAAGTGGCTGCTGGAGGGCGAGGAGGAGGTGGGCAGCCCCAGCCTGGAAGCCTTTGTGAAAGACCACGCCGCCGAATTGAAGGCCGACGGCGTGTGGTGGGAGTTCGGAAGCGTGACCCCCGAGGGCCGGCCCATCCTGTACGCGGGCCTGAAAGGCATTGTGTGCCTGGAACTGCGCTGCCGGGTGGCCGCCAGCGATCTGCACAGCAGCACCGGGGCCGTGGTGGACAATCCGCTGTGGCGACTAGCGAAAGCAGTGGCCAGCCTGCGCGACGAAGGCGGGCGCGTCACCATTCCCGGCTTTCACGACGACGTGCGTCCGCCCAGTGAAGCCGATCTGGCAGCCATCGCCCGGCTGCCCGGCCACGGCGAGGCGCTGTACAGCGCCTACGAGGTCACCCGTCCGCTGGGAACGCCCGAGGACCACCATACCCGCCTGAACCTGATGCCCGTGCTGAACGTGAACGGTTTTCACGGCGGCTACGGCGACGGCGGGAGCAAGACCGTGCTGCCCGCCGAGGGCTTCGTCAAACTCGACTTCCGCCTGGTACCGGATCAGCATCCTGACAAGATTGTGGAACTGCTGCGCGCCCATCTGGACGCCCAGAATCTCCAGGATGTGGAAATCGTCGAGCTGGAAAGCCACCAGCACCCCGCCCGTAGCGATCTGAACGATCCCTTCGTGCAGACCGCCGTGGGGGTGGCCAGAGAGGTCTACGGCCAGGACGCCATCCTGAACCCCAGCAGCGGCGGCAGCGGCCCGATGCACCCCTTCATGGAATATGTCGGCGCCCCCGTGATTGCCCTGGGCATCGGCAACGTGGCGGGTCGTGTCCACGCCCCCAATGAAAATGTCTTGCGCCGTGACTTTGAGACGGGCGTGCGGTACGCGCTGGAATTCATGGACGCTCTGGGAGGCACAGACTCCCGTTCGCAGACGGAGCACTGATCGAAGGGGCGACGGCCCCACCCCGTCCGGACCAATGGCATTTCCGGACGGGCCAGGGGGCTAGACGACTCCCCTTGCCCCTGAGCCCCCGCATCCGTTACAGTCCAGCCATGATCCGCTTTGGCCTCCTTCTTATCCGTCCTCCGGTGGAGTGAACGGCTCAAGAAGGTTGTGGCCGCCCGATCCCCCGGAGGAGTTCCCTTCGGGGGATTTTTCGTGCCTGCCCACGCTCAACTCGCGCCTCAGCCCCCCACAGGAGAGACCATGTCCCAGCCGCAGAACAATCAGCCACAAAGCACAGACCGCATCCGCATCTTCGACACTACCCTGCGCGACGGCGAGCAGTCCCCCGGCGTGGCCCTGAACCACGCTCAGAAGCTGGAGATCGCTCACCAGCTGGCGCGGCTGGGCGTGGATGTGATCGAGGCAGGCTTTCCCATCGCTAGCCCCGGCGATCTGGAAGGCGTGTCACGGATCGCCCGTGAGGTGCGTGGACCGATCATCGCAGGGCTGGCGCGGGCCGGGCGGGCAGATATCGAGGCGGCGGCGCGGGCCGTGGAAGCCGCCGAGAAGCCCCGCATCCACACCTTTATCGCCACCAGCCCCATTCACATGGCGAAGAAGCTGAACCTAGAACCGGACGCTGTGGTGGAACGCGCCGTGCAGGCCGTGACGCTGGCCCGTTCCTTCGTGGACGATGTGGAATTCAGCGCCGAAGACGCCACCCGCAGCGACTGGACCTTCCTGAGCCGGATTTTTAAGGCGGCAGTGGAAGCGGGAGCCACCACCGTCAATGTGCCCGACACCGTGGGCTACACCACCCCCGACGAGATGCGGGAGCTGTTCGCGTACCTGAAGGCCGCATTGCCCGCCCACGTCATCCTGAGCAGCCACTGTCACGACGATCTGGGCATGGCCGTGGCGAACTCGATTGCCGCAGTCGAGGGCGGCGCGCGCCAGATCGAATGCACCATCAACGGCATCGGCGAGCGGGCCGGAAACGCCAGTCTGGAAGAGATCGTGATGGCCTTTCATACCCGTGCCGATCACTACGGGTACCGAACTGGCATCCAGACCCGCGAGCTGTACCGCTCCTCCAGACTGATCAGCCGCCTGAGCGGCATGCCGGTGCAGCCCAACAAAGCCATTGTTGGCGACAACGCTTTTGCGCATGAATCGGGCATCCATCAGGACGGCGTCTTGAAGGCCCGCGAGACCTATGAGATCATGAACGCCGAGCTGGTGGGGCGCGAGGCCGCCGTGCTGGTCATGGGCAAGCACTCGGGCCGGGCCGCCTTTCGCAAGGCGCTGACCGATCTGGGGTACGCCGACATGCCCGACGACAAGGTGCAGCATCTGTTTGGCCGTTTCAAGGACCTGGCGGACCGCAAGGGCCAGATCTTCTCCGATGATCTGCGCGCGCTGGTGGACTCCCGCAGCGACGTGCCGCAGACCTTCAGCCTGGAAGGTTTTCAGATCACCAGCGGCATGAACATGACTCCGGTGGCCTTTGTGCGTCTGCAAACCCCCGACGGCCCGGTGGACGCTACGGCCCACGGCGACGGGCCGGTGGAGGCCGCCTTCCAGGCCATCAACAAGATTACCGGGCTCTCGCCCACGCTGGAAAGCTACCGCATCCAGGCCGTCACCCAGGGCGGTGACGCGCTGGGCGAGGTCAGTGTCAGCGCCCGCCACGGCGAAACGCTGCTGCACGGCCTGGGCGTCGCCACCGACGTGGTGGAGGCCAGCGCCCGCGCCTGGATTCGCGTCCAGAACATGATTGTGGCGGGCTTAGGCGCCGAGCGGCGTCAGGGCGAGTTTGCACCAGGGCGGATTTAAGGGCCGACGGGGTGGGTCCCGGTATTCCTCCTTTGTCAGGCGGGTTCAGGGGAGGATTAGGTGGGGGTTGGTGACATTGACTGGCCTCACACCGTCAGCAATGAGGCCGAAGGCATGATCCACGAAATTGCCCTGCTGCGCATCCGCCCCGGCCAGACCGCCGAGTTTGAGGTCGCCTTTGCTGGGGCGCAGCGTATCATCGCCGGCATGAACGGTTACCTACGCCACGAGTTACAACGCTGCCTGGAAGATGACCACAAATACGCCCTGCTGGTGTGGTGGGAGAGGCTGGAAGACCACACCGAGGGCTTTCGCGGCAGCCCGGAATATGGAGAGTGGCGCTCACTTTTGCACCACTTCTACGATCCGTTCCCGACAGTGGAACATTACGTCCGGGTCCTGCCATGACCCGGCCCCTGCGCGTGGTGTTCGTCTGTGCCCAGAACAAATTGCGGAGCCCCACCGCTGAGGCGATTTTCCGCGACACGCCCGGCTGGGAGGTGGCCTCAGCAGGCACCAACCGGGATGCCGAGACGCCCGTCAGCCGTGACCTTCTGGAGTGGGCTGATGTGGCTGTATGCATGGAAAAACGTCACCGCGACATCTTGTGTCAGCGCTTCAAGGGGGCGCTGCCCGATGAGCGCATCCTGACGCTGGGCCTTCCTGACGACTATGAATTCATGGATCCAGAATTGATCGTCATACTGCGCCGACTGGTACCGCGGCGACTGGAGGGGGCCAGGCCACGGGGCAGCACTTAGACCATCGAATAGCGGCGGTGACCCATCCCATTCATGCTCGCCTATAGGACTCCACTACAGATTGAAGAAACGCAGCAGCGGCCTCCACCACGGAATGCCCGCCAGCGCCACGACCAGGCTCAGCACGGTCCAGATGGTCATGGCACGGAACCTGGCCGGATTGCCCGTGGCCCGCTTGCTCAGCGCGGAGGCAAGGGTGGCAAAAACGGCGGCCAGCACGCCCAGACCCAGGTGTTCCCACTGGAAGCTGGACCGTGCGCCGGCAAAGACCGGCATGTTCTGCGCGCCCATGAAACCGAACAGCAATAGCCCCAGCACCAGTTGCAGGCTGACCGTGCCCACGAAAGCCACCACCGGGCGACGATCCGCAGCGGTATAGGCCCGTCCCGAACTGAGACCAGAAAAACCTCGAAAAAGGGTCCACATCCCGGCCAGCAGGACCAGCCAGCGGTTGATGTTGTGGAGCGTGAGCAGAATCACGTACAGCGTTGCCATGCGCCCAGCCTACGGTGTGCCTAGCGCCGGGTCAAAGGCAAAGGCTGAGAGTTGATGAGCACGGTCTTTTTCGTGTATCTCGCAGCTTTCAGAAGACCACGGTCTTGTTGCCGTGAACCAGCACACGGTCCTCCACGTGGGCCTTGACGGCGCGGGCCAGCACCTGCCGTTCCACGTCGCGGCCCAGGCGCATCAGGGTGTCGGGCGTTTCGCGGTGGGTCACGGGAATCACGTCCTGCGCGATGATCGGTCCGGCATCCAGTTCCTCGGTGACGTAGTGACTGGTGGCTCCGATCAGCTTGACGCCGCGGTTAAAGGCGGCGCGGTAGGGATTCGCGCCGACAAAGGCGGGCAGGAAGCTGTGGTGGATGTTGATCACGGGCCGCCCGTAGCCGTGCAGGAAATCCCCCGACAGGATCTGCATATAACGGGCCAGCACAGTGAATTCGGCGTCAGCGTCACGCAGCAGCCGAACCTGTTCGGCCTCGGCCTCGGCCTTGTTGTCCTTATTCACAGGAACGACGTGGAATGGGATGTCGAACATCTCCGCGTCCCGGCGCAGGTCCTCGTGGTTGCTGATGATCAGGGGAATCGTCACGTTCAGCTCGCCCCGGCGTTTGCGCCATAACAGGTCCAGAAAACAGTGGTCATAGCGGCTGACCAGAATCGCCATGCGCTTCGGCTCGGCGCGGTAGGCCAGCGTCCAGTCCATCTCGAAGGGACGGGCCACTACCGTGGAAAAGGCCCGCTCGAGGCCATTGCGGCTCAGATCCAGGCCGTCCAGATAGAATTCCATCCGCATAAAAAACGTACCGCCCGCTGGATCGGTGCTGTGCTGGTCGCTGTGGATGATGTTCGCACCGTGGTTGTGTAGGAATTGCGACACGGAAGCCACGATGCCGCCGCGGTCCGGGCAGGTGATGGTCAGTGTCGCCGTGTTCAGCGGATCGGGAACGGTGGCAGGCGCGGTCATGGGGTGCAGCATACGGGAGCCGTCCCCCAGGCCCCGCGCCCCGGTTTAGGTCAGCAGCCCGAAAGACAGGGGAGCCAGAGGCCGCCCTCCAGTGTCCAGTCCTGATCCAGCATGGGAACGCCAAGCAGCGCCTGAGCGGTCAGTCCTCCCTTGATCAGGCCATTAACGCGCTTGCGTCTCCCTGCCCCAGGGCTGGGGTGTTCAAGGCAGCCGATTCAGGCAGCTCCGGGCGAAGGCGACAGCTTCTGCGATCCGCCGTGGCCCGCCTTGCTCCGCGGCGCGGCCCGCACGGTGAAAGGCGAGGAACAGGCCGAACAGCGCTACCGGAGGGTCACAGCGCAGGCTAGCCCCGTGGGCGATCTGCTCCGCCGCGCACCAGCCATTGAAATAGGCCGCGCTGGCAAGATCCCAATCAGGCGGCCCGATGGCAGCGTCCCCAAAGTCCAGCAGCGCCGCAAGGCGGCCTCCCTGCCAGCGAAACTGCCCGCCGTGCAGATCGGTATGACAGACAGCGGACGGCAGTTTAGCCACCTGCCACAGCTCTGGTTCCAGCGCAGTTATGGCTGCGGTGAGGTCCGGCGCGTGCTGGATCAGCGGCTGGGCTTCCAGCGGACGTCCATCAAAGGGCCAGGTCTTCAGGCGGGTGAGGAGGCCAGTTGCCGCATCCCTGGCTGTCCCCCGAAACCTCTCCGTTCCCTCCCGCAGGAGGCCAGATCCACTGTGCGGGAGCGTATGCAGTGCCTTCAATGTTCGGCCCAGATCAGCCCAACCTGCCACCGACGGCCCTCCACCGTCACCGGCCACGAAGGTTTCCAGACTGAACGTTCGTCCATCTGGCAGCCGCCCCACGTCCAGAATTTCTGGAACTGGCACGCCAGCCCGGGTCAGTGCCCGCATGATCTCGGCCTGCAAAAAGAAGCGCGCCTCTACAGAGGTGGTCATCCTCAGTACCCGCTGGCCGTCTGTGTAGACCGTGCAGGTTGCCCCAGTCGTCAGAAACCGTGCTGACGGGCCGAGGATCGCCAGGACCTCAGCGTCACATTGCATCAGAAATGATCAACGGGACGTACAGCAGGTTGTCATCCACCACTCCAGCCCACTGCTGGAGAGCGGCTTCCTGAACAGACACGCGGTTGCCCCCGAGATGACGCCGATTCTCCGGCCTTGCGGCCAGACTGACCAGCAAGACTTGTCGGGTGTTCAGAGCTTCAGCTCACCCTCTTTGCTCACATTCAGGCCCTGGGCCACCTCACGCGCCACCTGCTGGCGTTCGCGGTCCAGATACGTCTGGGCCTGGGCCACCTCCTTATCCAGCACCTGCATGGTCTCGCTGAAGCGCTCCAGCGCCTGCTGGCGGTAGGCGCTGATGGCGTCCAGTGCACCGTACACGTCCCGGAAAGCCCCCTGAATGATCTGTGGGTCCACGGTGGCGCTGCCCGCCTGACGCTGAATCTCAGTGGACTGCTGCTTGAGCAGGCTGGCCGTGCTGCCGATCATCTTGCCGGTCGTGTCGTTGATGGCCGTGATCTGTCCCAGCACGGCGCCCTGCGTCCCCAGCGCCTGCGAGACCATCAGCGCGGTCTTGAGGGCACTGACCGTGGTGGTGGTGGCGCGGTCCACCCCCTTGATCAGTTCCAGATTGTTGCGCCGCACCAGATCAAGGGCGAGGTAGCCCTGGATGCTCACCGCCAGCTGGGTCAGCAGATCGGTCACGCGCTGACGTACTGCGAACAGCAATTCCTCACTGACCATGCGGGCCTTTTCGGGGTCGGTCTGCGCCAGTTCAGACAGCCGCTCGGTCAGGGCCGCGTCCACTGCCTTGCCGACGTGAGCGTACTGCCGCAGCTTCTGCATGGTCTCCCACAGATGCAGCTTCTCGGTTTCAATGGTGGCGTTGTCACGCCTCAGCTCGTCCTGGCCGCGGTACAGCGCTTCCAGAATGCCGTTCAGGTGCGACTGGGCACTTTGATATTTGTCCATCGCACTCTGGACTTTTTTAGCCCCCGGCAGGATGCCGAACAGGCGGCGGGGCGTGGGGGCGCGGCTGGGGTCCAGGTCCTCCACAGTGCGCCGCAGGTCCGTCAGGCTGTTGAGAATCTCGCTGCCCTCGGCCAGTGCCCCGCTGCGGGTGGCGCGCAGGGGGCGGTCCAGCATGCGGTTGCTGGTCTGCGCCGCCGCGCGCTGTTCGGGCAGACCCAGGTCATGCACGGCGTCGAGTTTGCGTTTGAATTCCGGCGTGTGCGCTCCAGCATTCAGTACGTCCACCGCGAAGGCGCGGGCCATGCCATCCAGACGGGCGCGGTCCTCGTTCGAAAGCGGCACCATTTCCGGCGCGTCCACCGGGGCCACGTTCTTGACGGCCTCCGGCGCGCTCAGGGAAGTTTCGGGTGGGGTCAGCGGGCCGGGCTTGCCATCGGTCATGCTCCTTATTACGCAACATCGGGGTGAGGGGTTGCATCCGGCAAAAGGCGTAAGGGGTTAGGCAACGGTGACTGCGACTGCCCGGGGTAGCCGAGGCGGACCCCAGGTCAGCCCCGCATTGATGCCCTGCCCAGGGTATGTCGCTGGATGCACGTCATTCCCATGCCAAAGCGAAACGCTGAAACGGCCCCTGCTTCTAAATTGATGAGGCACCCAGACCGCTCACGGCATTTACAGCACATGCCGCAGACAGGGCACCCTCAGCCCAAAGCGCATCGGCACTAGGCGATCATGCCTACTTCACCTATAAACATTTTACCGGTGTACTATTTTTGTATGGCTCTTGAATCTGGACGTGCCCCTTTTCTCCTGTTAGCTGTGGCAGCGGGCAGTCTGTTGCCCATGCAATTTGCCGTGAACAGCGCGTTGGCAGGTGAACTGAAGTCTGTGACGCTGACGGCAGGCACCTCGTATCTCGTCGGAGCGGTGGCATTGGGGCTGGTGCTGGCGATCGTACAGGTGAGACCCACCTGGACGTCGGCTGGGGTGGCCCCGCGCTGGGTGTGGCTGGGCGGGGCGGTCGGCAGTGCTTACGTGGTGGGCAGCGTCGTCCTGACCCGCTTGCTGGGCGCGGCCCTGGCAACAACGCTGGTCATTGCCGCGCAGGTGCTGACCGCACTGGCGCTGGACCATTTTGGCGCGCTGGGTCTGCCGCGCAGGCGGCTGAACCGGGCGCGTACCCTGGCGGCCGTGCTGGTGCTGGCGGCGCTGGGCCTGCGGCTGTGGGGGCTGGCATGAGTCTGGTGGCCCTGATGGCCACTGTCGGCGCAGGGATCGGGCTGTCGGCAGGACTGGCCTTCAATCTGCGGCTGGCCGCCCTGCTGGCGTCGCCGCTGGCGGCCACCCTGGTCAATTTCGGGGTGGGAGCGGGGCTGCTGCTCTCGCTGTGGGCGCTGGGGCTGGACGGCGCGCGTCCCACGGCCTGGCCGGAGTTGTGGACACTGCTGGGCGGCCTCCTGGGTGTGACGTATGTCAGCCTGACCCTGACCGTGGGCGCGCGGCTGGGGGCTGGGGCCAGCACGGTGGCGGCCACGCTGGGTCAGGTGTTGGGGGCGGCCGTTATCACCGGCCTGGGCTGGCTGGGACAGACCCCGCAGCCGCCCACTGTGGCGGGCCTGCTGAGCGCGGCATTGCTACTGGGAGCGGTGAGCCTATTGGCGGCCGACCGGGAACGGAATCGGGGATGAAAGACGCCTCCACCCCCAAGCTGCTGTCCCGCATCGAACAGGACTGGCGCATAGCCCGGCCCGATCTGGACCCGGAGCCGATGCTCACCGTGATCGCCGTCCAGCGCACGTCGGGACAGCTTCAGGCAGAGCTGGAGGCTTTTTTTGCCGGACATGACCTCACGCCCTCGGCTTTCGACGTGCTGGCGACGTTGCGCCGTTCGGCCCCCCCGGAGGGACTGACCCTGGGTGAACTGAGCGCCCTCATGGCAATCACTCCACCCGCTGTAACCAAACGGGTGGACGCTCTGAGTGCACGGCAGCTGATTGAGCGACTCCCCGACACCTCGGATCGCCGGGCCATCCGCGCCCGGCTGACAGCAACGGGCCGCACTTTGATTGACAGTCTCTTGCCCCAGCATCTCGCCAATGAAGAACGGTTACTGGCGGCCCTAAGTGTCACAGAGCGGCGAACCCTCAGGGCATTGCTGGGGCGCATTGGAGTGAAGTAGAGCGCTATTTCCCCACGTACTGGATCCGCCAGACTTTGCCGGCGCCGTCGTCGCTCAGGAGCATGGCGCCGTCGGCGGCCACCACTGGATCCACTGGGCGTCCATTGGCCTTATCGTCCTTCAGAAAACCGCTCAGGAAATCGGCCACCTTCCCAGTCTTGGGATCGACGGTGATGACCTTGTAGCCACTCTTCTCGCTGCGGTTCCAGCTGCCGTGCAAGGCCACGAACATCTGGCCAGCGTAGGTCTGGGGGAAGGTTTTCCCGGTGTAGAACGCCAGCCCCAGGGGAGCAGAATGCGCGGTGGTCAGGGCGAAGGCAGGGGTGGCGTCCTTGCAGACATCGGCGTTTTTCTTGCCGAAGTCCTTGTCCCAGACCTGGGCTTCGCCGGCCTTGGTGGTATAGCAGTAGGGCCAGCCAAAGAAATTGCCGCTGTTCACCTTGTAAAAGCCTTCCGGCGGCATGTCGTCACCCAGCTGGTCTCGCCCGTTGTTGGTGGAATACAGCTGACCATCAAACCACTCGATGCCCACCGCGTTTCGCAGGCCGCTGGCGTACTCCTTGCCGTTCTTGCCGTCGGCGTCGTACACCCAGATGGCGGCCCGTTTCGGATCGCTTTCCTCACAGACGTTGCACGAGCTTCCGGCAGACACATACATCTTGTCGTCCGGGCCGAAGACGACCGTCCGGGTGGAGTGGCCGCCGCCGCTGGGCAGATCAACGAGCTTTTCAGCCGCCGCACCCGCCTTCAGGTCACCCGACTTGTACGGGAAGCGCACCACGCTGTCGGTGTTGGCGACGTACAGGTAGCCCCCATGAATGGCGAGGCCGTGCGGCTGGTTCAGGCCGCTGGCAAACAGTTCCTTGCTGTCGGCCTGTCCGTTCTTGTCGCGGTCCGGCAACACGTAAACCCTACCCGCCGAGGTGTCGCTGAGCAGTACGTCCCCGTTGTCGGCCACCACCATCATGCGCGGTTTCTGAAAGCCGTCGGCGTAGGGCGTGACCTTGAATCCTTCGGGCACCGTCAGACCGGAGGTTTCCAGCGGCGGCTTTGAGGCCTCATTCCCAGCACTCGTCTGAGCGCAACCCGCACAGGCCAGAGCCAGGGTGCCGATCAACAGCATTCTGTTCATTCTGACAGTGGAGCATCCGGGGATGAGGACGTGAGGACAGGCAGCTTAAGGCTGGGACAGGTCCTGTTGCGCTGGTACGCTCCTAATGCCCCTCGGTGGGCAGGTAGTCGAACCTCGCACCCAGCGCTTCCAGATGGCGGAAGAACAGCGGGTAACTCTTGCGGATGTGATGCGCGCCCGTAATGCGAATGGGCGCCTCGGCCCGCAGGCCCAGCAGCGTCAGCAGCATGATCATGCGGTGATCGCCATGTCCGTTGGCGGTGGCGCCTCCGGCGATTCGGCCGGCGCCGGTGACGCTCAGACTGTCCGCCGTTTCCGCCGCGCCGATGCCCAGTCCCTGCAACTCACGCCGGGTATCGCTGATGCGGTCGCACTCCTTGAGCCGGAGGGTGGAGACGTTCTCCCAGGTGGTGGTGCCTTCTGCCAGAGCGGCAGCAGCCGTGAGCGCCTGCACCGCGTCGGTGAAGCCGTCCCCGTCGCGCGTCACCGCATGCAGCGGTTGGCCCCCGCGCACCAAGAGTGTGTCCCCCTCGCGCACGATGTCCGCGCCCATCTCCCGCAGGACGGCCACCGCCTCCCGTTCGCCCTGGAGGTCGTTTTCCCGCAGGTTGCCCAGACGGACCTCGCCGGGCAGCAACGCCGCCGCCACCAGAATGGCCGCCGAGCCGGGATAGTCGCCGGGGACAGAGACGCGCCCCGCCCGGTACGCCTGCCCGCCGGGAATGGCCACGCGAGTGAGGTCCTCGCTGGCGCTGAACCCCACCCCGAAGGCGCTCAGCGTGTCCAGGGTCTGCCGCAGCGGGGCGTGGCTCTTGATCTGCCCGGTCAGGCGCAGCTCCAGCCCACGGGGCAGCAGCGGCCCCAGGAACAGCAGGGCGCTGGCGTACTGGCTGGACCGCTCGGCGCTGACCTCCACGGTGCCGCCCTGAACGGGACCGGAGATGGCAAGCGGCAGTCGTCCCCCGGCGCTACTCACGCGTGCGCCCAGGCGTTCCAGGGCGTCAAGCAGATCGCCCTGGGGACGCTTGCCCAGCGAATCGGGGTAATCGGTGACCAGGGTGGTATCTGTGGTCAGCCCCGCCACGCCCATCAGGAAGCGGGCCACCGCGCCCGCGTTGCCGGGGTTAAGGGTCACGCCCGCGCGGGGAGAAGCGCCGAAACCCCGGATCACGGCGTCGTCACCCACCAGCGTCACGTCCGCACCCCAGTCCTCCAGGCAGCGCAGCATGGCCCCGGCGTCCTCGCTGGTGGCAATGCCCACCACGCGTGTCTCACCCTCCGCGAGCGCTGCCGCCAGCAGGTACCGCGTGGTGTAATTTTTGCTGGGTTGGGCACGCAGCTCGCCGCTCAGGCCGGAGACCGGATGGACGAGGACGTCGAACGTTTCGGGCAGGCCGTCGGGACTCATGCGGGCAGGCTAGCGCCGGACGGGAGCAGGGGCAGGGGGCTGTCTGGGCGATGGGGTCACCCCCGCAGGCCTACAACCGCAGAATCATCCCGCCAGCGATCAGTCCTGCCCCGGTGCCCACCAGCAACAGCGTGTCCCCCTCCCCTGCGCGGCCACTGGAAAGCGCCTGATGCAGCGTCAGCGGCAGGCTGGCTGCGATCACGTTGCCCAGGCGTGTCAGCGTCACCTCGATTCGCTCCGCAGGCCAGCCGTAGCGGCGCATCAGGTCCAGGCCCGCCGCGCTGGCCTGATGCGGCACGACACGGTCAATGCCGGGCAGACCGCTGCTCAGGCCAGCGCGCAGCCCTTCCAGAAAACCGGGAACCACCTGTGAGGCCAGCCTCAGCACCGAGAGCCCATGCATGTCGAAGGTGAAGTCCTCCAGCACGGCGGCGGGGTTTCTGGGCGTCAGGAGCGAGCCACCGCCGCGAATGCGGGTGTGGTCCGCGCCTTCCGGGTAGGTGGCAACCCGCATGGCGTGAATGCCCTGACCGTCATGGGTGGCCGGGCCGACGACCACGGCCGCCGCACCGTCACCGATCAGCAGGGCGCTTTCCGGCTGGGCAAAGTTGAGGCCAGGGCTGCCTGCCTCGCTGCTGACGATCAGGACATGCCGGGCCTGCCCCGCGCCGATCAGCAGGGCCGCGTGGTTCAGCGCCAGCAGAAAGCTGAGGCAGGTGCCGTGAATGCTGTAGGTGGCCGCGCCGCGCAGCTCCAGCTCACGGGCCAGCAGCGCCCCGCCGTCCGGAATGGGTTGAAGCTGGCTGCCGCTGGCGTTCAGCAGAGTGTCGATCTGCGCCACTTCAAGCCCCGCTGCCGCCACTGCCTCCCGCGCAGCCTGCGTGCCCAGAGTCAGGGCAGTCTCATCACCGGACAGCCAGCGCCGTTCGTGAACGCCGGTGCGCTTGAGGGCCACCTCTGGCGCAACACGGCACAGAGCAGCCGCCTCGGCGGTGGGCACAATGCGGGCGGGCAGAGCCTGGGCGGTGGACAGGATCCGCAGACCAAGCGGCTGGTTCATGGCAACGCTCCTTTCCAGAGGCGGCGAACCCGGCGGCGCTTGACCCCCGGCGGCGTGGCAGGCAACGGTCCAACCGTGATCTGCACCCCCGTGGCGTCCGCCCCACTCCGTTCCAGCGCGCGGCGAACCTGGGCGCACGCCTCCTGCCGAAGCTCGGAGTTCAGCGGTTCGAGCAGCACGCGCAGGGCGGCCGCGCCGGTCTGCTCTACCCGGTACTCGCGCAGGCCGGGCACCCGGTTCATGGCCCCCCGCAGAAAATCGGGCCACACCGTGACGCGCCCCGCGCTTCCCGGCAGCTCCAGCGCGTCGTCCTGTCGGCCGGCCACGCGCAGCACGCGGCGAGAGGCCAGCCCGCACGAACACCCTTCCGCGAGCACCAGCAGGTCATCCAGGCGGTGGCGGACCATCGGCTGGGTGGTCCGGCGCAGATCGGTCAGGACCGGACGCAGGTAGCCGTCCCCCACCGCCTCAAGGTCAAAGTGAACGTGCGCCTCATTCAGATGCAGGTGGCCGTGCGGACACGGCAGGCCCAGCAGCCCCTCGGTGGCCTGGTAGACCTGCACCACCGGGCCGAAACCGCGTTCCAGCGCCGCCCGGTCATCGTCCTCCAGCACCTCGGCCACGCTGACCACGCGCTCGGGGCGGGCCGTGGCTCCGGCATCCAGCAGGGCACGCAGCACACTGGGCGGGCCGATCAGCAGCGTGGGAGCATACGCACTCAGTTCTGCGGCCAGTTCGCCTTGCGGGCGCAGCAGGTCCAGAAACCGGAAGTCTAGCCGGGAGCTGCCCACACTGCGGTACAACCCGCCGTCGGCCCGCAGCAGAAAGGCGACGCGCTGCTTTTTCAGCAGTCCCAGCGGAAACGCGGGCAGCAGATGGCGCAGCACCACCCCGGCCCACTGCAGCCGCTCGGCGCGGGACACCACGAATGCGCCTGCGTTGCCCCCCGTGCCGCTCGATAGTCCCACTGTCACCGGCCCGCGCATGGTGGGCAGCGTGGGCGTGAAGTCGCGGGTGTCCTCGGCGCGGCGTGCAACGGCCAGCACGTCGGCCAGGCGCAGTCTGGCGGTGTTGAGCGTATCGAACTGTGCCATCATTTCCGGCTTGCCCACGGGCGGCAGTTCGCGCCACTGCTCCAGGGCCAACCCCGCGCCTAGGAAACGGCTGGCCGTAAAGGCGCTGTGTGCCGCCACCCAGCGCAGGTGGTGGGCGGCAAGCCGGTCCTGGTGGCGTTCCAGAGCTGCGCGGTTCCGGAACAGCACTCCACTCTCGCCCAACGCGTGACGCAACACGGTCAGGCGGTCCAGGGCCTCAGCCATTTTCACCCTCCGGCGCATCGTGACTGACGATCACCCGGGCGCGGGGATGGTCCAGCAGCCACTCGCGCAGGTGTGCGGCGCTGCGGCGCTCGGCGGCAGCATCGTCGAACACCACCCGGGCCAGCGGATGCACCTCCAGCCCTTCACGCAAGGCCCGGACGCTCCAGGCGGCGTCGCTGGCAAGCAGGGTCAGGCCCGCGCCGTCGCCGTCCAACCCAGCCCCGGCGCTGGTCCGGACGATCAGCGCGATCATCCCTGGCGCGTGGCCCGGCACCTGCACCGCGTAAGCGCTGCCGTCCCCGAACACGTCGGCAGCCACAGCGAAGGGCGAGAGTCCTGCAGGAGCCGGCAGAAACTCCATAGGACGCAGCCTCGCTCCAAAATCCCAGGGCAGCAGCTCGGGCATGAACGCCTTGCGAATGGCCGCCACGCCGCGCAAATGCCGCAGAGCCGTGTACGTTCCAGCGTCCAGGGAGAACTGGGCCGCCCCAAAATCGCGTAGGCCGCCGACATGATCGGCGTGCAGGTGGGACACGATAATCTCTCTCACCTCATCTGCCGCAAAGCCCAGGCGGGCCAGCTGCGCCGCCGCTGTCTGGCGCGCGTCCAGGCGCACCGGAGTCAGCAGGCCGTACAACACGCCGGGCCAGCGCCGCATGGAGGCCACCACGCGCGCCGAATACCCGGTGTCGAACAGCACCGGGCCGTGCGTGGGGTGCAGCAGCAGCGCGAACCCCGCCGGATAGGTCTGGACCCGCCACGCTGCCCCCCGTTCGGTCAGCGCCCGCAGATTCAAACACTCGCCCGCGACCAGCGGAACCACGCGCAGATGGGTCATGGCCGCCCCATTATGCCCGCACCACCGCCAGCACCTCGGCCAGCCCTCGCCGAGGGTGGACGACTGGAACGTACCCCAGCCGCGTCCGGGCGCGGGTCAGGTCCAGGGTCATCGGGCGGGTCAGAAGCCGCACCCCGCTGGCGGTCAGCGTCGGCTCGGGCCGCGCGGGGTGCAGGTGAGCGGCAAGTTCGGCCACGCGGGCCACCCGTTCCACCAGAGGAGCAGGCACGTACCGCACTGGACGGCGCACCCCGAGCGCGTCGGCCAGCGCGTCCAGGGTGGCCCAGATCGGCACCGCTTCACCGTCAGTGACGTTGTAGATGCCGGGTGCACTCCCCTCCAGCGCCAGCCGGGCGGCGTGGGCCACGTTGCGAACGTGGGTGAGTTCGGTGTGGACCTCGCCCCGCACCAGACGCGGCAGACGCCCCGAACGCAGCGCGCGCGTCAGCCGGGGAATGATGGACGGATCGCCGATCCCGTAGATTCCGCGTGGGCGCAGGATGGTGGCTTCCGGATGGGCCAGCGTGACCTCCAGCTCGGCCAGGAACTTGCTGTGGGCATACGGGCTGTCGAAGCGCGGACCGACGGGGGTGGATTCGGGGACGTTCTGCCACAGGCCCGTGGCGTTGTACACGCTGGGTGTGCTGATGTGAACCAGCCGCAACCCGCGTGCGGCGCAGGCCTGGGCCACCGTCCGGCTGACCGTGATGTTGTCGGCCTCGAAGTCTGCCCAGCGTCCCCACAGCGTCGAGCGTGCAGCGGCGTGCAGCACGGCGTCGGCATTGTTCAGGACGGGCAGCCAGTCGGGCTGATCTCGCAGATCGGCTCGCACGAACCGGACCCCGCCCCTTTCCAGCGCCTCCCCTCTCTCCACATCCCGGCCCAATCCCGTGACCATGTGACCGCGTCCTGCCAGCTCACGGGCCGCGACGCCGCCCAGAAAACCCGTCGCGCCCGTCACCACGATTCGCATGGGAAAAGCTTAAAGAAGGAAGAGGCTGGGCTGTCCCGATTGGTACACCGTCCAACTGGCCGGTTGAGGTGCGGCAGCGCCCACCTTAACCCTGCCCGTCCGGCGGCAGCATGGCCGCGTTGAACGCTGCCGACCCGCCACGCGGGATGCTGAGAGTCTGCCACTCCTGGCCGCGCAGCGTTTTAACCAGCAGAATCAGTTGATAGACGTGCCCGCTGTAGTGCGCCACCTGCCGTTGAATAGCTTCCAGCACGGTGTGGATTTCTCCCCGGATGGTCAGCGGGCGGGTCAGATCGTCCGGGGACAGATGGTCCAGCACATCCAGAAAGACCCGCCATCCGGCAGCCCAGACTGCCAGCAGGGCGGCCCCGTTCAGCGCCCCTTCCTCGAACTCGGCGTCCCGGTTGCGGGCCGCACTCTCCCCCTCCGTTCCAGCGCGGTAGCCCTCCTGCAAGCTCCCCCAGCGCGAGTGCATATTGCCCGCCAAATGCTGGACCAGCACGGCGGCAGAGTTGCCGTCAGGGGCCAGCGGCGTGTGCCACTCGCTGTCCCGGAGCTGCGCGAGCGCCCCTTCCCCCAGTGTCCGAACGCCACGCATCCGCCCGCGCACGTCTGACAGGTAGAGGGCAGCGACAGCCTCGCCACTCACTGGACGCGCCTCAGGGTCAAGGGGTAGCGAAGGCCGTTGACCCGCAAACTGCCCGCGAAGAGCTCACCCGTGATCTGTCCGCTCAGCATGGCTTCGGCCTTGAGCGACAGGCCGCTGATCCCGAAGCCCAGGATCCCCGCGTTCAGGCGCGGCGCACTCCCCGGCGTGACCTGCGCGGTCAGTTCCGCAGCGTCGCCGGCAGGCAGCAGTGTCCCACTCGCCTCGAAACGATCTCCGCTACTCAGGTTGGCCAGGGTGCCGCTCAGGGCGTGGCTTACCGGATCGACGGTGAAGGTCAGGCGGTACTGCTGCACGCTCAGCAGCACGCGCGCCGAGCCCTCCCAGGTCTGTACCGGCTGGGGCCGCACGGCGGGCGCACAGGCGGCCAGCAGCAGGGCCAGAGGAAGGAGCCGTCTCAAGCCCCTGCCCCCCAGGCCAGCCCCAGGCCCAGCAGGCGGTCATCCTCGCCATGCCGCCCGACAAGTTGCACGCCGACATCTGCCGTGCTGGTAGGCAGCGACACGGTGGGCACCCCCAGCAGGCTGAACGGCGCGGTGAGTCGCAGGACGGCCCGGCGCAGGGGCACTGTGCCCTCGCCCACCTCCACCTCGTCCTGACCGATCAAGGGGGGCGGGGTGGGGACGGCAGGGGCCAGAATGACGTCAAAAGCGGTAAGGAGGCCGTTGAGCAACCAGGCGTAGTCGGCACGGCGGTCAAAGGCGTGCTGCACGTCCTCGGCACTCAGGGCCGCTCCCTGGCGCAGGGCCGACAGCGTGAACGGCTGAAAGCCCGGATCGGCCAGCTGCAACGCCTCCGCGTGGACCTGTGCCGCCTCGCTCAGGACGATGGGCGAGTAGGCGTCGAGCATCTCGGGCAGGTGGACCTGAGTGACCACTGCCCCGCGCCCCTCCAGATCAGTGGCAGAAGCCAGCGTCGCCGCCCGCACCGTCGCGTCGGTCCAGCCGTCCGGCAGCCACAGTCCCACCCGCACACCGTTCCAGTCCTGCCCCCTGATCTGCCCTCTGTTCAGCGCCCCGTGGACCCTTGCAATCGTCCCCAGGTCACGCGCCAGCGGGCCAGCGTGGTCACAGGTCCACGACAGCGGTAACACCCCCTGCGTGCTCCAGTCGGGATGTCCCTTGGTGGGCTTGTAACCCGCCACGCCACACCACGCTGCCGGAACCCGGATGCTGCCGCCGGTGTCGGTGCCCAGCGCGAAATCAGCCTGTCCCAGGGCCACACTGACTGCCGCGCCCCCGCTGCTGCCGCCCGGCACGCGGGCCGGATCGTGCGGGTGCGTGGTGCTACCGTAGCCGTTCAGGCCGGTAATGCCCAGCGCCACCTCGTGCAGGTGGGTCTTGCCCACGGCGGAGGCCCCGAGTTCCAGCAGACGGCGCACCAGCACGCTCTCCCCCACCTCCGGCACCGGGGCGCGGGTGCTGGCGGTCAGCGGCCAGCCAGGGACGCCGAACAGGTCCTTGACGCTGAAGGTCAGGCCCGCGAGCGGCCCACCGGGTGCACCCTCCAGAGCTTCGGAAGGACGGTAGGCCCAGGCACGCTGGGGGTCCGGGAAATCTGGCGGGGTGGGCATGGGGACAGAGTAGAGCGTGCGGGCCACCGACTCGCCGCAGTCCGGCAGAAGGTCAAAAAACCTCCTCCCACACCAGCAGGAGGAGGCCACGGGAGAGGTGTTTAACCCAGGCGTTTGGCCGCGCGATCCGACAGCACGTCCACCAGATGCGCGCGGTACTCGGCGCTGGCGAAACGGTCCCCCAGCATATCGGCGCCCTCTACCAGCCCGGTTCCGGCGTCCTGCCCGGCGTTCAGGCGCTCTTCGAGCCTGGTCAGCCGCGCCGCCTTTTCCGCCGCCCCGGTATAGGCCGCGCGAATCTGGCCGTCCGCGTGGCGGGCCATCGCCACCCCCACGATGGCGTAATGGCTGGCCGGGTGACGGTATTTCTCGTAGACGCTGGCGGTGATCCCCCTTGGAATGCGGATGTGGGTCAGCAGTTCGCCGGGCTGCACGGCGCTCTCGAACATGCCCACGAACATGTCGTCCGCGCCCACAGTGCGCTCGCCGCCCATCCCACGGATGACGAACTCCGCTCCCGTCGCCAGCGCCGCCGCCGGATAATCGGCGCTGGGATCGGCGTGGGCTAGACTGCCCCCGATGGTCCCCCGGTTGCGAACCATCGGATCGCCCACCCAGCCTGCCACCTCCGGGAAGAGGGGGAGAGAGCTGCGCAGGACCTCCGCGTGCGTGGTCATCGCGCCGACGACGTAAAAATCGCCGTCCTCCTGGATGCCCTTGAGTTCTTCCAGATTAAAGATGTCCAGCAGCGCGGGCGGCTGGGCCAGACGAAGTTTCATGGCGGGCAGCAATGAATGCCCCCCGGCGATGATCTTCAGATCGGGATTGTCGGCCATGGCTTTGAGGGCGTCATCGACGCTGGCGGCTTTCTGATAGTCGAAAGGGGCTGGATACATGTGTGCCTCCTGCTGGTCGGCGTGTAAAGGTCTGAGTGTCGAATCGTCTGACCGCTGAGAAGCCCGGTCCTTCTGTTGCGGTCAGACCCCTCGGCGGCTGAATGCCAGGGCCGCTTCAGTCGTCCGCGGCCTGGCCCATCCCCGCACGCGAGGCGCGGATGGCCTTCCAGACCTTCTCGGCGGTGTAGGGCATGTCCATGTGCTCGATGCCGCACTCGTGCCACAGCGCGTCCATTACGGCGTTGGCGACGGCGGCACTGCTGGCAATCGTTCCAGACTCGCCGATGCCCTTGACCCCCAGCGGGTTGTGGGGACTGGGCGTCACGGTGTGATCGATCTGGTACATCGGCAGATCGTCGGCCCGCGGCATGGTGTATTCCATGTAGGAGGCCGCCAGCAGGTTACCGTCCTCGTCGTAGGCCCCCTCTTCCCACAGCGCCTGACCCGCGCCCTGGGCGATGCCGCCGTGGACCTGGCCCTCCACGATCAGGGGATTGATGAGGGGACCGCAGTCGTCCACACAGCCGTAATTGCGGAGATCCACCTTGCCCGTATCGGTGTCGATCTCCACCACGGCCATATGCGTGCCAAAGGGATACACGAAGTTCTTGGGATCGTAGAAGGCGGTGGCCTCCAGCCCCGGCTCCATGCCATCGGGCAGACTGTGGGCGAGGTGCGCCATCAGCGCCACGTCAAAGAAGGTCTTGGACTGGTCCGGGGCACCCTTGATGCGGAACACACCGTCCGCGTGCTCCACGTCCTCCTCGGAGGCCTCCAGCAGGTGCGCGGCGATCTTCTTGGCCTTGGCCGTGATCTTCTGCAGAGCCACTTTAAGGGCGCTACCGCCCACCGCCGCCGAGCGGCTGCCGTAGGTGCCCCACCCGTAGGGCATCCGGCCCGTGTCGCCGTGAACGAGGTCAATGTCCTCGATCGGAATCTGGAGTTCGTCGGCGGCGATCTGCGGGAAGGCCGTTTCGTGACCCTGTCCGTGGCTGTGCGAACCGGTGAACAGTTCCACTTTCCCGGTGGGATACACACGCACCAAGCTGCTCTCCCACTGTCCGGCCTGCGCGCCCAACTGGCCCACCAGGGCGGACGGCGCGAGGCCACAGGCCTCCACGTAACTGATCACGCCCACGCCCAGAATCTTATTGCTCCCCTTCATGCGCTGCTGCTCGGCGCGCAGCTCCGGGTACTTCATCATGTTCAGGGCCATGTCCAGCGCGGGCTCGTAATTGCCACTGTCGTAGACCAGGGCCACCGGCGTCTGGTACGGGAAGTCCTCGGGCTGGATAAAGTTCTTGCGCCGGAACTCGGCAGGGTCCTCACCCAGCGCGTGGGCCGTGGCGTCCACCGTGCGCTCGACGGCGTAGGTGGCCTCCGGGCGGCCAGCACCACGGTAAGCGTCCACCGGCACGGTGTTGGTCATGACGCCCTGCACCTTGACGTGAATGGCGGGCAGCTTGTACACGCCGTTGCAGAGGGTGCCGTACAGGTAGGTGGGGACGGCCGGCGCAAACAGCGTCTGATACGCGCCCAGGTTCGCCAGCGTATTCACACGCAGGGCCAGCATCTTGCCGTTCTCGTCGACCGCCATCTCGGTCTCGGTCTCGTGGTCACGGCCCTGCATGTCGCTGACAAAGGCCTCGGAACGCCGCGCCGTCCACTTGACCGGACGGCCCAGCATGCGGGCGGCCAGCAGCATGATGACCTCTTCCTGATACTGGAAGATCTTGGAACCGAAGCCCCCACCCACGTCGGGGCTGATCACGCGCAGCTTGTGCTCGGGGATGTTCATGACGAAGGCGGCCAGGATCAGGCGGTGGATGTGCGGGTTCTGCGAGGTGGTGTACAGCAGGTACTCACCGCTGGCCGGGGTGAACTGCGCGAGCGAGGCGCGCGGCTCGATGGCATTGGGAATCAGGCGGTGGTTCCTGAGTTTGAGCTTGACGGTCTTATGGGCCACATTGAAGGCTTCCTTGACAGCCATCTCGTCGCCGATTTCCCAGTTGAAGGCCACGTTGCCGGGTACGTCGTCGTGCACCGTGGGCGCCCCCTCGGCAAGGGCCGCGCCCGCAAAGGCCACCGACGGCAGCGGCTCGTAGTCCACCTCCAGCATGGACGCGGCGTCCTCGGCCAGCGCGCGGCTCTCGGCCACCACGACCGCCACGATGTCGCCGACATGGTTGGCCTCGTCCAGGGCAATCGCGGGGTGCGCGGGCGTCTTCAGTTCAGGCAGCAGCCAACCGACCGGAATGCTGCCAATCCCGGCATCCTTGACATCCTGCCCGGTCAGCACGGCCACCACGCCGGGCATGTCAGTCACGCTCTCTTTGTTGATGCCGTTGATCTTCGCGTGGGGGTAAGGGCTGCGCACCATCGCGGCGTGCAGCATGCCCGGCAACACGATGTCGTCGGTGTAATTGCCCGCGCCGGTGATGAAACGCGGGTCTTCCTTACGCTTGAGGGCCTGGCCGAAATACTTGTCGGTTCTGGATTCGGTGTCGGTCATTGTGTTTGCCTCCGGGAAGCTGATGGTTGAAAGTGGACAGGCGGCGTCGTTCCACCACCCGTCAACCGTTGACCATCAAGCTCCTAATCGTCCGCGGCCTGTCCGCCAGCCTGCCCACTGCCGTCCATGATCTCCGCAGCGTGCTGCACGGCCTTGACGATGTTGTGGTAGCCGGTGCAGCGGCAGAAGTTTCCCTCCAGGTGGTAGCGGATCTCCTCCTCGCTGGGATGGGGATTGTGCTTGAGCAGTTCGGCGCTCGCCATGATCATGCCGGGGGTGCAGAAGCCGCACTGCAAGCCGTGTTGCTCCCAGAAGCCGGTCTGCAGCGGGTGCATCTCGCCGGGCGTGCCCAGGCCCTCAATAGTCCGGACGTCCATGCCGTCAACCTGCACGGCCAGCACGGTGCAGCTCTTGACCGCGTGACCATCAATGTGCACGGTGCAGGCCCCGCACTGACTGGTGTCGCAGCCGACATGCGTGCCGGTCAGCAGCAGGTCATCGCGTAGAAAGTGGACGAGGAGGGTTCTCGGCTCCACATCGCGGGTGTAGGGTTTGCCGTTGACGTTCACTGTCACGTTCATGGGTGCCTCCTGAACTGGGGTGACCGGGGCTGCGGGTCCGGCGCGCTGGACCCCGCACCTTTACCTCGGACGCTGCTGTCTGAAAAGAGAAAACGCCGGACGCCGACTGGCGTCACCTCACAGATTGTCTGACCGTTCATATTCAAGCACACAACAGCTCGGCTGACCTGTACTTCAGCCCTTACCCATCACTCCGGCAGGCGCTCCCTGCTCAAACGCACGGTGTTCAGTAGCGGCAGGTTAGTTCGGACCCTTATCACTAGGCAGCCCGGCCTGATCACTTGGTAAATGGTCAGACAACGGTTGGTAAGGGTACAGCTGGACCGCAGGGACGGTGTACACTAGTTAAAAGCTGGTTTGCTGTCCAGCACTTCACTCGTGAATTCGTTCACAGGAGCATGACGATGAAAACCCTGATTCTCGGTGCCGGCTACGCTGGTCTCGCCGTCGCCACCAAAATGAAGCCCCACGCTGGTTTGGAAGCCCTGCTCGTCGAGCAAAACGCTTTTCATACCTTCGAAACCCGTCTGCACGAGGCCGCTGCGCACAACACCCGCGTGACGTTGCCGCTGGCCCCGCTGCTGCGCGGCACCGGCGTGGAACTGGAGCAGGCCAGCGTGGAAGGCGTTGACCTTGACGAGCGTGAAGTGACGCTCAAGGACGGGCGCGTGCTGACCTACGACACCCTGGTGGTGGGCCTAGGCAGCGTGACCAACTTCTACCGCATCCCCGGCCTGGCCGAAAACGCCAGCGAGCTCAAGCAGCTCAGCGACGCCGACGAGATCTTCAACTTCGTCAACCGCGCCTACAGCGGCGAGTTCCAGGGCGTGCGCGACATCGTGGTGGGCGGCGCGGGCCTGACCGGCGTGGAACTGGTCACCGAGCTTGCCCAACGCGCCGAACTGCTCAGCAAGGCGCGCGGCCTGCCGCCCATGAACATCTATCTGGTGGAGGCCGGCCCGAAGATCCTGCCGGTGCTGGACGACGCCCTACGCGGCAAGGCCCAGCGCACGTTGGAGGACTACGGCATCCACATCCTGACCGGCCACCGCCTGATGCAGGCCACCGCCGACAGCGTGACCGTGCAGACCGCTGATGGCGAGCAGAAGATCATCCCGGCAGGCAAGATCATCTGGACCGGCGGGATCCAGGCCCGCGACATCTTGAAGGGCGGGAAACTGGAAAAAGGCCCCGGCGGGCGCGTGGCCGTGGACGACAAGCTGCGCGCAAAGGGTTACCCCGAAGTGTTCGTGATCGGCGACATGGGTCTGGCGCTGAACCAGGAAGGCAAGCCGGTGCCCACTACCGCCCAGCACGCCGGGCAGCAGGGCCGCCTGACGGGCAAGAACATCATGCGGCTGGCCAAGGGCGAGGAAATCGAGCCCTACGAACCCACCACGTTGGGCGAATTCGTCTCACTGGGCGGCCTGATGGCCGTGGGCTGGATGAAGCTGCCGTGGAACCAGAAGCTGGCGATCACGGGCGGCATCGCCCACGTCATGAAGCGTGCCTCCGAGTGGCGCTGGCGCGCCAGCATCGACTGAGCGGTACATTGAAAACGAGGGCCGGAGGCAATTGCCTCTGGCCCTCTTTCAATGTTTAAGTCAGGGGAAGCCCCAGGGATTGGCCTCGGCCCGCCGGTCCACCCGCGCCGCGTCGTACATTCTAATAATCGGGGGTGTCACGCGCAGGCTCCACAATGGCTCAACTTCAGGAGTGACCCAATGCAGCTCCAGCATCCACGGCCGCATGAGGCCAGCATAACGGCACTGGGAAGACTTTTTGAGGCCAGCGCTGGACCAGTCTGCCTACACTTGGAGAAGATGGCAGACGACCGAGACCAGCACCGCAATCTGGGTCAGGCCCGCACCGACTGGGCCGAGCGCCGCACCGCGCTGTCCTCCGAGCGGACCTTTGCCGCCTGGGGCCGCACCGCGCTGTCCTGCATCGGCGTGGGGCTGGCGGCCACCAAGCTGTTCGGCGACCTGCAACCGCAGTGGCTGCTGCGGGTGGTGGTGGTGGGTCTCGTGGCTCTGGGCGTGCTGGCGCTGGCTTTCGGTTATTACAGCTTCAATAAATCGGCCCGGGATCTGGAAGAGCGGGGCGAACACAGCCTGCCGCTGGGGTGGATCGGCGCGTTTGCGGTGATTCTGGCCCTGCTGGGCATCGCCGGGCTGTTTCTGGTCTGGTGACCCCCAGGCAAGACTCTTAACACCAGCAATGTAAAGGAATGGCGGGACGCCCCTCCACCGGTTCGCGTCTTCCATCTCCCGTTCAACAACCTCACCCTGGCTCGAAGCACATACTGCAATCACTGAACCCTAAACCAGACCCGTCCACTCCTCCAGCAGGTAGCGCAGGCGGGTCTGGGCGTTCTCCTGGCTGCCGTACACGCTCCGCAGCAGCTCTCCGCCAGGGGCAAAAGCCAACCAGTGTGGCGTGCCCTCGGTCTGCCAGGCGCGGGCCAGATCGCCGGATACGTCCAACGCGACGGGAAATGGCAGCCGGGCAAAGTCGTGGGCGAACTTGACCAGCGTCGGCTCCACGTCCTCACGTGGCAGGGGGCGGTGACCGTGACTGGTGTGGACGGCCACCAATTGAACCCGTTCTCCAAATTCGGCATGCAGCTTTTTCATGAACGGAATGCCGCGTGAGACACAGCCCGCACATTCCAGGTTAAAGGTCATGACCAGTCCTGGGCGCGTCCACCCGGCAGGGGGCGGTACCGGTTCACCGTAAACGAAATCAGTCAGTCCAGGCCAGTCCATGCAAAAGAGGGTAGCGTCCTGGCCCCGGCTCTATGCTGGACCCATGAAACGGACCCTTCTCCTCGCCGTAGCTCTCGCTGCCGCCGCCCAGACTGCTGCCGGGGCCACCACCGTCGCCGAGGTCAAGAAAAAAGGCGTGTTAATCCTGGGCACCGATCCCACCTTCTCCCCGTTCGAGTTCAAGGATAAGACCGGTCAGATTACCGGCTTCGACATCGACATCGCGCTCGCTGTGGCGAAGGATCTGGGCGTCAAGCTCCAGATTCAGGCGGTGGGCTTCGGGGCACTGATGCCGCAGTCGGTCACGTCCGGGCGGGTGGACATGGCCATGAGCGGCATCACCATCACGGATGAGCGGGCCAAAGTGGTGTCATTCAGCGCGCCGTACTACCGCAGCGCCCAGGTCTTTATCGTGAAGGGCGGCAACCCAGACAAGTTCAACTGGCCCAGTGACGTCAAGGGCAAGACCATCGGTGTGCAGGCCAACACCACCGGGCAGTTCGTGGCCGACGACGTGCTCAAGTCCAAGGGCGCGGTTTTAAAAGTCTACGATGACTTCGCGGCAGGGCTGGCCGACATCCGGGCGGGCCGGATTGCCGCGCTGGTCGGTGACGCCCCCACCGTCACGGACCTGCAAAAGCGCCTGCCAGGGCAATTTGCCAGAGCCGGCAAGGATCTTGCAGCAGAAGACTACGGCATGGTGTTCGCCAAAAACAGCGATCTGGCCGCCGCGGCCAATAAGACCCTGGCCCGTCTGAAGGCGAGCGGCGAGTATCAGAAGCTGCTGGATCGCTGGATCGTGCAGAAGTAAATCTGTACAGAAATTTCCTGTATCAGACAGGGAAAGTCACCGGACCAGAACGCTCCCGGTGACTTTTCCCCTTCAGGGATTCGGGATCAGCGCTAGAACGCCACCTGGGCCTGAAGCTCCTTCGTGGTGCGGAAGGTGGTCTGACCGCCGGCCGCGACGAAGTTCACCAGCGAACCGGAGGCGCTGACCTGCGCCAGAATGTTGGCGGTGACATTGATGTTCAGGTCAAGGACATTCCAGCCAGGTCTGGCATTGACCGCCACCGTGACTGGCAATTCTGGAATCTGCGACAGGCTCAGGATGGCCGCGCAGTTCACCGTGCCGCGCAACTGGGTCAGGCTGTCGCTGTACAGCCACACGCGGGCGTTGACGCGGCGGCTGAGCAGGCCGGATTTGCTGCCGGTGACGGCACTGGTCTGGCGCCTGCCGGAGGTATCGCTGGCATCCAGGGTCATGACCGCGAAGGCCTGGGCATCCGGATCACTGCTCTGGGCGGTGCCGCTGCAGTCCAGTTTGTCGGTGATTCCAGCTGCGGGCACGACGTTCTTTGCGAGATCGGCTTCTGCGGGCAACGTCAGGGTAAACGAACCGTCGCTGTGGACGCTGGACGAGATGTCAGGCAGACCGGGCACCGCCACGCGGCCTTCGCCCTTCCAAGCGGAGACCTTACCCTCAAGGGTTTCAACGGTGGGCTGATCGGACGCCTGTGGCGTGGCGGGTCCGCCACAGGCCACCAACGCCAACGCCACACCGCCCAACAGACCCCACTTGGCCCACCCCGGCCTGACCATACTGTTCATGGGTTCAATTTAACCCGGCGCTCCTGACTGACCCCTGACAGAAAATCAGCGCTGGCGCGGCATTTGTCACAAAGAGGGGGCGGGGGTGGGTCAACCCGGCTGATTGCCCGCCACATAGAAGATCAGGCCGATCAACAGCAGATCAAACGCCCAACTGGCAGGTCGGCGCAGTCGCTCGTCTCGCCGAGAGCGCAGAAACTGCACCCCCAGCCGCAGCAGCAGCAAGCCCGCGATCAGATAGGGGCTGGGTGGCGCCCCGCCCGTCAGCAGCGGAATTAGGAGAAGCACTGCCAGGACCCCCAGCAGCGCAAAGCTGACAATGGTCAGGGGGTCAGGAGTGGGGCGGGGAGCGGTCATTCTTCTGTCGGGGTGTCCTGAACGTCCATCCCCTGGACAGGATTGTCCTGAAGCGGAGTCTCCACACTCTCCACGGCCGTTTTCTTGGCCCTGGACTTGCGGGGCTTTGACGCAGGCTTGGTCTCCGCGGGTGTGGGGTCCGCCCGCACCTCCGCCACTGTTTTGGGTTTACGCGTCCGCTTGGGCTTGGGAGCGGGTTCGTCCCCTTCAGCTCCCACCGCAATCTCCACTTTGGGTTTTTTGGCGCGGCTGGCCCTGGGCTTGGCAGCTTTGGGCACTTCCGACTCTGCGCCCGTCGGCGTGGTGTGGGCCGGCTCCGCCTCATCGGATTCGGTAGCCTGACGGCTGGCCCGCGCCGTCAGGGTCCGAATGGATTCCAGTTCCACCGGAATGGACTGTTCTTCAGTGCTGGCATCAGCCACTGCAGGCCCGCTGGACAGTCGCCCTTCGGCGGACAGCTCAGGGGTGGGCGCCTGAGGAGTGTCCACCAGCTCCACCCCCACGTCCGCTTCTGGTGCGGAAACCTGGTCCATTCCCGTCCACCCGCTCCCAGTCTCCTCGTCGGCCAGCTCCAGTTCGGGCGTGAGATCGCGGGCCTCCTCCGGCTGAATCAGGCGGGCCTCAACGTCGTCAGTATGCGTGGGCTGAGCCTGGGTTTCTGTGGCCGCCCCCCCCACCCACTCACGCTCGGCACTCTGGCTGGGAAGATCCGCTTCAGACTGAGCTTCCGAAGCTTCAGCAATGTCCGCGATGCCGACCAGTTCATCCGGCGACAGGAACGACACCGGCTCCAGCACCAGCACGCTGTTGGGGGGCAGGTTCAATCGCAGGTGGTAGGTCTGGCCGTTCCAGCCCACTTCCTTGGCGGTCAGGTCGGGCTGCTGGGTGCCGAAACCACCGAACTCGCCGTCATCGGTGGACAACAGCAGACGGTAGTCACCGGCCTGCGGCACGCCGATGGGGTACAGGTCACGGTACACCGGGGTCAGGTTGGCGACCGTCAGGCTCCAGGCGTTGCTGTTCGGATCCCGGCGCAGATAGGCATACACGCTGTGCTCAGCGTCGTCGGCGCTGATCCACAGCATGCCCTCCTCGCGGGTGTCGGCCACATGCCAGTCGGGGCGAGCCACGTACAGTTCGTTCAGGCGGCGCACCAGATTCATGATCCCGCGATGGTCCGGCTGATCGGCCATGTACCACGGCAACCCGGTGTCGTGGTTCCACTCGGTGGACTGCCCAAACTCCTGGCCCATGAACAGGAGTTTCTTGCCGGGGGTGGTCCACATCATCGCCAGAAAGGCGCGGTACTGGGCACGCTGGGCGTACCACTCGCCGGGCATCTTCATGACCATGCTCTTTTTCAGGTGGACGACCTCGTCGTGGCTGATCGCCAGCACGTAATTCTCGCTGGTGCGGTACACGTTGAAGAAGGTCAGGGCATGGTGGTGGTGGGCGCGCCACAGCGGGTCTTCCTTGAAGTACCCGAGGTTGTCGTTCATCCAGCCCATCGCCCATTTGTAATCGAACCCCAGCCCGAAGGGGGCAGGAGTGGTCACGCCCGCGAAGGAGGTGCTCTCCTCGGCGATCATCATGACGCCGGGGGCCATGTGGTGCGTGACCTCGTTCAGGCGCTTGAGAAAGGCGATGGCCTCCAGGTTCTCACGCCCGCCGTGAATGTTGGGAATCCATTCGGTGCGCGAGAAGTCCAGGTACAGCATGGAGGCCACCGCGTCCACCCGCAGGCCGTCCACATGAAAGTCCTGTAGCCACTTGACAGCGCTGCCGATCAGGAACATCACCACCTCGTTGCGTCCGTAATCGAAGATCAGCGTATTCCAGTCCTGATGAAAGCCTTTACGTGGGTCGGCGTATTCGAACAGCGGGCCGCCGTCGAAGGTGGCCAGCCCCGCCGGATCGGTGGGGAAATGCCCCGGCACCCAGTCCAGGATCACGCCGATGCCCTTGCGGTGCAGGTGGTCCACCAGATACTTGAAATCCTCCGGGTTGCCCATGCGACTGGTGGGCGCGTAGTAGCCCGTGACCTGATAGCCCCACGAACCGTCGAAGGGGTGCTCCATGACGCCCAGCAACTCGACGTGGGTGTAGCCCATGTACTCCAGATAGTCGCCCAGCCGGTGCGCTAGGTCGCGGTAGTTCAGGAACCAGCCGTCGTCGCGCTTGCCCCAGCTGGGAGCGTGGCACTCGTAGATGCTGACAGGCTGGTCAAAGCCCGCCGAGCGCCCCTGCATCCACTCGCCGTCGCTCCATTCGTAGGGCTGATTCCAGACGATGCTGCCGGTGGCCGGACGGGTCTCGAAGAAGGTGCCGTAAGGGTCCATCTTGTCCTGGGTCTGCCCGTGCTGTCCGGTGATGCGGAATTTGTAACGCTGACCGTGGTGGGCGGCTGGCACAAAGACACCCCAGCAGCCGAAATCCAGGCGGTTCATGGCATGGGCGAAGCCATTCCAGTCATTGAAGTCGCCCACCACGCTGACGTGGGTGGCATTGGGGGCCCATACCGCAAAGCGCACACCCTCCACACCGTTTTCGGTGGTGGGGTGTGCGCCCAGCAGGTGATCGGGCCGGACCAGATCAGCGGTCGCCAGCTTCTGGAGATGTTCGTGGTCAAGGGGAAGCGGGGGAGTCATGCCCGGAGTCTAACGGGGTCCGGTGAACGGAACCGGAGGCGGTCCAGACGAACATGGGGCCGCCGATCCGGAATTTCGCGCTGCCAGGGGCAAATTCAGCCCTCTAACTCAAACCTTCACGATCCAGCCGTCCGGGGCAGGCACGTCGCCGTACTGGATGCCCACCAGTTCGTCGTACAGGCGGCGGGTCACTGGGCCAGCCTCGGTTTCGCTGTGGAAGACGTGGAAGGTGTCGCCGTACTGGATGCCGCCGATCGGGGTGATCACAGCGGCGGTGCCGCACGCGCCCGCCTCGGTGTAGCCGTCCAGCCGGTCAATGTACACGTCCCCTTCCTCCACGGACAGGTTCAAGCGGTGCTCGGCCAGCCACAGCAGGCTGTACTTGGTGATGCTCTCCAGGATGCTGGGCGACTTCGGGGTCACGAAACACCCGTCCCCGGTGATGGCGAAGAAGTTGGCCGCGCCCACCTCCTCGATCTTTCGGTGCGTTTCGGGGTCCAGATACAGGGCGTCGGCGAAGTGGTGGCCGTCGATCACCGTGTCCTTGGCCAGTTGGCCCGGCATCAGGCTGGCGGCGTAGTTGCCCCCCACCTTGGCCGCCCCGGTGCCGTGCGGCGCGGCGCGGTCGTAGTCCGACACCAGGAAATTCTGCGGGGTCAGGCCGCCCTTGAAATACGGCCCCACCGGCACGCAGAACACGCCGAAGATGAATTCTGGCGCCGTCCGCACCCCGATGTTGTCGCCCACTCCAATCATGTAGGGGCGCAGGTACAGCGAGCCGCCCGTGCCGTAGGGGGGGATGAAGCGCTCGTTGGCCCTGACCACCTGAGTGACCGCGTCGATAAACTGCTCATCGCTGATCTCGGGCATCAGCACGCGGCGGCAACTGCGGCGCATGCGAGCGGCGTTCTGGTCCGGGCGGAAGATGTTGATGGAACCGTCCTGGCAGCGGTAGGCCTTGAGGCCCTCGAAGCACTGCTGGCCGTAGTGCAGCGCCGTGCTGCCCTCTGCGATGTGCAGCACGTTGTCCTCGGTCAGGGTGCCCGCGTCCCAAGCGCCGTCCTTCCAGTGCGACAGGTAACGCAGATCGGTGCGGATATAGCTGAAGCCAAGGGTGGCCCAGTCGATGTTGGGAGTGTCTTTGGGAGCGGTTTGGGTCATGCCCCGATTGTCGCGCAATTGGGACCCAGTTGAAAGGCGGGGGAACGCGGTTGGTCTAGCGGGGCGCCCCTAACCCAGCACGTTCCGCCGGAAACGCTCCAGCAGCGCCAGCCCCACCGCGCCGCTCTTTTCCGGGTGAAACTGGGCGGCGTGAAGATTGCCCACGCTCAGGGCCGCCCAGAAGGGCACGCCGTACTCGCCCAGTGCCCCGTGCTCCACGGCAACGTCGGCGGGAACGTAGTAGCTGTGGACGAAGTAGGCGTAGGCCGGACCGTTCAGCTCACGCAGCAGCGGCGAGTCGCCCACCCGCTCCAGCGCGTTCCAGCCCATCTGCGGCACCTTGTGGCCAGCCCCGGCGACAAACCTGCGGACAGTGCCGGGGATCAGGTTCAGGCCCGGCGTCCCTGGAGCCTCCTCGGAATCGCTCAGGAGCATCTGCATGCCCACGCAGATGCCCAGGAGCGGCACCCCGCCCCGCGCCGCGTCCGTGACCGGGCCGTGAAAGCCGCCCGTGTCGAAGGCCTGCATGACCTGCCGGAAGTGGCCCTGACCTGGCACCACTAACGCGGAGGCATGCGGCACGTCGGCAGGACTATCCGACACGCGCACCCGCATCCCGGCCCGCTCCAGCGCCTTGGCCGCGCTGCGGATATTGCCCGCGCCGTAGTCGAGCAGCAACACTTCCGGTCTGGCCGACGCCGGAGCACTCACAGGCTGCCCTTGGTGCTAGGCATCTCGCTGGAGGTCACGGCCACGGCGTCGCGCAGGGCACGGGCCAGCGCCTTGACCACCGCCTCGATCACGTGGTGGGCCTCGCGCCCCGCCAGCAGCCGGACGTGCAGGGTCACGCCGCCGTGGTTGCAAAAGCCGCGCAGGAACTCGCGCAGGTGGTAGTGGGTCATGCCGCCCGCGTCGCCCCACACGTCCAGCGTCTCCGGCTCGAAGGCCAGGTGGGCACGGCCCGACAGGTCCACCACCGCGTGGGCCAGCGTCTCGTCCATCGGTACGAAGGCGCTGCCATAGCGCTCGATGCCCTTGCGGTCCCCTAGCGCCTGCGACAGCGCCTGCCCCAGCGTGATCCCGGTGTCCTCGATCAGGTGGTGCGGCTCGATGTGCAGGTCACCTGTGGCGGTCACGCTCAGGCCCAACCGGCTGTGACGGGCCAGGGCATCCAGCATGTGGTCAAAAAACCCATGGCCGCTCTGCCCCGCTTCATACGCCGGGGAATCGAGGTCCAGACGAACCGTGATGTCGGTTTCTGCGGTCTTGCGGGTCACTGTCGCTGTGCGGGAGGGAGGGGCCGTGCGGCTCATGTGGGGAAGTGTAGTGGAAGAAGGGAAGCACATTTCGAACGGCGTCTACAGGTCTCGCCCTAATTGAAGGGAGAATATGTGACAGCTAGATCAGTTGACTCCTGACGCTTGCGCCTCCGGCACCGTCCCACACGCCATCCAGCCGTTTCAAGAGCCAGTCTTTATGCTTCCCCATTCTGTCTTGACCGTAATTGTATTCTGTTATAGACTAAATGCATGAAGCTCAGCGATGTTCAGAAACGACTCCAGGCTCCGTTTCCGTCCCATCTGGTGGGCTGGAAACCCCAGACATTCACGAAGGACCGCAGCCGCGCGCTGATCCTGTCTTACGTGGATGCCCGTGCGGTGCAGGACCGACTCGACGCCATCTGTCCCGACGCCTGGAGCTTTGAGATCGAGGTTGTTCCGGGCACGGCCGTCGCCACGGTCAAGGGCCGCCTGACCGTCTTGGGTGTGACCCGCGAGGATATCGGCGAGGCCCCCGAGGGCAACCTGGGTACCCTTAAAGCCGCTTCCTCTGACGCCCTCAAGCGCTGCGCCGTGCAGTTCGGGATCGGACGCTACCTGTACGATCTGCCCAAGCAGTGGGTGGAATGGGACGACGTCAAACGCCAGCCCAAGGTGACCCCTGAGCTGCCCGACTGGGCGCGGCCCGATCACGAGCGCAGCCCCGGCGGCGCACACCTGGTGCAGGCGATGGAGCAGCTGCGCTACGAACTGCCCGAGGATCTGGAACTGCAACGTGAGGTCTACAAGCACCTCAAGGCCGCGCTGGGCAGCATTCACCCGGCGCCCGTGAGCCAGGGTCAGGCCGCGTGAATCCGTCTCCCAACGCCCGCAACCTGCTGACCGTCACGCTGGGGTTGCTGGTCCTGATGCTGATGAGCGGCGCACTCGCCCAGCTGCTCTAAACCCACATTCAGATGCGCCACCGGGAGATTCATCCTCGGCGGCGCCTTCTTTATGGCTTCGGTTTCGGCAATTGGGACTTTGAACTGGTCCGAATCGAAACCTTGGGCAGCGGTGGCACTGGCCCCAGCACCGCCTCAATTCCGGCGTTGATCCAGGCGAAGGCGCGGCGGGTGTTGGGCATGGTGTAGGTCTGGTTTGCGCCGTGCTGCATGAAGGCGTACACGACCCGCCGCCCGTCTTTTGTCTGAAAGTAGCCACTATAGGTCAGGATGCCCCAGCCGTTGCCGCCCTTGCCGCCAAACCAGTGGATCTGCGGCCCCCAGGTCAGTGCCGCCCTGCCGAAGCCCAGGGCCATGGCCTCACGCTGCCACTTCACCGCGCGCGGCGACAGGCCGGGACGCAGGAATTCATGGGCGAGCAGCGTGCCCCATTCATACGGCGTGCTGAGGTTGTGCACCCGCAAATCATCGGCGGGGTCATGTCTAGTGTCCAGATACACGTCCAGGCGGTGCTGGATGTCATCAGCGCGGTATTTGCGGGCGTCGGCGTCGATGCTGGCAGCCAGCCGTTCGCGACTCTTGCCCGTCGCCGATGCCCAGCGCGCGGTGCTGTTGAAGGTGGAGGACAGGCCCGCCTGAGCCACCCACCAGTCGCGGGTGGGCAGGATCAGGCGGGTGCGGCACAGGCCCAGCCCGTCGGCCACCGCCTGCACGCGCTGCAACCCTATGCGGCGGTGCAGGATATCGGTGGCGGTGTTGTCACTATTGGCGATCATGCGGAGGCTGAGGGTCTTGACGTTGCTGCCATCAAAGGGATAGCTCCCCAGGCTCTGGTTCTCGCGGGTCACATCGAAACGCTCGGTGGGGCTCAGGCGGCCCGCATCGAACTCCCGCAGCAGTGCCCACAGCACAGCCTGCTTGTAGGTGCTCGCCAGCGGGAAGACGCTGTTCGGATTGGTGCCGACGGCATTTACGGGTTCCAGCGTGACGGGGTCGATCTGTGCCACCCACAGGCCCAGCCGCCCGCTCAGGGGCAAGGGCGGCGGCGGCGCTTTGCCGACGGCAGGCGCGGCACTCAGGCAGCCGCCCGAGCGGCTTCTCATCACAGTGCGCACCCCGGCATCGGGGCGAGGCGTGACGGGTTCCAGCACCACGTCAGGCTCGCTGGTGTCGGCCCGACCCACCTCCGCAGGCACCCTGTGGCAGGCCGTCAGCAGCATCAGTGCACTGCACGCGGCCACAAGGGACCGGGAGACGACCCTATTCATCGCCTCAGAGGGGTTCCAGGGTCACGCCCATCGTTCCTGGCCCGGCGTGCGTGGCCACCACCGCGCCGATGCCGTGATCTCCCAGGTCCGTGAATCGCAGCCCCGCCAGTCCGGCACGAACCTCCTGCACGTAATCCTCACCCCCTACCGTGGAGAGAAATGCCACCCGGGCACCGCCATGCGTTTCAACGTACTTGCGGGTGTAGTCCACCAGATCCTGAACGGCCTTCTTGTGGCCGCGCACACGCCCACCGCTCTCTACCCGTCCTTTCTTAACCACCAGAATCGGCTTGATGTTGAGCAACCCACCCAGCAGCGCCTGCGCCCCGCCGATCCGCCCGTTGATTTTGAGGAAATCCAGCGTGTCGACCGTGAAGCGGATGTCGGCTTCCCTGCCGACCCGATCCAGTTCGGCCAGGATTTCGGGAACCGTTTTTCCAGCCTGAGCCAGTTCGGCGGCGCGCAGCACACGCATGCCCAGACCCATGCTGACCGACCCGGTATCCAGCACGGTCACCTTCTCGCCGAAATCCTGCGCCGCCAGCCGGGCGCTGCCTACGGTTCCCGACAGTTGCCCGCTGATGTGAATGCTCAGCACCTGATCCACCGTTTCCAGCGCCTTGCTGTACACATCGGCGAATTCAGCGGGGCTGGGCTGGGAGGTGCTGGGGGTCTTCTTGCCCGCCCGGAGACCCGCGAACAGTTCGGGCGGCGTGATCTCAATGCCGTCCTTGTGCATCTTGCCATCGAACAGCACGTACAGGGGCACGCTGAAGATCCCGTGCTGGGCGCAGAGTTCCGGATTCAGGTCACTCGTGGAATCGGTGACGATGGCGATGGTCATGGGCCGATCTTAGCGTGACATTGAATTCTGGCAGACATTAGACCCAGTGCAAAGGAAAACGCCGCCCCCTACAGGCGGCGTTTAAGCGGGAGTTGCAGGACTCAATCTTTCTTCTTCGGCACCCACTTCTTGCGTCCACTCGCGCTGGGTTCACTGCGCTCCGGCTCAGCGGACGCCCCCTGGCCTTCTTGCAGCGCGCTCTCGCCCACTTCGAACCGCTGGACGTGCTCGGGGATCAACGCATCGTCAACAGGCCCGGCGACCGGGGCGGCTTCCACCTTGGTTTTCGGCTGCCATTTGGGGCGCCCGGTAGTCGTGGAGTCGGCTGGGGCTGCGGCCGTCTGGGGTTCCGGAGCGGCCTCTGGAGAGAGACTGTCGGCAACTGACGTGTCTGCACCCGCACCGCTGGCTTTCGGCGTCCACTTCTTGCGCTCTCCCCCACTGGGCGCGGGCTCAGGCTGGGTGGGAGCCTCAGGGGCGGCTGACTGAACTGCTGTGGGTTCCGCCGCTTCCACTTTCGCCTGTGGCTTCCACGCCTTACGGACGGGCGCACCTTCGGATGTTTCAGGGGCGGGGGCAGGTCCCTTGGCCACAGGCTCGGCACTCACGTCATCGGCCTTGCCTTTGGGCTGCCACGCCTTGCGGGCGGGGACCTCAGCAACGGATTCGGGGAGGACCGGGGCAGCGCTCACGTCGTCCGATTTGCCCTGCGGCTTCCAGGCTTTGCGGGCAGGGGATGGAGTGGGCGCCGTTTCTTCCACCCTGGCCTCGGCAACAGGAGCCACATCATCCGCACCCGCCTTGGGCTTCCAGGCTTTGCGGGCTGGCGTCTCCCCGGCGCCGGCCTGAGCAGGCTCGGCGCTCACGTCATCCGCCCCGCCCTGCGGCTTCCAGCTCTTGCGGGCAGGCGCGGCGCCGCTCTCAGCCGGTACGGGTTGAGCGGGAGCAGCCTCGGCTTTCGGCTTCCATGCCTTGCGCTCGGTAACCCCTTCGGGGTGGGCAGCCTGCGGCTCCGGCTGGGTGTCGGCATTTTCCACCGGGCTGCCTGGCTGGGCATTCGCCACGTCTGCAGCGGTTTCGCCCACCACGTCGTCCGGCGCGTCGGCAGAGCGCACCGCGCCCGGGCGTGCCATGGGTGCCTCGGCGTTGGGCACCACCGGCTGGTCCGACTCGGCCAGGGCATTGTCGGGCGCGGCGGTAGGAGCCACCCACTCGCCGGTGGCGCGCTGCATGCTTTCCAGCATCAGCTCGGCCACGTCCTTGACCACGATGTCGTCGCGTTTCTGCTTTTCCGGCGTGCTGTTGAGCATGGCCTTGCAGAAGGGGCAGCCCACCGCCACCACCTTCCCGGTCTGCTCAAACTCTTCGGAGGCCTGTTTCGCCCCGTCCAGCCGCGCCTGCAACTCACGGAACCGGTTGTCGGAGACGCGCTCGCGGCCCTCCTCCTCCTCCTTCCAGAATTGCGCGCCACCTGCGCCACAGCAAAAGGAATTCTCGCGCTCACGTTCCAGTTTCAGGACCTCGCCCGCCATCCTGGTGATCAACGTGCGGGGCGCATCGTATACCCCGTTGTGGCGGCCCAGGTAGCAGGGATCGTGGTAGGTCACGTTGTCCGCAAGTTCGGCCAGCGGGAGCTTGCCAGCGGCCACCAGCGTCTCCAGGTATTCGGTGTGGTGGATCGTCTTGTAATGCCCACCAATCTGCGGGTACTCGCCCCCAATGATGTTCATGCAGTGCGGGCAGGTGGCGACGATCAGCTTGGGCCGGACGCTGTTCAGCGTCTCCACGTTCTCCTGCGCCAGCGTCTGGTACAGGAATTCATTCCCGGCGCGGCGGGCGCTGTCCCCGGTACACGCCTCCTTCTTGCCCAGCACGGCGTAATTGACCCCGGCTTTGTCCAGCAGTTGCACGAACGAGCGGGCCACCTTCTGCGCGCCCGGATCGTAGGCGGCGGCGCAGCCCACCCAGTAGATGACGTCGGGTTCGGGGTTCTCGTCGATGGTGGGCACTTTCAGGCCCTCGGCCCATTCCATGCGCTTGTCACGCGAGATGCCCCAGGGATTCGACGCGCGCTCCATGCCCCGGAAGGCGGTCTGGAGCTGCTGCGGGAACTCCCCGGCGACCATCACCTGCTGGCGGCGGATGTCGATGATGTCGAGCATCTGCTCGTCCTGCACCGGGCACACCTGCATGCACGCGCCGCAGGTGGTGCAAGCCCACACCGCTTCCTCGCTGATGGCGTATTCCAACAGGGGATGCGCGGTGCTGGCCCCGGACTCGAACGGCGCGGCCTTGAGGGTGAACGGACTGGGATGCGCGGCGATCACGTTCAGTTCCATGCGCTTGTTAATCTCCAGCGCGGCAGGAGACAGCGCCTTGCCGGTGGCATTGGCCGGGCACACATCTTGGCAGCGGTTGCACTGGATACAGGCGTAGGCGTCCAGTAGGCGCGGCCATTCCAGCTCTTCGAGCTTTTCTACGCCCAGGCGCGGCTCCTCGGCCTCCATCGCCTCTTCCAGGCCCTTCATGGGCGGCAGCACGCCGCTGCCCACCGGACGTTTGAAGGTGTAGTTCAGGGGAGCCATGAAGATATGGATGTGCTTGGTGAACGGGAAGTACGCCAGGAACAGCAGGACGCTGCCCAGCGCGCCCCAGAAGCCGAAGATGCGCCAGCCGAGCAGGCTGGATTCGCTCAGGCCCGCAAACAGCGCCGAGCCCACCGCATTCGAGAACGGCTGAAACGCGTCGCCGCCCTCGGCCACCACCTTGGCCGCATTTCCCAGCACCCGGCTGCCGACGTGGAAGAAGATGAACGCCGAGACGATCAGGCTGTCGCGCTGGATGTAATTGTTTTTGAGCAGGGGGTGCAGCAGCGTCTTTTCACTGAAGCGGAAATCGCGTCTGCTGGGAGTGAACAGGCGGCGAATCACCAGCGCCACCACACCGAACAGCACCAGGAAGCTCAGGACGTCGGCGAGCAGGTTGTACGCCGCACCCAGCGGATTTTCCGAGGAGATGGTAAACCGGAGATACCCTTCGAGCCCATCCACAACGTTGACCAGCAGGTAGAACACAAAGCCGTAGAAAATGAAGCTGTGCAGCACGCTGATGACCGTGCGGCGACGGAAAGTGCGCTCCTGGGTCAGGCTCACCCGGACGGCGTCCAGGATGCGGCGGCCCGGAAGATCAAAGCGGCGCTCCGTGGCGGGCGCTCCCCGGCGAACGCGGAGGTACAGGCGGTAAAAGCCCCACAGGCCAAACGCCCCGGTGATGACGGCAAAGACGAGAAACAGAATCTGATGGGTAAGGGGCAGCACGGCGGGAAAACCTCCGGTGGAATCGAATCGGGTGTGGGGCCGTCTGCCTTGCGCCTCCGGCCTGTCACAAATATTGAACCGGGTGCAAGTATAGCGGGGTCTGCCCGGTGGGAGGGCAACGGCGGGAGCGACGTGCAGCACGAAAAGGAGACGGTCCCAGCATACGTCACGGCGGCATGGGTCACGGCGTGAGCCGGACCACCGGGGTCCTTGGGCGCACCATTGCCCGGCGGTCCGGCACGCTAGCCTCTGAATCCTGACCGTTCCCTCTCGCATTCCTCCAAAGGAGCTTTTCTCTTGTCCTTAACTGCCAATGAACTTCAGACGTACCTGTCGGCCCTGATCGCGGGCGAACTCAAGCTGTCCACCATGATCTGGGGACCGCCCGGTGTGGGCAAGAGCAGCGTGGTGGCGCAGGTGGCGCAGGAACGCGGGCTGGATTTCGTGGACGTGAGACTGTCGCAACTGGCCCCCACCGATCTGCGCGGCCTGCCGGTGCCGCAGGCGGACGGCCAGGGCAGCGGCGTGAGCAAGTGGTATCCGCCCGAATTCCTGCCACGCGGCGGCCAGGGCATCCTGTTTCTGGACGAGGTCAATATGGCTCCGCCCACCATGCAGGGCATGGCCCAGCAACTGATTCTGGACCGCCGGGTGGGCAGTTACGTGCTGCCCGACGGCTGGTTCGTGTGGGCGGCGGGCAACCGCAAGGAGGACCGCGCCAGCGTCTTTGACATGCCCGCTCCGCTGGCCAACCGCTTCCTGCACCTGACGGTGCGGCCCGATTTCGACTCGTGGCGCAGCTACGCGCTGGGACGCAACCTGCACGAGCATGTGATCGCCTTCCTCACCTTCCGGCCGGAGTTGCTGCACCGCCTGGACCCCCAGCAACCCGCGTGGCCCAGCCCACGTGCCTGGGAGATGGCATCGGGATTGCACCGCGCCGGATTGGACGTCGCCCCCGCGATTGGCGAGGCGGCGGGGGCCGAGTTCAGCGCCTTCGTGCGGCTGTACGAGCAATTGCCCGATCTGGGCATCGTGCTGGAGGGCCGGGGCGGCGGCCTGCGGCTGCCCGACGAGCCCAGCGTGCGCTACGCCGCCGTCGTCGGGCTGGCGGCCCGGGCACAGAGCGCCGACGCCGCGTACCACGCCTTCACCTGGCTGGCCGACAGCGCTGGACCGGAGTGGCTGCAACTGTATGTCGCCACCCTGGTCAGCAAGTTCCAGGCCATTGGCCAGCTGGGCGAACTGGCCGCGCTGGTGGCCCGCGACGAGCGACTGGCCGCGCTGGTGGAGGGCACGCTGGCCATGTCGGAGGGGGGATGAGCGGGCGGGCAGACCTCCATTGGTGGCCTGTAGAGAGGCCGCTACGACGCAGAGGGGAAATGGGCGAAGACGAGAACCCAGGCCAGGCAGCCCCCCCTCTGTCCACAAGCCATCAGCTCTCCACCACTGGCTGCGACAGAGGGCCGTATGCCTGACTTCCAGCACCTGATCTCCGGCTCAAGATTACGGATTCGCGGCAAGTCGGCCTTCTTCGCCACGCTGCTGCTGCACGCGGAGTTCGTGCCGTCGCGCGAGGTGGCGGCGGCAGGTACGGACGGCGAGCGGGTCTACGTGAATCCGGAAGTGGCGGCCTCGCTGCCCTCCGACGTGCTGGACGGCCTGCTGCTGCACGAGGTCCTGCATGCCGCGCTCTCGCATGTGGAACGGCGCGGCCCGCGTGAGAAGAAGCGCTGGAACAAGTCGGCCGACCTGATCGTGAACGGCATGGTGGACGCGGCGGGCTTGCCCACGCCGCCGAGTTCGCGCCGCGATGACCATCTGGAAAAGCTGAGCGTGGAGGAGGTCTACACCGCGCTGCTGGCCGAGGGTGAGGAGGACGGCGAGGGTGATGAGGGCGGCGACGACCTGCTGGACGGCCCCCCCAGCGACGCGCCCCCGAAAAACGGCCAGAAGTCATCCAACGCCGCGAAACAATGGCAGCAGGCGATGGCCAAGGCCCGCAGCATGGACGCCATGAGCGGCGGCCAGGGCGACGATCCGCTGGGCGCACACCGCGAGCTGGCGCGGCTGGCCCCGGCGCGGCTGGACTGGCGGGCGCACCTGTGGCGTTTTCTGGCCCGGACTCCAGTGGACTTCGGGGGCTTTGACCGCCGCTTCGTGGGACGCGGGCTGTATCTGGAAGCTCTGGACGACGAGAGCCTGAGTGCCTTAATTGCGGTGGACACCTCCGGCAGCGTCGACGACGAGGCGGTCAAAGCGCTGGTGGGCGAGGTCCAGGGCGTGCTGGGAGCGTACCCGCACGTCCGCGCCACCCTGTACTACGCCGACACCGAGGCGTACGGGCCACACGAGCTGTCACCCGGGGGCGCCATTCCCGCGCCGCAGGGGGGCGGCGGCACAGATTTTCGCCCCATTTTCAGGCTGCTGGATGACCACGAGCCGGACGTGCTGATCTACCTGACCGACGGCTACGGCGACTTCCCCGACGCCGCGCCGCGAATGCCGACACTATGGGTGGTGCCCCCCGGCGGGCTGGAGGACGAGGGTTTTCCCTTCGGTGAGGTCCTGCGGCTAGAGGAGGGCTGATGGTCTCCCGTCCCATACGCTTCGAGGACCTGACCGAGTTGCCGGACGGCCCGGCCACCTGGTTCATCTTCCAGGGCCACAAACTGCTGCTGCGCGGGGATCACACGCTGCCAGTGGGCCGCGCGGAAGACTTCGCGGTCGATCTGGTCCGCCCGCTGGGCCTGCTGGACGGTCAACCCTACGTCTGTGCGCAGTTGCAGGGGGACCCGCCGGACGGGTACAGTCTCACGCCGTTGCGGGCGCTGCTGGGACGACTGGACGACGATCTGTCCGGGCTGGCCGGATACGCCGCCCAGGTGCTGGACTTCAACCGCACCCACCAGTTCTGCGGGCGCTGCGCCACGCCGCTGATTTTTGCGGGCTACGAGCATTCCAAAGTGTGCCCCAGTTGCAGCCTGAGCGTGTATCCACGCGTGGCCCCGGTGGCGATGGTACTGATCCGGCGGGGCAGCGGTCCGGACACCGAACTGCTGCTGGCTCGCGGCCCGAATTTCGCGCCCGGCGTCTATTCGGCGCTGGCAGGCTTCGTGCAGCCCTCCGAGACGCTGGAACACGCCGCTGCGCGCGAGGTTCAGGAGGAGGTGGGGGTGGAGATCAGGAACCTGCGCTACGTCCTGAGCCAGCCCTGGCCCTTTCCCCACTCGTTGATGATCGGCTTCGACGCCAAATGGGACGGCGGCGAGATCGCCCTGCAGCCCGAAGAGATCGAGGATGCACGGTGGTTTCCCATCGCCAGCCTCCCGCACCTTCCCCCGCCCTTCAGCATCGCGCGCCAGCTCATTGACCGCGCGGTGTCCCTGGGACGACGGGTAGACCCCTATCCTGTTTCCCATGACCACTCCTTCTGAACTCGACCCGCGCACGCTGACCTCCCTGGGGGTGGACGGGGCGCTGGAGGCAGCAGCGCACCCGCAGGCCACGGCGTCGGTGCTGTCGGGCCTGAGCGCCCACCCGGACGCGCGGGTACGCTCACGGGTGGCCCGGCATCCCAACGCGCCGCTGGAGGTGCTGGGCGCGCTGGCCGCGGCCTACCCGCAGGACGTGATGGACAATCCGGGCCTGCCCTTGCTACGTCTGGCCCGTCCCGGCTTTCTGAATGTCTTTCCTGGCGAGGGTGTGGCGGCGCTGCTGTCCCTGCCCGAGGTGCCCGACTGGGTGCTGGACGGCGCCCTGCGCCATGAGGACTACAGCGTGCGAACGGCGCTGGCGGCCCGCCCGAAGCTGAGCGAGAACCGGGTGGCAGCCCTTGCAGGCGACGCGGGCTGGCAGATTCGTGAGATGGTGGCAAAACGCGGGGAACTGTCGCTGGCCCTGACCCGTCAACTGGCCGCCGACGATGATTACGACGTGCGAAAGGCGGTGGCGGCCCGCCCCGATCTCCCCGGCGACATCCTGCGGACAATGGTGGAAGACAGCCACGGTCTGGTGCGGGCCAGCGTGGCCCGCCGCCTGGATCTGCCGCTGGACTGCATGCTGACGCTGGCGGCGGACAGCGACACAGACGTGCTGGCCACGCTGGCCCGCCGCGTAGATCTGCCGCGCAACGTGCGCGAGTGGCTGTCCAGCAGCGACGAGCCCTCCGTGCGGGCCGCCGCGCTGCAAGGCTGGAAAGTGCCGGCCAGTTGGTTGGAACGCGCCCAGAACGACGCCGATCCGGATGTGCGCGCCGCCCTGGCCCGCCGCCCGGACGCCTCGGTCAGCGTGCTGGAGCGGCTGGCCCACGATGAGGCTGAGTCGGTGCGCCGCGCGGTCCTGGAGCGCGACGACCTGCCCGAGGGCGCGGTCCTAGCCTTGGCCCGCGCCCCGGAGCAGGACATCCGACTGCATGTGGCCAGTGCCGACAACCTGCCCGGCAGCGTGCTGGACGTCTTGCTGGGGGACGCAGACCCCACCATCCGCACGATTCTGGCCGTGCGGCCCGATCTGGGGCCGGAGCGACTTGCCCGTCTGGCGGTGGACGACAACGCGGAGGTCCGCCGGGCAGTGGCCTATTCCGCTGCGCCGGACGGCGACACGCTGCGGAGGCTGGCCCAGGACGCGAATACTGGGGTGCGCCGCGCCGCCGCTGCTCACAAGAAGCTGCCATCCGAACTGCTCCAGGCGCTCAGCCACGACGCGGACGCAGGCGTGCGACTGGCGGTGGCTGGCCGGGATGATCTCTCCCCCGCCCTGCGCGAGCAGTTGCGCCAGGACGAGGACCCCAGCGTCCGTGCGGAAGCCGAGGCTCTGGCATGACCGACATACGGCTGCACCTGGGCGGCCTGAAGTTCAGCGTACGCGTGGTCATCGTGTGTATCCGGAATGGAAAGCTGCTGGCCAATACCGAACAGGGTATCGGCTTCTGGTATCTGCCCGGCGGCGCACTCGCCACCGATGAGGACGTGCGCCGCTGCGCCGAGCGTGAATGGCTGGAGGAAACTGGCGTCTTGCCGGGACAGATGAGATTGCTGGGCATTGTGGAGAACTTCTTCGGGCCGGCACATCGGCGTCAGCATGAGATCGGCTTTTATTTCCACATGGACCCCCCCGCCGAACTGCCTGACGAGCCGTTCTCCGTGTTGGACGATGCCAACGTGCTCAGCGAATGGATTCCAGTCGACGAGATTGAATCCCGCCCCGTCTATCCTCTCGCTCTCCGTGAGCTGCTGGGCGGAGACTCCGGGGCGGTGCGACACATCGTGAACCGGGAAGACCTGGCCTAAGACCCGTATAACGAAAAAAACCCCGTCAGAGACGAGGTTTCTATTTGGTGGCCAGAGCCGGACTTGAACCGGCGACCCAACGATTTTCAATCGTTTGCTCTACCAGCTGAGCTATCTAGCCTTGCTCTCTCCGCAATGGAGAGGGCGGTGGCGGTCCGGACGGGATTTGAACCCGCGACCTTCTGCGTGACAGGCAGATATGCTAACCGCTACACTACCGGACCCCATGCTGGCGCTTGAATTTTCATTCCTGCCGCTGCCTACGAAAAGCAGCGGGGTTAAGGATAGCCGCGCCCTGGGAACTTGTCAACAAGGCGACAATTCTGCCGCACCGAGCGCGCGCTAAGGCCTGGGCACAACCGGGCCTGCCCGAAGTCAGAATGGCACCGCACGGACCGCCTGCAACGGCACCGGATCGGAGTTGTCGATCATCAGTTCCAGGTACTCGCGGGCGTGAAGGGCGTCAATCATGGCGAACCGGTGTTCCTCGTCCAGGAGGATGCCGTCGTCAATCTGGGTATGGCCGTAGACGCCAAACGCCAGACCAGCCATCTCCACATACTCCGGCGTGTCCCGGAACCAGTGCTTGGTGCTGCGGTCGCCATAGAACAGATCGTCGTATTGGGTGTGGGCGGGCAACGGCGAGACGTGGGCGAACTGTACTGCACCGACCCGCAGTTCGCGAGGGAACTGGCCGATCCAGGTTCGCAGGTGTTCGGGCAGCAGCACACCACCGCGCTCGGGATCAAATTCCAGGTGAACCAGACCGCCGCTGGTGCCCAGGGTATAGCTGCCGTTCAACACAGCGTCATCGTGGTTGCCCAGCAGGATATGGACCGCGTGCGGCGCGGCAGCCTGATAAAGGCGGAGCCGCTCCAGCCCAGCCGCCTGATTGCGCGCCGCCAGCAGCAGATGATCCGGATCACGCATGTGAAAACGCGGCAGGCCGATCAGGCGGGCATATTCGCCCTCGTTCTTGGGATGCACCAGATCGCCGATGAGGACCACCTGAAACAGACCCGAGCGCACTGGAGGCGTCGGCATGAACGAGCCGTCCACACAGCTCGCGGCGCGCAGGGCGGCCCACAATGTCTCAAAATCAGCGTGCACGTCGCCAAAGGCCATAAACTTGAGCATCTGCCCGACAGTGTACTGGGCATGGAGAGCGGACGCGCAGTCAGCCGCGTTGGGCCTGTCGGAGCCATCCAGAGGCGCACGGCATGGACAGCCCCCACCAGCTCATCCAGTCACTGGTGGGGGCTTGGGGCGGATCTTGACGCGGAACGCCGAATTACAACTTAACCGTCTCGTTGTTGCCCATGTCGCCGCGCTTGCCCGTTACTGCCCCTTTTGCCATTTCGTAAAGGGCCTTGACCTTGCCGGGACCTTCCCACAGTTCCGCGCCGTGCGTGCTGATCTTGATCAGCTGGACGTTGGGATCGTCCTTGCCGCCTTCAAAATAGGTCTTGTAGAAGTCACTCCACAGCTCGTCGAGCTTGGCGCGGTCCTCCACCAGTTCGGCGGTGCCAGTCAGACTGACATAGTTGCTGCTGTCGACATCGACGTAGCTCACGTTGACCTGAGGGCGCTGAGCCATGTCATGAACGCTCTCAGTGTCCTTGCCGCCGATGAACCACAGGTCACCGTCGAACTCGGCCTGCTGGGTGGTCATGGGCCGCGCATGCATGTGGCCCGCGTCGGTCACGGTGGTCAGCATGGCGAACTTGACGTCCTTGATGATGCCGGCAATATGTTTGATGGATTGTTCACGGGTCATGTCGTCGCTCATGGTTCAAACCGTGTCACGGCCGGGCATGGACCTGTGGAAGCCACCGCACCGTCTTAATGGGAAGACAAGATTTCCGGCAGATCGGGTGAGTCCCGCTTCCGCGCCGCTACGCCGCCACCTGCTGCGTGCGGTGCGCGTTGTCGGGGACCTTGCGGACCAGCAGCACACCCGCGATAAAGAACACGGCTGCGATGCCAAACACCAGGGTGTAGCCAAAGTTGCCCCCACGCGCGTTGCCCCAGTCCAACAGCGCTCCCTGCGGCGCGCTGGTCATCTGCGGCGCGACGAAGGCCACATGCCAGATGCCCATGTCGCGGGCGTAGCTACTGGCACTGGGCATGGCGTCGCTGCCCAGTGCCCAGTCCACGCTGGTAAAGGCCCCGAAGCCCAGCCCGAAGAACAGCGCCAGACCCAGCGCCACTGTGTAATTGGGCGCGATCAGCAGCAGCAGCGCGGCGGCGGCCATGGCCCCACCCGCCACGTAGATCACCGGCTTGCGCCCCACCCGGTCGCTGATCCGCCCGCCGATCAACGCTGAGACGATGCTGCCCACGATGATGCACGCCAGCATGATGCTGGTGCTGGTGCCCGCATCGGTCTGACGCAGCACGTCGCGGTTGTAGTACTGCAAGAACGGCTGCACGCTGTATTGCCCCAGCGAGAAGAGCACCCGCGTCAGGAAGACCCACAGGAACGCCTGATGGGCGAACAGCTGGGCGATGCTCAGCGTCCGCCCACCTGCAGGGGCCAGGGGCTGTGCCGAAGACTGGGGAGCGGTGGCCTCAGGAATGCCGCGCATGGTGATCAGGGCCGGGACGAGCAGAACCACGGCGATCAGCACAAACGACACGGCGACGGGCAGTTTCAGAATGCCGACGGCGAACGCCGCCACCGCGCCCAGCAATTGCCCTGACGCCTGCAGCAGCGCCATGACGCCGCTGTAGCGCCCACGCTGTTCGGGCGGCACCAGTTGCGGAATCAGGGCTGAATACGGCGCGGTGGCGTAGTTGTTGCCGAACTGCACCAGCAGAAAACCAACGACATAGACCCAGAACCCGTTCATGCCACTGAGCGTCATGGCCGCGAAGCCCATCACCGCCAGACCCACCAGATTCACGGCCACGCCCAGTCGGAGGTACGGCAGCCGCCGCCCGCTGCGGTCACTGCGGGCTCCCACCAGGGGCGGCAGGATCAGGGCCATCACCGCGCCAATCGCCACCAGAGCGCCCAGCGAGGTGCCCTTGCGCGCCTCGCCCACGAAAGTTTCCACGTTGGCGGGCATCAGGATCAGCAGCAGCACCAACCAGTGGAACGCCGTGCCGAACCAGAAGGCGGACAGCACCCACGGATGGGGCGGACGGGCTGAAACTGTGGTGGTCATTGCGGGAAGTATAGGCGTGCGGGCCGGAACCCAGACCCAAACGGGCGCCGAGATCCGGTCCGGGCAACCGCCCCTGAGTCCGAAACCACACTCCACAGCCAACATTTGCCCGACCCCGCCCTCATGCGGGCCGACACGGGCCGGAACAAAATGGGGGCCATGCAAAAACGCCAACTTGGACAGAACGGCCCCGACGTTTCCGTGGTGGGCCTGGGATGCAACAATTTCGGCGGCCGGCTGGATCAGGCCGCCACCAACACAGTCGTGAGGGCCGCGCTGGATCACGGCATCACCCTGTTCGACACCGCCGACATCTACGGCAACCGGGGCGGCTCGGAAACCATGCTCGGGAAGGCGCTGGGCGCGGAGCGGCAGAACATCGTGCTGGCAAGCAAATTCGGTGTCGACATGGGCGAGGCGGGCAAGGGAGCCAGGCCCGAGTACATTCGCAAGGCGCTGGCCGCCAGCCTGAAGCGCCTGGGGACCGACTATCTGGACCTGTATCAGCTCCACACACCTGACCCCACGACGCCACTGGCCGACACGCTGGGGGCGTTGCATGAGCTGGTGCAGTCTGGACAGGTTCGCGCCATCGGCTGCTCCAACCTGGACGCGGCGGGGGTGCGGGAGGCGGCGCAGATTGCCCGGGAGCACAACCTCACCTCGTTCACCTGTGCCCAGGACGAGTACAGCCTGCTGGTGCGCGACGCCGAGAGCGAACTGCTGCCCACCCTGGAGGACCTCAGGATGGGCCTGCTGCCGTACTTTCCGCTGGCGAGCGGGCTGCTGAGCGGCAAGTACGGGCCGGGCAACATCCCCGAAGGCACCCGCTTCGCCTCGTCGCAGGGCGCACAGGACAAGTACATGACGCCGCAGAACTGGACGAAGGTGCAGGCGCTCGAAGCGTTTGCCAGGGAACGCGGCCACACCCTGCTGGAACTGGCCTTCAGCTGGCTGGCCGCCCAGCCCACGGTCAGCAGTGTGATCGCCGGGGCCACCAAACCAGAGCAGATCGCCCAGAACGTTGCAGCCGTGGGCTGGGCTCTGGATGAGGCGGAACAGGCAGAAGTAGACCGCATCACGCGGGGTGAGGCCAGCACGGCCTAGCCAAATATCCCAACAGGCGCCCGCCCCCATTACGCCCTCAGCAGAATCAGGCCTGATAGACTCGTTCGGTGACTTCCGCGCCGGACCAGACTGACCCCAACCAAGTAGACCTGCTGAGCCAGTTGAACGAGACCCAGGCACAGGCCGCCGATCATTTCACCGGCCCCGCGCTGGTGATCGCAGGAGCGGGCAGCGGTAAGACACGCACGCTGATCTACCGGATTGCCCGTCTGATCACCCACTACGGCGTAGACCCCGGTGAGATTCTGGCCGTGACCTTTACCAACAAGGCTGCCGCCGAGATGCGCGAGCGGGCGGGTCACCTGATGCCTGGGGCGAACCGGCTGTGGATGAGCACCTTCCACAGCGCGGGCGTGCGCATTTTGCGGGCTTACGGCGAGCATATCGGGCTACGGCGCGGCTTCGTGATCTACGACGACGACGATCAGCTCGACATTTTCAAGGAAGTCATGGGCAGCATTTCCGGGATCGGCCCGGACACCAGCCCGCGCGTGCTGCGCGGCATCGTGGACCGTGCCAAGAGCAACCTGCTGACCCCGGACGATCTGGCCCGCAGCGGCGATCCATACATCAGCGGCCTGCCGCGCGAGGCCGCCGCGGAGGCGTACCGGCGCTACGAGGGCCGCAAGAAGGGGCAGAACGCCATCGATTTCGGGGACCTGATCACCGAAACGGTGCGGCTGTTTCAGGAAGTGCCGGGGGTCCTGAACGCCGTCCAGAACCGCGCCAGATTTATCCACGTGGACGAGTACCAGGACACCAACAAGGCACAGTACGAGTTGACGCGTCTGCTGGCTTCCAGGGACCGCAATCTGCTCGTCGTTGGCGATCCGGACCAGTCGATCTACAAGTTCCGTGGCGCGGATATTCAGAACATCCTCGACTTCCAGAAGGATTACCCCGACTCCAAGGTCTACATCCTGGAACACAACTACCGCTCCAGCGCCAGCGTCCTGAATCTGGCGAACAAATTGATCGAGAACAACACCGAACGCATGGACAAGACCCTGCGCGCGGTCAAGGAGCACGGTCACGCGGTCATGTTCCACCGCGCCACCGACCACCGCGCCGAGGGCGATTTCGTGGCCGAGTGGCTGACGAGACTGCGCCACGAGGGCCGCAAATTCGCTGACATGGCGATCCTGTACCGCACCAATGCCCAGTCGCGCGTGATGGAGGAGTCGCTGCGGCGGGTGCAGATCCCGGCCAAGATCGTGGGCGGCGTGGGCTTCTATGACCGCCGCGAAATTCGCGACATCCTGGCCTACGCGCGCCTGTCGCTCAACCCGGCAGACGACGTGGCCCTGCGCCGCATCATCGGACGGCCCCGACGCGGCATCGGCGACACGGCGCTGGAAAAGCTGATGGAATGGGCGCGGATCAACGGAACGTCGCTCCTGAACGCCTGCGCTCAGGCCGATGAGGACCACATCCTGGACCGGGGAGCGCAGAAGCCCGTGGAGTTCGCCAGATTGATGGCCGCCATGAGCGAGGCCGCCGAGAACTACGAACCTGCCGCCTTTCTGCGCTTTGTGATCGAGACCAGCGGCTATCTCGATCTGTTGCGCCAGGAGGGGCAGGAGGGACAGGTCCGCATGGAGAACCTGGATGAACTGATCAACGCCGCCGAGGAGTGGTCTGGCGAGAACGACGGCACCATCGGCGACTTTCTGGACGAGGCAGCCCTGCTGTCGAGCGTGGACGACATGCGCTCCAAGACCGAGAACAAGGACGTGCCGGAAGACGCCGTCACCCTGATGACCCTGCACAACGCCAAGGGCCTGGAGTTCCCGGTGGTGTTCATCGTGGGCACCGAGGAGGGGCTGCTGCCCAGCAAGGGCGCCCTCACCGAGATCGGCGGCATCGAGGAGGAACGGCGGCTGTTCTACGTGGGGATCACCCGCGCGATGGAGCGCCTGTTCCTGACCGCCGCGCAGAACCGCATGCAGTACGGCAAGACCAATGCCGCCGAGGACAGCCGGTTTCTGGAGGAAATCGAGGGTGGCTTCGACACCGTGGACCCGTACGGCCAGACGATTGAATACCGCGCCAAGACCTGGAAGCAGTACCGACCCACCGTCCCCCTGCCGTCCGCCGTCAAGAACACCAGCCCGATGACGTCGGGCATGGCCTACCGGGGCGGCGAGCGGGTCAAACACCCCAAGTTTGGCGAGGGACAGGTGCTCGCGGTGGCCGGGACCGGCGACAAGCAGGAAGTCACGGTGCATTTTCCGACAGCAGGGACCAAGAAATTGCTGGTCAAGTTCGCCAATCTCAGCCCGCTGTAAGCACTCCCCGTGCAGGAAAAGCGCTTATAACCCGCTCCGAGTGCCCGCCCATAGCGCATTTGCTATTCTGAGTCTTATGAAGCTCGTACTCGCCGTCATTCAGGACGCAGACGCCACAGCGTTGATCCGCGTCCTCTCGGAGAATGCCTTCGAGGTCACCAAGCTCGCCAGCACCGGCGGCTTTTTACGCGAGGGCAACACCACCCTGATGATTGGCGTTTCGGATGAACGTCTCGACGATCTCAAGCGCTTTGTTCGCCAGACCTGCCGTACCCGCAGCCGCTTGGTGGCCCCCAGCGTTCCGATGGGCGAGCAGAACGAGGGCCTGGTCAGCGATCCTGTAGAGGTCCCGGTGGGCGGGGCCGTGATGTTCGTGATGGGCGTGCAGGAGTTCGTCAAGGTCTAGAGCGTTTCGCGCTTCGCCCAGCTCAGCGCACCCCCAGCGCCGCCAGTTCCTCCTGGAGTTGCGCGGCGTCGCGGTAGTGCACGGCGTTCATGCCCACCGAGCGGGCGGCCTCAGCATTCTGGGCGCGGTCATCGATCATCACGGCCTCCTCGGGGCGCACGTTGGCCAGTTGCAGGCCAATGCGGTAAATCGTGGGGCTGGGCTTCATGACCCCCAGGTAGCATGAGGTAAAGAAGCCCAGCAGAAAATCGTGCAGGCCAAAGGTCCGGATCCGGTGATCGTTCAGGTCATGCCCCTCGTTGTTCAGGGAGTACATGCGCCACCGGCCCGACAGCTCACGCGCCAGTGCCAACGCATCGGGGTGCGACTTGCTCTCGGCCTCCATCGCGGCGCGGAACTCGTCGGGCGTAAAGTCACGCGGGGCGTAGAACAGGGTCTGTCCCAGATACTCGGCCAGGGTCATCCGGCCCAGTTCCAGTTCCGGTGCGGCCAGTTTGTGGCGCTCCGTGAACTCCGTGATGTCCAGACCAAACCGCTCCAGCACGTCCGCACGCTGTTCCCGGTCCCAGCCGTTGGTGAGCAACACGCCGCCGATATCCCAGAACACCGCTTTGATGGTCATGCGCCCCAGCTTAGAGGATGAATTTCTCTGCGGCCTCCAGCTGTCCTTTCTGCTAGGACTCACATTTTGCGAGCCGCCCATCCCAGTGCCTCCGCCGAGGAGATGGCAGGACACTTGCATTTCGTTTTAGGTGGACCTAAGGTACGCCATGATTGTTGTGGTTGCCTTTCCGCCCACTCTCCCCGGTCCCGTCTCCCCCTTCTGCGCGCCCGACCTCAGCCACCTTCCCGGTACGTGCGAATGATCACCGACAAGGGGTGGCGGCAGGAGAATCTGGGCGAATCGCTGAGCGATGTCAAGCGCATCAGGATCGATTACAGCAAACCACCCTGGCGGCGCTTCCTGGCCTTCCTGGGACCGGGAGCACTCGTTGCGGTGGGCTACATGGACCCGGGCAACTGGGCCACGTCAATCGCGGGGGGCAGCGCCTACGGCTACACCCTGCTGAGCATGGTGCTGATCTCCAGCCTGATGGCGATCTACCTGCAGGCCCTGACCGCCCGGCTGGGCATCGCCACCGGGCGCGATCTGGCGCAGGCCTGCCGTGACCACTTCAGCAAACCTGCCGCCATGGCCCTGTGGATCTCCGCCGAGATCGCGATTATCGCCACCGATCTGGCCGAGGTGATCGGCACGGCCATCGCCCTCAACCTGCTGTTCGGCCTGCCCCTGCTGATCGGCGTGATCCTGACCGTCGCCGACGTGCTGCTGATCCTGCTCTTGCAGAACAAGGGCTTCCGCTACGTGGAGGCGCTGGTCATCACCCTTATCGCCACCATTGCCGTGGCCTTCCTGTTCGAGATGATCTTTTCCAAGCCCGAACTCGCTCCCCTCCTGGGCGGTCTGGTGCCCACCCGGCAGTTGCTCGACCCCGCTGTGCTGTACGTCGGCATCGGTATTCTGGGCGCGACGGTCATGCCGCACAACCTGTACCTGCACTCGGCCATCGTCAACACGCGCGGCTACGACAAGTCGCCCGAGGGCAAGCGCGAGGCGATCAGGTTCGCCACCTGGGATTCCTCAATTGCCCTGACCTTCGCCTTTTTCATCAACGCCTCGATCCTGATCCTCGCGGCCGCCGCCTTCCATTTCGCCGGGCGCACCGACATAGCCGAGATCCAGGAAGCTTACAAGCTGCTCTCCCCCATCCTGGGTGCGGGGGCCGCCAGCGTGCTGTTCGCTGTGGCGCTCCTGGCCTCGGGGCAAAACAGCACCCTGACCGGGACCCTGACCGGACAGATCGTGATGGAAGGCTTCGTGAACATCCGCCTTAAGCCGTGGGTGCGGCGGCTGGTCACGCGCCTGATCGCCATTATCCCCACCGTCATTGTGGTGCTGATCTACGGCGAGAAGGGAACCGGGCAACTGCTGATCCTGTCGCAGGTAATCTTGTCCATGCAACTGTCCTTCGCCGTCGTGCCGCTGATGATGTTCAGCGGGGACAGGCGCAAGATGGGCGAGTTTGTGATCAAGCCGTTCTGGAAATGGGTGGGCTGGGCCATCACGGTGCTGATCATTGGCTTGAACGTCTTTTTACTGGCCCAAACCTTCTTCGGCGGCTGATGTTCAGGCCAGGAGGGGCCGGGTCAGTTCAGCGATGACGCCCGGCCCCGTTTTCAATGGCTGTCAAGCAGGGCGTATCGGCCAAGTCGATGTACGTCCCGGGAGACGAGGCGAACGGTTCCAGTGGGTCAGGGACGTGCCCGAACATGCGCTGTGCGCCCCAGGTCCAGACTGGACGTCATAAAGCGATCCGTATGATCCCCGGGGGAAGCAGCACCACGCTGACCTCAATCGGGGTTTCCTTGTCCCATTGCACGGTCGTCACATAGATCGTCCGGTCCTCCAGCAGCCAGCTTGCGCCTCCCCGCTCCTCACTGGGCTCGCCGAAAACCTGCGCGGCTTCAGCGACCACGGCCTGCAACCGTTCGCCCGCCTCATCGTGATGTCGCGCGATAGCGATGTCAGGGTTATCCCGCTCCTCATCGGTGAAGTCGCCATCGCCGTCCTCGAGTTGCGTGTAGAAGGGCTCGGATTCAAGAAGGGTCAGATATAGGCAGAAGATGTCTTCATTCACCTCGAGGCGTATGAAGCGCAGGCCGCTGGGGAGCGTCACGCCCTCTGCGGGCAGCGCAGCCCAATCCCAGGTGACAGGCAGGGCCAGAAGGGCGGCCCACAGGGCGGCGCGGTCATCAGGAGCGACAAGAACGTTCATCGCCTCATAGCCTACGGCGTGTCGCACACGGGCCCATCAGACAGGCTCAACCCCATTGCGTGCACGCCCTGGAGAGACGGCCTGACAGCGGAAGACGGCCACGACAGCACGGGCCTGGATGGGTCAACTGCACCCGAACACTGACTGGCCAGAGGAAAAGTGTTCAGCTTATGAGCAGCACAACCTCTACTTCGCGTCGTACCAGTTCGGCCCCACCCCAGCCTCCACGGCCAGCGGCACACTCAGGGTGGCCGCTCCCTCCATGATCTGACGGGTGATGCGGGCCACCTCGTCGGAACGGTGCTCGGGCGCCTCGATCAGCAGTTCATCATGCACCTGAAGCAGCAGGCGGGCGCCGAGCGCGTCCAGTTCCTTGTCCAGTTTGACCATCGCCAGCTTGATGATGTCGGAGGCCGTGCCCTGAATGGGCATGTTGTAGGCCAGCCGCTCGCCGGCCTCGCGCACGTTGCGGTTGGTGGACGTCAGTTCAGGGACGTAGCGGCGGCGGCCATACATGGTTTCCACGTAACCGTGCGTGCGGCCAAACTCCAGCGTCTCGTCAATGTACTTGCGGATGCCCGGATACGTGCTGAAGTAGATCTCGATAAACGAGGCTGCCTCCACGTAGGGAATCCCCAGATCGTTGCTGAGGCGGTGGGCGCTCATGCCATACAGCACGCCGAAATTGACCGTCTTGGCGGCGCGGCGCTGATCGGGGGTAATGCCACCCTCGTCCAGCCCCAGCACCTGCGCGGCGGTGCGGCGGTGAATGTCCGCGCCCTCTTGAAAGGCCCGCTGCATCAGGGGATCGCTGGAGATGTGGGCCAGCAGCCGCAACTCGATCTGCGAGTAGTCGGCGGCAATCAGGCAAAAGCCCTTATCCGCGATAAAGCCCTTGCGAATCTCACGTCCCACCTGCGAGCGGATGGGGATGTTCTGGAGGTTGGGATTCAGGCTGCTCAGGCGCCCTGTCGCCACCGCCGTCTGCGCGAAGGTGGTGTGCAGGCGCCCCGTGCGTGGATTGACAAGGCTGGGCAGCGGATCAAGGTACGTCCCCCGCAGCTTGTCCAGCTCGCGGTATTCCAGCAGCAAGGGGATGACGGGGTGTTCGTCGCGCAGCGGCTCGAGGGCGCTGATCGCCGTGCTGCGCTTGCCCGTCAGTTTGGTCTTCTTGCCGCTGGCAAGGCCGAGTTCGTCGTACAGCACGGTCTCAAGCTGCTGCGGACTGCGGATGGAGAATTCACGTCCGGCGTGCGTGTGGATCTCGGCCTCCAGCGTCTGCAGGCGGGCAGCGGTCGACGCGGCCAGCCCACGCAGGTACTCGGAGTCCAGGCGCACGCCGCGCACTTCCATACGGGTCAGGACGGCGGCCAGCGGCTTTTCCATGTCCTCGTACAGTCTGGTGCGGGCCTCATCCAGTTGAGGCGGCAGGTCCCGGAGCAGCCGCGCGGTGATGGACGCGCGGGCGGGGGCGTCGTCCGGCCAGGCCACGTTCAGGTAACGCTTGGTCACCACCGCCATGTTCATGTTGCCCGGATCCAGCAGGTAGGCCATGAGCAGTGGATCCTCACCCGGCTCCACCACGGTTCCGCGCACGCTCAAGTGGGCGGCCAGGGCTTTGGCCGCCGCCGCATTGACCCGGCGCTGGCCCACGAACTCCGTGTCGTCCACGGTGGCGGGAAACTGGGCACGAAGTTTGGCAAGGGCTTTTTCCGCGTCCTTGACCGCCTTCTCAGCGGCCTTCTGTTCCTTCTTGGTGGTAGGGCCGTCTGTGTCGAACAGGTTGGGCGTGGAGGACATGGCCCCAGCCTTCTGCCACTCCTCCGGTTCCTGGCTGGGGGCCTCGCGGGTGATCCCGGCCCCGTCCTTTGTCGGCTCGAAGGTGGCGGCCCCGGTCAGCGCCGCCGTCAGGTCATCCTCACGCGACAGAACGTAGCCCCAGATCACGCCCTCCTTCGGGGTGCGCCACGCCTCGGTGCGAGGTGCCTCAAAGGCGGCGGGCGCGGCGGCCTCGTCGTCGGGATGAAGTTCTGTGTCGGGGGCCACCTCCTCCTGAGCGTCCAGCCCGGCAATATCGCGCCCGATGGCATGCAGTTCCAGTTCCCCGATCAACTCCGCGAGACGCGCGGGGTTGCCCGGCAGGCGGCCCGTCCCGAATTCCACGTCCAGCGGCAGATCGGTCACCATGCATGACATCTGGTGGCTGAACTGCACGTCCTTTTCGGAGGCCAGCAGCTTCTCGCGCGTGCCCTTCGGCTCCAGTGTGCCAGCGTGGGCGGCCTCGTAAATCTTGTCCAGCGTGCCGTAGTCCTGCAGCAGTTTGGCGGCAGTCTTGGGACCGATTCCCTTCGCGCCGGGGATGTTGTCGCTGGCGTCCCCCGTCATGGCGCGGTAATCCACCCACTGACGCACGGTCACGCCGTATTTTTCCAGCACCTCGGCGGGCCCGATCAGCCGGAAATCATTGGTGATGACGCGCACATGGTCATCAAGCAGCTGGTAGGCGTCGCGGTCACTGGTCACGATACGGACCTGCATGCCGTTGCCCTCGGCCTTGCGGGTCAGGGAAGCGATTACGTCGTCGGCCTCGTAGCCGGGTTCTTCCAGACGCGGAAAGCCGATGGCATCGACGATTTCGCGAATGCGGTTGATCTGCCCCGGCAGGTCGGAGGGCATCTCGGCCCGGCCCGACTTGTAGCCGTCGAACTGCTCGTGCCGGAAGGTTTTGACCGGCGGATCGAAGAGGATGATGATCTGGTTGCTGCGCTGCCGGGCCAGGCGCAGGGTCAGGCGCAGAAAACCGACGATGGCATTGGTGGCCTCGCCCTTGGAGTTGCTCAGCGGCGGCAGCGCGAAATACGAGCGGAACGCCAGCGCGTGTCCGTCGATCAGCACCAGCGTGTCGGGCTTCGGGGCGTCCGGCGCAGGCTTGTCGGTGGCGGGAGAGGTCATGAGGGTAATTCTACTCTGAGCGTAATGCCGTATGGTTCGCCAGGATCAGCGGCCCTGCCGCTCTCCCATCCAGCCGCGAATCTGTCGTCCCATCGCGTCCAGCACTGGGCGGCTTTTCAGGCAGGCGACCAGGGCGCGGGTGGCGTGGTGTTCGTCGCCACGCACAGCCTCTTGCAGATGTGACCTGACCACCGGATTGAGCAGACCACTTACAAAGAGGAGGTCACGGAGCAGGTCGTCCACGGGAAGAACTGCGTTCAGCTCCCCATCCCCCGTAACCGTCTGCACCACCACCCGCCCACGTTCGTCCAGTTCCAGGAGCGCGTGCAGCGGCTTTCCGGCCCGCCCGGTGACGTGTTCCACGGTGGGCAGGAAGGCGCGCACTAGATTCAGGGCAAGGCTGCGCCCCAGGAAGATCAGGCGCGGCTGGTCATGCAAGGTGGCGTCCAGCGTCTGCGCCAGATGGCGGGCCAGCCGGTCCCCCTCGTCCATCAGGGCCTGGGTCTCGGGGTCCAGTCCGGCGTCGGGTACGGTCACGTCGCAGAGGTTAGCGCCGCAGGGTGTCCAGCGTCAGGGTGTGGCCGTCGCAACCACAGGCGTCGCTGGTCCCATCTCCCCCTCGTTTGACTGCCCATCCGCGCGGCAATTCACCACAGTCTGCTGGAGCCCTGTCGGCAGGTTGCGGGCGGCCTGTGCCAGCGGAAGCGCTCCCACAGCGCTTCCGCCCCGCTCGAACTTCTGTCTGGACAACCTCTATTTTTATCGTCCACAGCGCCGTCTTCAGCCGGGTCTGTAGGATAAGCTCAGGCGATATGAACGTCATTGGCAAAGTCACCGTACTCCCCCAGCTGCCGCCCTCCATCGCGCGGCTCTCCGAATTGGCCTACAACCTGTACTGGTCCTGGACCCCCCACGCGCAGGCGCTGTATCAGGATCTCGATCCGCAGGTGTGGGAGACGTTCGGGCAGAACCCGGTGCGGACTCTGCTGGAAGTGCCGCAGGCGCGGCTCGATACGGTGGCCGCCGACAAGACCTATCTGGCCCGCTACACCAGCGTTATGGCCGATTTCGACGCCTACATGGGCAAGAAGAAGACCTGGGCCAGTCAGAATGCGCCGGACATGAAGCCGGTGGCGTATTTCAGCATGGAGTACGGCTTCCACGAGTCGCTGCCCATTTACAGCGGCGGCCTGGGCGTGCTCGCCGGGGATCACTGCAAGAGCGCCTCGGACCTCGGGCTGCCGTTCACGGCGGTAGGCATGCTGTTCCATCAGGGTTACTTCCGGCAGCTGTTCGACAGGGACGGCTGGCAGAACGAGGCCTACGACGAGCTGGACCTGACCACGCTGCCCATCACCCCGGCCCGCACGCCGGACGGCCAGGAAGCGCGGGTCTCGGTGCGAATCGGCAACCGCGACATTGTGGTGCGGGTGTGGAATCTGACCATCGGACGTATCCGGGTGCTGCTGCTGGACACCAACGTCCCTGAGAACAGCGAGGAGGACCGCAAGCTGACGGCCCGGTTGTACGGCGGCAACCAGGAACTGCGCGTGCAGCAGTACGTGTTGCTGGGCGTGGCGGGCATCCGGGCGCTGCGGGCACTGGGCGTCCCTGCCGCCGTCTACCACATGAACGAGGGCCACGCCGCCCTGCTGGGCCTGGAACGCATCCGCGAGTGTGTGGACTCGGGCCTGGATTTCCGCACTGCGCTGGAAACCGTCGCCAGTTCCACGCTCTTTACCACGCACACCCCGGTGGCCGCCGGAAACGACGCCTTCGCCTATGACCTGATGGACCGCTACCTGGGCCAGTGGCCGGGCCTGCTGTCGGTGTCGCGCGAGGAGCTGTACGAGCTGGCCCGCCACGATCAGAACTGGGACGGCCAGACTGTTCCGGCCTTTTCCATGACCGTGTTTGCGCTGCGGATGAGCCGCGCGGCCAACGGCGTCTCGGAGCTGCACGGCGAGGTCAGCCGCGACATGTGGAAGTTCCTGTACCCCGGCGCAGAAGCCGAGGAGGTGCCGATCGGACACGTGACCAACGGGGCGCATAACCTGACCTTTACCAGTCAGGCCATGCGTGACCTCCTGGCGACGGTGCTGCCGCAGGACTGGACAGAGCGCCTGGAAGACGAGGAGATGTGGAAGGCGGTTGAGGAGCTGAGCGACGCGCAGCTGAGCACCGTGCAGTTGGAGACCAAGCGCGAGATGATCACGTTTATCCGTGCCCGCATGCGCGAGCAGATGCTCCGTAACGGGGCCAGCGCCGCTGACGTGGCCGCCACTGATTCGCTGATGGACGCGCAGACCCTGACCATCGGCTTTGCACGGCGTTTCGCCACCTACAAGCGCGCCACGCTGCTGTTCCGGGACCGCGAACGCTTGGCCCGGATCGTCAATCACCCGGAACGTCCGGTGCAGTTCGTTTTCGCAGGCAAGGCACACCCCGCCGACAATCCCGGCAAGGCCTTTATCCAGGAAATCTACAAGATGTCCCAGGAGCCCGAATTCCTCGGGAAGATCGTCATCCTGGAAAACTACGACATGAACGTGGCCCGCCATCTGGTGCAGGGCGTGGACATCTGGCTCAACAACCCACGCCGCCCGCTGGAGGCCTCCGGGACCAGCGGCATGAAGGCCAGCTTTAACGGCAGCCCCAATTTCAGCGTGCTGGACGGCTGGTGGCGCGAGGGATACGACGGAACCAACGGCTGGCCGATTGGCGAGGAGCGCGAGTACGCGGACCTGAACGTGCAGGACGACGCCGACGCCTACAGCCTGTACCAGACGCTGGAAGAGGACATCGTGCCCCGCTACTACGGCAGTGCCACGGGTCAGGACTCGTGGGCCTACTCAGTGCGCCGCTCGATTGAAACCGTCAGCCCGCGCTTTTCCATGCAGCGTCAGGTCATTGACTACGTGCAGAAGTACTACCTGCCGCTGGGCACGCGTGGTCAGGCCGTGGCCGCCAACAACAGCGCCCAGGCCCGCGCCATCGCCGGATGGAAAACCTGGGTGCGTCAGCAGTGGCCCTACACCAGCGTCAGCGCCCAGGCCGAGCTGCCCGCCACCTGTCACCCCGGCCAGACCGCGCCGATCAGCGCCCAGGTCAACCCGGCAGGCATCTCGCTGGACGAACTGCGCGTGGAAGCGGTGCTCAACCGTGCCGGACATCTGACGCGCTTTCCTCTGGAGAACCGGGGCGACGGCACGTTCAGCGCTGACGTGCCGCTGGCAGAAAGCGGACTGTACTCGGTGGGCGTGCGAATGATCCCCGAGATTGACGGCCTGAGCAACGAGTTGGAAGCCGGACTGATCAAGTGGGCCACCGCACGCTGATCCGGCTTTGAACCTGTGGGAGGCGGGCCACACCGACGTGGCCCGCCTCCTTCGTGCTGCCAGCGGGAATCCCCCTGCCCCGATCTGCGAGAATTCCCCGCATGGAACAGTTCGCGCAATTCTCGGTGGACGGACAGCGGCTCTACGGAATGCTCCACACCCCGGACGCCACCCCTCCTGCCCAGGGCTGGCCGTCGGTGGTCATGGTTCACGGCTTTACCGGCAACCGCATCGATCACCACCGCCTCCTGACCCTGCAGTCGCGGGTGCTGGCCGAGCGCGGCATCGCCAGCCTGCGCTTCGATTGCCGGGGCAGCGGCGATTCGCAGGGTGACTTCAGCGAGATGACGGTCTCGCGCGAGGTGGAGGACGTGCGGGCCGCCGCCGACTACATTCGCGCCCAGCCCAACATCGATCCGGAGCGGGTGATGCTGCTGGGTTACAGCATGGGCGGAATGGTGGCCACGCTGGCGGCGGAGGCCGTGCGCGCCCATCGGCTGCTGTTGTGGGCCCCCGCTCTGCCGGAACTGTGGCTGCCCCTGCTGAGCGGCGGCGTGCTGCCCAGTGGCGTGACCGACAGGGACGGCTGGCCGCTAGGCCGCGCCTTCCTGCAAGAAATGTCCCGCCTCCGTCCCCTGCAGGCCGCCGCCGGGTGGGGCGGGGTGGCCCACGTCATCCACGGCGACGCCGACACCACCTGCCCGCCGGAATGGGGCGTGCGCTATGCCCAGGCCCTGGGCTGCGACGCGGCGGCGATTCCCGGCGGCACCCACAACTTCACCAGCCTGGAAACCACACAGATGCTTTACGCGGAAACGCTGCGTTTTCTGAGCGGCGGCTGAGGCGCAGGAGGCGGGGCGCGAACCCTGTGCCTGACAGATGAAGTCCTGTTGTCCGAACGTGCATCCGTCCAGAACGTCGATCTCCTAACCTGTAACGCATGACCTCCGACGACAGGACCAGCCCCGATCAGCGCGGCGAGATCGTGCAGAGCACCGTGCCCGAAGCGCATCCCGAGGTGATCGACGTTCCCCAGGACGATCCCCAGAACGAGACACCCACCGACAAGTCCGCAAAATTGCAGCAGGAAATGACCAGCGGCATCATCCCCGACAACGAGGACGGCTAGCCTCAACGTCGAACGCCACAGACAAAATCAAACAGCCGTCTGGGAAGCGCTCCGGACGGCTGTTTGATTTTGTGCTTTTCAGGCGGGCAGGGCCTATTTCAGCGCCTTGATCACGGCGGCCGTCAGGTCGGTGGCGCTGGCGTTGGCGTAGATGACCAGTCGGTTCTGGGCGGCCACTCGCTGATCCATGACCACGCTGTACCCATTGGCCTTAGCGACCTTGGCGACAGCCGCATTCAACTTGGCCGCCAGGGGTTCAAAGGCCGTCGCGATACGCCCCTGGTACCCGCTCTGGGTGCTGTTATACGACTGCTGGGCGTCGAGGAGCGCCTTACGGTCTGCAGCGCTGCCAGAGCTCGCCACCTTGGCGGCCAGCTCGTCGATCTTGCCGCGCCGAGCCTTGAGATCAGCGTCGACACGGGCGGAGAGGTCCAGGTAGGCCTTGCTGGCGGGCAGGGCCTTGACGGCAGCCTGCACGTCGACCAGGCCCAGCCGGTTCTTGGCGCTCTGGGCGTGTGGCACCGTGGCCAGCAGCGCCAGCGGCAGGAGAATGAAAAATTTATTCAAGGGAAAGCCCTCCAATTGTTGGTGCCAGTCCCGTGGGCATCAAAACTGCCCCGCCATCAGGATATGCGGGGCAGTTCTTCAGCCTGGGGGCGGGAATCAGGGTTTGACAGCCTTGAGGGCCGCGTCGGTAATTTCGGTGCTGGGATCGGCGTAGATGACCAGTCCGTTGGCGGCCACCGACTTGTCCATAACCACCGAGTACCCGTTGGCCTTGGCCACGGAGCTGACAGCCGCGTCCACAGCCTTTTCAACCGCCGTGATCTTGGGGTCAATCTGCTTGTCGTAATCGGCAGCCTTGCTCTGGATGGTCTTGACGAGGGTCTCGCGCTGCTGCTTCTCGGCGGCCGTAGCATTGGCCCCCTTGGCGTCAATGGCCTTGACCTGCTTGTCCAGAGGGCTGAGTTCCGCGTCAGCCTTGGTCTGAATGGCCTTGATATCCTTATCGTTGGGATGCGCGGCCAGCAGCTTGGAAACGTCCACGAAACCGATCTTCTGTGGGGTGGTCTGGGCGTGCGGGGCGAGGGTCCCCAGGCCGAAAGCGGCGACGACGGCAAAGGGAGCCAGGGTTTTGGCGGTGATCTTCATGAAACGAAAGCTAGCACGGTGTTTTCTGAGCGGAATGAACCCCCTCACAGCCGCTTCACATGCGCCGTCAGCTCCTCATCAGACCGAGTCAGTGATGGCCTGGGGACATCCGGCCAAGCGTAATCCAGTAGACTTTTAGCATGCTCGTACGCGACTGGATGACCCGTGACCCCGTCACCGTAACCCCCAACACGCCTGTCATGGACGCCTTGAAGATCCTCAAGGAGGGCAATTTCCGCCGTCTGCCGGTCATGGACAAGGGCAAACTGGTGGGGATCACCACCCGTAAGGACCTCAAAGACGCCATGCCCAGCAAGGCCACCACCCTGAGCGTATGGGAACTCAACTACCTGCTGAGCAAGCTGACGGTGGCCGAGATGATGGCCCGGCCCGTGATCACAGCCGCCGAAGGCGAGTATATGGAAGACGCCGCGCTGCGGATGCAGGAGCACCACGTGGGCGGTCTGCCTGTGCTGGACGACAGCGGCAAACTGAGCGGCATCATCACCACCATGGACGTGCTGCGCGCCTTCACCGACATTCTGGGCATGCGCGAGGGCGGTCCGCGCATCACGCTGGAGATGCCCGATACCCCCGGCAGCCTGGAAAAAGCCACGCGGGCGATCATGCCCAGCAACATCATCAGCGTCGCCACCTACGATGGCCGGGAAGACCGCCGCCGCTTCGTGATGCGCGTCAGCGGCGAGGGCACGAAGGATGTCAAGCAGCGCGTGCGCGACTCGGGCATTACCGTACTGGACTGAGCAGGCTCTGATTCACAAACCGTCCAGCCGCCCAGGATGTTCTCTCCTGAGCGGCTGGACGGTTTGATCTTCCGAAGTCCTCCCCTATCTCAGGGCTGCCCACGCGGCAGCGACTGCCGTGCCACGCTCGAAATCGTGTCCCAGGGACGCGAAGGCATCCTCCAGCATCCCCGCCACACCCAGAGCGTCGTAACGGTCCGCGTACCCCATGGTGCTGACGCGGAACACAGTGTCCTCGTGGGGAGCCTGACCGGCCAGGGCGCGCTGGCCCAGTGCAGTCAGGGCAGCGGCGATCTGGCGGCCTGTCAGTCCGTCGGGGGCTTTCAGGACGGCGACAGCAGGGCTGGGGCGGGCGGACCACGCCGGGCAGCCCAGAGCGGTCCCGGCGGCGATCAGCGCGTCTACCTTGCGCTGCTGCTCGGCCCACAGCACCTCCAGCGGCACGCTCAGCGGGCGGTCCAGCGCGGCAGACAGGGCGTAGATTAGATTGATGGCTGGAGTCTGCGGCGTGTTGCCCGCCTTCTGGCCCTTGAGTTCCCGGGTCAGGTCCAGGTAGTAACCGTGGGCGGTGTTCTGGACCAGGCGGGCCTGCACTTCGGGACTGAACAGCACAAAGCCCAGACCCGGCGGGGTGGCCGTCCCTTTCTGGCTCCCCGACACGATCACGTCCACACCCCACGCGGCAGGGCGCAACTCAGCCACCCCGTAGGAGGTCACGCAGTCGGCAATAACGATCAGATCGGGATTCTGGGCTTTAGCAGCCTGCGTGATGGCCTCCAGATCATGCAGCGCCCCGGTGCTGGTCTCGCTGTGGGTGATCAGCAGGGTGTGGGCGTCGCGGCAGGCCTCGGCAATTTCGCCCGCATCCAGCAGCTCGCCCCAGGGGCGGGCCACGATCTGCACGTCGTAGCCGAAACGCCGCGCCATGTCGCCCCAGCGCTCGCTGAACTTCCCGGCCTGGGCGTTGACCACCCTGGCGCCAGCAGGGGTGGTGCTGACCAGTGCGCCCTCGAAGGCCCCGGTGCCGCTGCTGGTGGTGATGACGGCCTCATAGGGATCCCCCAGCAGGCGGGTCAGCTTCTGCCGCGCTTCCAGCAGCTTGTCCACGGCGGCGCGGCTGCGGTGGTGCATCTGCGGCTGCGCCAGTTCCAGCAGCACGCGGGGGTCCACCTCTACCGGGCCGGGCGCGATCAGGCGTTCGCGGTTCAGCGGGACGTGGGCAGCAGTCTGGGGCGGGAGGGTCATGGGTCCAGAGTAGCCCCGCCACATCAGCACGCTGGGCAGAGGTCTGAACCGCCCCATCCCGCAGCCGCCCAACCGTAGCCGCTGGCACGTCTTGAACCGCCGGAGTGCGGCAACATCACGTATGCCCTCCCCTATCCCGGCCCATTGGCGGAGCCAGCCAATCCGACGGGCCATCTTGACCCTGTGCGGTCTTCTGCCTCTCTCCCTGGCCGCCGCCCACTACGTTCCGGCCCTGCCCTTGAGTGCCATCGCCCCCCCGGCCCGACAGTTCGGACTGCCCTTCGCGGGCGCCCCCGGCCCGGACACCTGGCTGCTTGGCCAGGGCTACGGCAACACCACTGGCGCGTATCGTCAGCGGCGCAGCACCTACGGCAACCTGCAGGGCATCCACGCCGGGCTGGACTTCAGCGCTCCATGCGGCACCCCCGTGCTTGCCATTGGCGATGGTGTGGTGGCCGAGGTGGATGGCCCGCACGGCAGCCCCCCGCACAACGTGGTCATCGATCACGCGGGCAACCTGAGCAGCCTGTACGGACACCTGCTGAAACGCGCCTCGCTGCGCCCCGGTCAGAAGGTCACGCGCGGGCAGGTCATCGGACAGAGCGGCGACTCGCAGGGGACGTGTATCAGCGCGCCGCATCTGCATCTGGAACTGCGGGACCGATCTCACCAGCGCTTCTTCAACCCGCTGCCCTACATCGCTGCCGACTGGAACACGCTGGCGCTGGCGGGCAGTTTTGGGCGCGGTTACGAGTATGACCTGAATGCCCCGCGCAGGTGGCAGACGCCGGACTCGCAGCCGGCCGCCCTGCGTGGAGGCCGATTGCTGAACGAGTACGCAAAACCCTGGCCTCTGGCTCCGGGAGGCTCACGGTGAAGAGGCTCCTTCTGACCCTGGTTCTCGTGGGCACATCCGCCCTGGCCGCCACCCTGCCTTCCCGCGCCGTCCTGAGTGGCGAGTGTTGCCCCGGCACGGTCTGGACACCAGACTCAAAGGCGCTGCTGTTCCTGGACGGGCCGCCTGCGCGCGCCAGTACCGGATTTTACGAAGTGGCGGCCACGGGGGGCACAGTCACACGGCGGTTTTCCAGCGTCGCCTACTTCTCGCCCAGGTTGCGCTGGGCGGTACGCCCCAGTACAGGAGAAACGACGGTGCTGGAGCGGCTGGTCGATGGCAAGCGCTTCACGCTGCCCACCTACGGCGCGGACGTGACCTGGAACGACGACGAGACGCGGCTGGCCTACACCCGCAGTGACACCAGTGGCAACTATGACCGCCGCGCCACACGGGTCTTTGTGGCCGACGCTTTTGGCTCCCCCCGTGCCGTCGCTACCCTTTACGGCGGTGGGGTCAGCGGCTGGGTGGACGACGACACGCTGCTGCTGTCGGGCAAGAGCGCGCCCGGCAACCGGGACCGGGACCTGTTTACTCTCAATCTTCGCAATGGAGCGAAAAAGACGCTGCGGACGGCGCTGGGCTTCCGGGGCATCAGCCTCAGCCCGGACGGGAAGAGGGTGTTGTACACGATTTCTTTCGACAGCGCTGCGCGCAACGGGCTGTGGCTGCAAGCGACGGCAGGCGGCTCTCCCACTGAGATCAACGATTACGGCGCCTATCGCTGGCGCGATGCGGGCCGTTTCCTGCTGATTCCCCTTAAATCTGCCGGCGACGCCCACGTTCTGCGGCAATACGATGTGAAAGCGAACGGTTGGAACACGCTGGGCGATCTGGGGCATCAGGTCCGCCAGGGTGACTGGAACATCAGTCCAGACGGCAAATTGCTCAGTTTCCTGAGCGCGAGGGACGGCAACGTGCGGGTGCTGACGCTGCCGTGAACTGAGGGCAGTGGCAGAGCGCTGCCCTCATCTATTCACATCACGATCTCTATTCGCTGCCATCCGAGAGCTTCTCTAGCGTCAGGAAGATGGAAGGAGTCTCGCTTTGCTCTTGAATGAGCCACATGCTCTTGAGAGAGGATAGGCAACCGGCAGTGGCTCACTCCCTGCATTCTGCAAGTTCTTTATGTCATGGCAGGTGGCGAACGCGCCGGGACCCCTCGACCACGGTGAATTCCTCAGGCCGCAGGAGAGACGACAAGAGACCTTTCCTGTTTCCGTAGCGCTCGCGCCCGCTGCAATCCCTTCTCCACGAGGGCGTTCGCGGATGGCTCATCGTCCGTGGCCTCGACAAAATCGCTCCAGTCCGTGAGCTGACCGTCAAACTTCAACCCGTAACGAACTTCGATCCCGAGTCTTGGTTCAAGCTTCGAGATCGCCGGTAGATTTCTGCGCTGCCTGATGATTTCAATGTCGTAATCCAGGTAAGAAAACTTGCGGATCGAACTTTTTCCCATGAATTTAGGGTAGTCAGGCGGTGATTTCATCCACGTCACAACGTTCTCCAGTTAGCCTCCGCTGAAGCTTCGTTCAAGGAATTCTGAAGGAGAAGCCCAGCAAATGATCTGTTAACTGCGCTATTTAGCTTGAAGCCAGCTCCTTACGTCTTTATTGTCCTTCCGCTGCAACGAGTACACGGCGTTCGCATTCCCCGGCCCAAGACGTTCAGCCGGCCAACGGCAAGCCACGCGATTACAGGAGAGGATTCTGCTCGGACCTGAGGTAGCGCCACAGCAGCGCCTCCAGACCCTCCTGCGTGTGATCCTCCTCGGCCCTGAGACGCAGCAGCAGCAGGCCAGCACTGTGGAAGGCCAGGTCTTTGGCCTTATCGCTGCGGCTCTGTTCCGCGTGGTTGGCGGTCTTCCCACTGAGTTCGATGCCTGCTACTGGATGATGGCCGTCCAGACTGACGATCAGAAAATCAACGTGCTCGTCCCGCAAGCGGGCGAGGACGGCCTGTTGCGGAGGCAGGGCAGCGATGATCTGGAACACGTCATACAGCCGTACGTTCGGAAACGCCCGGTAACCGGGGGGCAGCGCCTGCTCGAGTGTGCGGAAGAAAGCTCCCTCAGCGAGGCTGAAAAAGGGGGTGTGGAGCTTGACGGCCAAGTGCTCGGGCAATACCTCTGCCGGTGGATCAGACGCGCTGCTCGGCGGCTGGATCGCCCGACGCGGTGCGGTCTGCCTGCCCAGGAAAAACGCACCCCCTGCCAGCGCCGCCGCTGCGACGATGATCAGTAAGTCAAGCACAAGCGCATCCATCCCCGCAGCATAAAGGGTGGCCATGACAGGGGTCTGGCAGATGGCGCATCTCAATATCACAGGTCACGGAAAAAGCGGCCCGCAGGCCGCCTTGATTCCCTGAATATAACACCGTATACAGCCCTCGTCAAACTATGCGCTCCGATTCACAGACCAGATTTGGCAACGCACCTTTTGAGCGTCAAAACTTCGATTAGCGAACACGTACCTCCCGGGTGTCGCCCTCAATTGCCTGTGCGCGCACGTCGAACTGAAAAGGCATCCTGATTAGATAAGCACGCGGAAAGTTCGATTCAGACGAGGAAATCTTCAAACTGCCGGCGAGAAAGGCAGAGTAGAGTCGGAAAAGATTTCCAACTCTGAAATTGTGTCTCTAGCGGACCACAATATTGATGATCCGCTCCTAGTGACACAATTTCACCGCCGATACACCGTCACCTCCACCCGCTCAATCCCCTCCGGCCCCAGCACCAGCCGCGCCGCCCAGGTGTCCAGCGCTTCCCGCCGCTCCTCGAGGCCGCTTAGCCCCGCAAGGTGACCAGTCATCTGCGCGGCCAGGCCGGTCATGTCCGGCGCAGGCTGGGCAGGCGGCGGCAGACTGTCACGCTCCAGCCGCCGCATCTCGTCTCGCAGCGGTTCCAGAGCAGAGGTCAGCACATCGTCCGGCAGGTGGTGGGCCACCGCGCGCCGCACGGTCTCGGCCATCTGGGTGCGCAGCTCGGCCAGGCGGGCGCTGTGGTCCGGCCCGCTGGCCTCCGCGGGCAGGGAGGCCACCAGCACCGCCGGATCCGTCATAGCCTGCACGAAGAGCTGCCATCCAGCCTCATCCACTTTCGTGTGGTTGTGGACCCGACGATGATTGCAGTTCTTCGCCCCGGCGAGTAAGGCGCTTACACCGGTGTTGTAGGTGTTGCGGCAGCGGTAGTTGATGTAGTGGGTCTGCTCTCCGGCCTTGTTGGTGTTGTAATTGCTGAACACCGACATGCTGCCGCCGCACAGGCCACAGCGCAGGTGCCCAGCCCACAGCGCCGGGAAGCGGGTGCGCGCGGCCCGGTTGGTGCGCCGGCCACTGACCAGCTGTCGCACCTGGCGGAACTCGGCGGGTGTCACCAGGCCTTCAAAAGTCACAGTGGACGTCTCGCCGCCTGGGCCGGTAAAGACCCGGCGCCCCGTGTACGCCTCGTTGTTCAGGATGTACAGCACATGGCGCTGGGTCCATAGTCCCTGTGAGGATTTGTGGGGACGGGGCACGGTCACGCCCGCCTGGATCAGATACGCGGCGATCGTGGGGCTCCCCTGCCCGGCCAGCGCCCGGTCGAAGATCTCGCGGACCACCGGGCCTGTCTCCGGGTGCGGCTCGATGGTCAGCGACTTGCCTCGGTCATCGCGCACAATCCGGTACCCGTAAGGCGGCTGGCCGTGCGGCCACAGGTTGCGCGCGGCCTTGCTGGACTTGCCGCGCTGGAGGCGGTCCACAATATCGGCGTGATCGGATTCGGCCTCGGCCGCGTCCCGCAGGAAATTCTTCCAGTTGCGCCGGTCTCTCAGGTTGCCGGTGCCGGCGATCCAGACAGTCCCGCCCAACTGGTGGATGGTGCGCGCGATGCCCACCGTCACCTCGACGTGCCGCCCCACCCGGTTGGGATGCGAGAACACAACGTTGACGCCCTGGTGCTGGCGGGCCAGCTGGTAGTAGCGGTTCTCAGCAGCGCGCGCATGATCCGTGCCGGTGATCGACTCCTCGACCCAGTCGGTGATCACCAGGCCCGCGCGCTCGGCCTCGCGGGTGATGTCCTCACGCTGACGGTCCGGCCCGTAACGGTCCGCCTGCATATCCGTACTGACGCGGATTCCACCAATGGTGGGCGGCGTCATAACTCGATATAGAGGGCAATAGGCTGAACAGAGTAATCCGGCGCGCCCGTCAGTGTCCTGAAGACCTCGGCGAAATCGACAGCGCCACCGAGACCCATCGTGGCCCGATTGTGGGAACCAGTAGCCGATGGAGGACTGAAGGCCAGCAACGTCGCCTGGATGTCATTGGTGAGATAGATGGCTCGCATCTGCTCTAAGGTCAACGTCAGGTGCTCAGGATTCAAAGGCGCAATGACCGATGCACCTTCCGAGGTCATGTGGGCCGTGATGTCGCTGAGCGATAAAATCTTGAGCATCTTGGCGAGCCCGGATGCCTCTTGAGGTTTCAGCGGCTTTTCAGGGCCGGAAAAGGTCACAAGGGTTTTCGTATCCAGCAAAACGCTATGTAAGATCGTCCAGTCCACGAAAGACATGACGCCGCGAAAGCGGATCAGACCTGACGACTGCTCACCTGTAAAGTCTGTCAGATGTCCACGCGCTTCCAGCTCTCGCTCAACGACCAGGAGAACGTTATCCAGTTCCGCCTTGTCTTCCAGCAGGGCATCGTAAGAAATATTTAGCGCCTGATCGCCGCCGGTGGTGATGGTCGTGCGGGTGCCCTCTGAGCTCTCCGCTTCTCCCCTGAGTTCTGCGCCAAAGCTGACTCCGGCGCTCCCTGTCCGCCGGGCATCTTCAAACGTTTCACGTTCCCGCTTGATCTTGGAGATGATGTCACCGTGCTTGGACGCTTCCAGCAGACGGCGCATTACCGTTACGCCATCGAAAAGCTGCGAGGCATACGACAACAATCTGCCCCGGTCCAGGTAGATGATTTCGCGCGGATCAGTACCGCTGCCATTTCCGCTGGATGGCCTGACGTCGCCGCTCATGCCGCGACTCCAGTTCGGCCACCCGCGCGGAAGTCTCCGACTCCTCTTGCGCTGCCAGCTTTTCCAGATCGGCCAGCTCTACGCCAGCCTGCGCCACACCGCGCTGGACCGACTTGAGCAGTTCGGTGAGCGCTTCGCTGATGCGCGCATTGGCTTCGGCCACGTGCGAGTCCATGTCTATTCACTTTACTCCTTCGGTCCAGCAACACCATGGCTGTTGCTCCTAAATGAATTCAGTGCGGAATGGGTCATCTCAATTTCACGATGTCGTAGACCTTCCCGACATACGGGTACTCGCAAGTCACGCGCACCATGTTTCCAGTCTCAGGCTTGACGTCGCAGCCTACCGCCACCAAGGAAACCAGCGGGATCAGAGGCCCATTGACGGGGGCGCTCTGGCCTTGACGAATCACCTTCCCACTGTTGGTCCATACCAGCATACGAAGGTCAAAAGAGGCCACAGAATTTGTGCCAGTACTGGGCGCAGTATTGGCTGCTGGCAGGGTGGCCGCGGGCGATACCACGATCAGAGTCTTAAACGGTGCCAGGGCGAATAACGCAATACCGATAAGCTGACCATCCTGCTCGACGAAAGTTTGAACGCTTCCCCCCACGAGCTGCCGCCACGGCTTAGTCAGCATCTTGCGCGGGTCTATGTCGATCAGGCGCCGCACAATATCGATCGACATATCTGCCATAGAGCATTCAGACCCAGCTGATACCTGCACTGGGCAGGAAAGACGCACGGCCCGCGTGACCAGCGCCAGCTCGTCAGCAATGTTGGCAGGAGTAGAAGCGGCAGAAGCAAGCGAGAGAGATAGAAGGGCAAGGGCAACAAGTCTCTTCAGTGACTTCTTCATTCATAACCTCGTTTTTGACACCTCATCAAGCGATGGTCCCCATGACGCGCCCGCCTCCCAGCGAGATCAGGGACACGTCTGGGTGCAGGATGTGCAGCTCTGGCACGCGATCATGCCGGCGAAACGGCACCTTGGCACGGCACGCCGTGACGTCCTGGATGTAATTCTCAGTGGCCGTAAACGCGCCCCGGTATGCAGTCACGTCCTGCCAGGTCCAGCGCCGCATGGCCGCCGGCTCGCTGGCCCCGCTCAGCTTCATCAGGTGCAGCACCGCGTCAGGCCGATCGCGGTACAGCTCCCAGGCCTCCAACAGATCAGGGGCGGGCATCAACAGACGGCCCGCCGCGTAATTGATGATCAGCTCGATGTGCCGCCGCATGTCCGGCACCGAGGCGTGGTAGTGCTTGATCAGCCGGACATATCCACCACGTTTGGCCAGAATGTGGGCCATTTCGTGAGCCACCGTGAACAGGTAGCGACTGCCGTAATCGTCGGCCGTGACGGTAATCAGATCATTGGCCCGGTCCTGGTCACGGCTGCGCGCCATGTAGCGGGGGCCGATCTCGTACCGGATGCCCCAGAGCTGGCACAGCTTGACCGGATCCCGTTCCCACTTTGTCTCAGCATGTTCGCCCTCGATGAATTCCAGGGTGTCTGCAATCAGGGCGTCGAGCACTTTACTTGGGATCAATGAGCTTCGAGAGTCGAACGTAGATGGCCAGCCAGTCCTCTGGACTTTCCGGTTCCTCTCGGAAGTCCAGATCCGACAGCTCCAGCAGCCAACGCCGCTCGGCCAGGGGGGCGTTCTTGCCGTGGCCATACAGCTGGGCAGCTTCCAACAACATGTCAGGGATCTCAGGTTCGACTTCTGGAGGCAGCGTCCAGCCCCGGCGCTCGGCGTCGGTGAGCGGGGCGTTGATTACAGCCGCCGGATTCAGTTCTGCAATCTCAGCATCCGATAAGCGAAGAATGGTTGCAATTTTCCCAAAATAGCGGCCATGCACCCAGCCGATCCGGTCATTGACCATTCGGCTGATGTAACTGGGTTCCACGCCAAGCTGCGCTGCCAGCTCCTTCTGCTGCATCTCAGCGCGAAGGAGAAATCGTTCTAGTTTCTGCCCGGGCGTCTCGATAGCAGCCATTAAAAAAGTTCTGTCATAGCGCTGAAATGCGACTTGCATGACCCTCCCTACGACACACGGTATACAAAAGTTTCATATGTATAAAGATCATATGCGTCATGTGTTGATTGAAACATTACACCTGTGTATATTCAAGGTATGAGGCAAACCACCGGGCAGTTGTTGAAAGAGGCCAGGGCAGCCTGCGGCCTTACCCAAAAAGAGGTTGCTGAGCAGGCTTTTGGGGATGCGTCGTATCAGAGCCTAGTGTCGCGCTGGGAGGCGGACATGGTTGAGCCGTCTCTGCCAAACCTTCGCAAACTGGCTCCTCTTCTCCGTCTTTCGCTCGGTGACTTTACACTTGTGTCTTCTATAATCCACCCGACACCCGACCTGCAGGCCATTGCATGAACCGCCCCTCCCCTACTGCGCCCTACGTGATCCGCGAAGCCCACGGCAACCGCGTAATGGCAGACCGCCAATGGGCCTGGCTGATCGACCTGGCCACCCGCACCCACAACCCCACTCCCCCCGCGCCCGTCGAGGCGCGTCAAGAGCGGCCCGCTCAGAAGACGGGCTGAAGCAAAAGAAGAGGCACGCGTCTCTCACCTCGCGTGCCCACACAAAGGGGTTCCTGCATGAGTATACACCATCCTACATCCACCCTGGTAGACCCTCGCGCCCAGCAGGCCGCTCGATTCGCCTTTAACGTCGCCTTGGCCAGCGCGCATAGCTATGCGCGCCTGCACCACATTCCCTTCAACCCGGTCAACGTGGACGCGGTGATCACCTTTGAAGGCGAGGATTACGCCGTCGAGGTCAAGGGCGTCGGGCAGACCAGCAAGACCGAAACACTGGCCTTCACGGTCACCCACCGTAGCACCGGCTTTTCTTTCACGTTTGACACGGTGATCCGCAGCGAGCGGCGCAACAAGGCCGGAAACGTCAAGGTCCGCTACAACCTGACCGGCAAGGGCAGCTGGACCACCCTGGACGAGGCGAGCGCCGGACTGGTGGCGCTGGCCGCAGGCTGGCTGGCGAAGTTCAAAGGGATGGCAGGATGACCTGCCCAGAACAAACCGCCCGCCTTGCCTACGAGCGTGCCGTGCAGAAGCGGGACGCGGCGCAGTACGTCATGACCAGGGTGCCGCTGGAGCTGGCCCTGGACGCCCACCGCCAGTATGCGGCCCGCGCTCAGGCTGTGCTTGTCGCCTCCGATGCCTGGATGAGGCTGCGGGCGGTGGCTGCGTGACTCGCACCGATGCCCTGCTGATCCTCGCCATCGTGGTCCTTGCCCTAGCCGGTGTGGCCGACTCGCCCGTGTGGTCACCCACCCTGATCGTGTTGGGCGTGGGCACCGCCGCCTGGGGCTGGAAACGGGCCGATGTGGACGATCTGCTCAGGCTGTTCGCGTGACCGCCCCTGTTCCCCTCTCCGATCAGCAGTGGGCCGCCTTCCTGGATGCCGCTGGCGCCTCCCTGACGCGCTGGGGTTTCCGGGTCCGGCCTGTCGGCATCCCAATCCCCACGACTCCAGAGGCTGCTGCCCTGGTCGCCGATGGTCGCGGCTGCCTCGTGGTCTACCGCGCTGGACACGTCGAGTACATGGCGGATTGGCCAACTCGCCTGTGCGACTGCACCAACGGCCGACGCAATCAGCCCCTGATCAACTGCCCTCACTGCCGGGGCGAAGGAACGGTCACGACATGATTGACGCCACACCTCAACCTGCCCACCTGAAACGAGTGCGTCCGCAACGCGGAGAGGGAGCCTGAGCCATGAAGCAGACCCTGAAGGTGGCCGTGGACGCCATCAAGCACGAATACAACCTAAAAGGTACGCCCATGACGGTCCTGCACCTGGAACTGCCCAGCGGCGCGGACCTGAAATTTCTCCAGCGTGCCCACCGCATCAGCCATAAGGACGACGGGTGGGTGAGCGCGACGTTCACGCTGCGAATTTATGGCGGTGGGGACCGGCGCACCTGGCGGCTGGAGAGCCGGGGCAGCAAAACGAAGGACTTCAAGGTGGTGGCCGTCGTGGAGCTGTACTTCAGCCCAGGCAGCCGCTTCGAGCAGTACTTCAGTCCAGTGGACCCGGACCGTTTCGACATCGAGCTGGACGTCGAAGTGGAGGAAGCGCAGGACAACACGCCGCTGTTTCCAAAGACGCAAAAAGACGAGGACGAGGGGCTGAACGCATGAAGATCGGTTACAAAGTGGCTTACATGATGACCGGCCCGAGTGGGCTGATCACGCACAACTCGGAGCGCTTCACGACTAAGAAATTCGGCAGCCTGGGTGAGTGCCGTGAAATGGCTGGGTGGTTCGCGGATGAGTTAAAGGATGCCGATCACATCGGTCCGGTGGTCCTTCAGGAACTGGATGACCAGGATGACGATGGGCAGGATTCCATCAGTGTGCCGCTAGGCCGCGAGCGGGGCTCGTGACCGTGAGCCGCTTGACGTTCGTCCTCACGGACCTGATCAGCCGCGCTCAGCCAGGGCAGTCCGTTCCTTTCACACGGCTGCCCTCTGGCCTGCGGGTGGCGGTGCGGTGCCTGCCTTCGGGTGCACGGCAGCTCAGCCTGACCCGCACCGCCAGCCAGAAGCCCAGCGTCAAGGAGGCCGAGGTCTGCCGCGAGCATGCCAACTGGCCTTTGGCAAGCATTGAGGAGGCCAGAACCGTTTCGGGCTTGCCCTGTCTGCTGGTTACTGAGGCACGGCCGTGAGCAGGAACACCGCGATGGACCTGGTGCTGCAGTTCATGGGCCGCCAGAACACCATTCCCACCCCCGTGCCGTTCATCCGCATCCTGGGGGACCACACTGCCGCCGCGTTCCTGGCCCAGTGCCTGTACTGGGGAGACCGCACTACCAACCCCGAGGGCTGGTTCCACAAGACCCACGAGGAGTGGCACGACGAGCTGGTGCTGACCCCGGATCAGGTGCGCCGCTGCGTGCGCACCTGTGGGGTGATGGTGGAAGTCAAGCGTGCTGGAATCCCAGCGCGTAACCACTACCGCGCCAACCGTGAAGAGGTGGCCGCCGCGCTGGAACGCCTGGCAGTTGAAAGCCAGAACGCCACAGCAAGTTGTGGGGAAACCCAACAACTGGAAACGGACAAACCCCACAACAGTGCGCGGACAAAGCCCACAGCTAGGCGCACGGCGAACCCCACAACTAAGTCAGAACCTACTTCAGAACCTACACAGAACCTACAAAAGACAGCAGCAGCAGACGAAAGCGAGATGACAGGCCCCGAAGAACATCTCGGCGGTCTGCGGTCCGGGCAGAATCTGAAACAGGAGTTCACTCAGCAGGGCGGCGCGGAGCGCGCCGACGCCCCTCACGGGGCGGATGGAGTGGACGCTCTCACCGTCTCAGGAACTGAGCAGGGCGCAGCAAATGCCGAAATCGATCACGCCACGTCCCTTGAAAAAGGTCCGCCGGGCGCGGCGCTGGCGGCCCTGACCGCCGCGCTGGCCGGCATGAAGAAGGGCGTGGCCGCCCTGATCGGCGAATACCCGGACCGGCAGGGCTGGCTGGAACTGGCCCCGGCCCGCATCCGTGAGCTGCTGGCTGCAGCGAGAGCGGCGAACGGCAAGCACTACCGGGGCGCGCTGATTGAGGCGCTCGACGAGGAAGTCCGGCGGCGCAACCTTCCGCCCTCATCCAGGCAACCGCAAGACGACGACATCGACATGGCCGCCCTGATGGCCGCCGCCCCCCTGAATCCCATCCCCGGAGGCCGCAAATGACCGCAACCACGCCCCCCCTGACCACTGAACTGGCCGAGGCCGCCCACGGCTACCTGACACAGACCCGCGCCAATGCCCGCTCCGGAATGCCCACTCGCCGTGAGGGTTCCAGCCTGGACGTGATGCTGGGCAAGCTGGCCGCCTCTGGCCACCGCGCCCCCGTCCTGCCCACCGCCGCCGATCTGGAGCATTGGAAGGCCGATCCCACCTCGCTGGCCGACGAACAGCACACCCGCTCCTGCGCCGGTGGCCTGATCGAGGTGCAGATCGAGCCGGGCCGCACCGCCGCCGTCCCCTGCCCGCGTTGCACAGCCAGCCGCCGCGAGATCACCCTGCGTGAACGCCTGAGTGCGGCGGGCATTGCCGCGCGCTACCTGGAGGTGGAATGGGCCGGGCTGGATCTTGCGCTGGACCCGTTTCCGCGCCTCCAGCGGGCCACGGCGAATATTGCCCAGATCATCGCTGGCAACGACAGCCTGGTGCTGACCGGACCGCCCGGCAGCGGGAAAACCCAGGTGGCCGTGCTGGCCGCCAAGGCAGCGCTGGCAGCCAACTTCAGCGCCCTGGTGGTCAATCTGGGGCGGCTGGCCCTGGACGTGCGCGAGAGCTACCAGGGCGGCGGCGCCGGGATCACCGAGCGCCAGGCGCTGGAGCTGCTGATCCGCCCTGACCTGCTGATCCTCGACGATCTGGGGGCAGGTGAAACCGATACGGCCGCCGTGGAACGCCGGTTGCTGTACCTGGCGCTGGAAGACCGGCAGAACGCCCGCAAGCCGTGCATCGTGACCACCAACCTGGACGCCGCTGAGCTCGCCCGTCACCTGGGAGCGCGCAACCTGGGGCGGCTGCAACCGCTGGAGATCGTGGGGATGCACCACGGGCGCAACTTCCGGGTAAGCGAGGAGAAGAGCCGGTGGTGAGCTGATGCCCCTCACCGAAGCGGAGACCGAGGCGCAGATCAGCGACATCCTGAAGCGCCATCACTGGTATCCCGTCAAGACGGACGCCGCCCTGGTCATTCGTGGCCGGGGCCGTGTCCCTCGTTCGCACATTCCTCTAGGCTTTCCAGACATGACCTATCTGCTCGCCCTGCCCGGCACGTCGCTGTGTCTGGCCGCGCTGGTGGAGACCAAGACCCTGAAGGGCAAGCTGCGCGATTCCCAGACCGCTAGGCATGCCGAACTGAAGGACCTGTACGACCTCCACGTTCACGTCCTGCGCGATCCAGCCCAGGCGTTGGCGCTGGTGACCGAAGCACAGCGGGTGCTGGGGATGCTGAAAGCGGGGCTGCCGTGAAAGCCCCACCACCCCGGAGGGTGCAGCACCGATGACCACGGCCCACCGCTGCCCCAGTCTTCCTCGCCCCGCTGATCTGGCCGCCTGCACCACCGACGCGGCCCTGCTGCAGCTGACCGGCCAGGGTGCGCTGCCCCTGCTGATGGTCTACCAGCAGTCGCGCCGCCCCCGGCATCTGCCCTGCCGGATCCTGCTGGGCCTTGGGCTGCGCTCCCTGGTGTCCGGCGATCTCCTGGACAACGCCCGCATTCACATCAAGGGGGACCCCCCACCAGTCATGCGTGTCCTGCGCACTGCGCTCCCCGAGGCTACCCTTGAATTCTGGCCGCCTGCGCGGCGACGTCGACGGCGGACCGTTTGACCATGAAGCCAGAAACGCGCTGTCTCTGGTTCGCCGAACTCAAACAGCCGGGCAACAAACCCAGCGCCGCCCAACTCGATTGCCACGCCCGCCTGTGCGCCGCCGGGTTCTGGGTGGTGGCCTAGACCCTAGAAGACCTGCTGGCCGTAGAGCAGGAGGAGAGAAACGCATGACTGAACCTAAGACCAGCCCCCTGCCTGACGTGTACCGCTTGCTGGCCGTGTTCAGTGGCGTGCCCAAAACCACCATGAGTGCCCTCTTGGATTCCGGCCTGTGGACCCAGGAGGACGGCGCGGCCATCAGTGACCACCAGCGCGGTCTGCTGCGTGTGCTGGCCACCGACGGACGCATCCAGTGGGTTACCTGGGGACCGAACGGCCCGGGCTACGTGCTGACCGGCTTCGGCGAGGCGGCCCTGGACACCTACGCCCAGCGTTACGGCCCGGCCCACGCCCCCCGGCGTGGCCGCAGCCTGGGCGAGATCGCCCGCGAGCGCCAGCAGGCCGAGCGCGAAGCGAAGGAAGGTGCCGCTTGAACACCCAGAAGGCCCTGCTGAACCTGAAGGTGGGTGAGACCGTGTACTACCTGCCGCCCAGTGAGCGCCCCCACTCCGGCAGCCGGGCCACGGTGCAACGGGCCCCACGCGCTGATGTGAAGACCCCCAGCGTGCGCCTGGAGTTTCCAGATGGCACGCTGCTGACCGCACCGCTGAGCCATGTTCGCCGTACGTCGCCCAAGGCAGATACGCCCGCTTTCCTGACCGACGCCCGCAGCCGCCCCGCCTGGACACGCCTGGTGACCGCGCTGCGGGGGGAGGCAAGTCCAGCACAGCAGCAGGACGGCGAGGCCCGCGCGCGCCAACTGGCTGGGATGGTGGCCCCCAGAGGTAGCGAGAAGGCGGCCAAGCTCGATGTCGCCCGCGTCCTGCTGGAGGCGGCGCAGGCAGAAGCCCAGACCGCTGACGCCCAGCAGCCGGGCCGAGGTGGGAAAGGTCAGCCGAAGGCGCAGCCCCTGTCCCCACCCACGCTGAACACCAATGTGGAGCGTCTGGATCAGGACCAGCGGGCCATGATCAACAGCATTGCCAAGTGCATTCACCGCCGATACTTCCTCTCGGACCGTGAAGTGCGGGACTTAAGCGAGGCCGAGCGCGAGGCCGCCGGGGTGCGCAGTGTGATCGGGCAGCTCATCGGTCTGGGCCTGCGCGACGTCGGCGGGGCGGAGGGAGGCAGCCGTTCCGCTCCCAAGCCTAGTGAACTTCATGCCCTGGCCCAGGACACCCTGACCCGGGCCTACCCACTGTCGCTGGAAGCCTGCCAGATGCTGCTCTCCGGCAAGGCGGACCACGCCTTCACGTTGGCCACGCAGGTGCAAGAGTTGCGTCTGACCGCACTGGCTGCTCAGCGTGAACTGGACCGGACCCGGACTCAATACCATACCGGGCGCTACTTCCACGGTGACGTCTTAAGCGTCCGCGAGGAGCACGAGGACGGCGGCATGACCCAGTACTACGTCCGGCTCACGATCATTTACGGCGAGGACGGCCACAGCGTCCTGGTGGCCAATGCCGCCGAGATCGAGTCATTGACTGGACTGCGCGTCGGGGCGCACGGCTGGGCCTCGCTTTGCCGTTGGATCGAGGACCACAGTGAACGGGCTGGGGGACGCAAGCAGGGGCGGCGGCAGGCAGACGACGAGCGCATGATCTACCGAGATGATCGCAACTATCTGGTGCTGCGAGAGGGCATCAATCAGGATCTCGTTCGCGCCTTCGACACCATTCGCTGCGCCATGGTGCTGGACGACGTGAATCCTTTGGACATCCCAAACACCCACCCCACACCCGGCCTCCATCCCGCGAAGCGACGGGACACTAAGACAGAAGGTCGTTGATCGTCGTTAGCACAACGGTGCGGGCCATATCCACAACTCCCTCGTCGATTTTTTCCTCTTGGGCGTGCTCCTCGCGAGGGTGAACGTAATTCCGGTACTCACGCAGCACTTGGCCGAATCTCATACGGGAGGGATGAATCCATCCAGCTTGCTTTGCTACTTGAATCAGATCGTTGAGCGACCATTCGCGCAGAGGCTTGGCTTTGCCCTCTGAGTCCTTGGGGGTCGCATCCTGGGTGTTGGCCGTCTTGAGGTTGGAGTGCACCTTCGCATACAGCACGCCCTCCAGCAGGCTCCCGTAGGCGATTAGGGCAAAGCGGGGTGCCTTAGATTGCGTCAGCCGCTCTGCTTCTTGCCAGCGGTCTTCCAAAATGACGATTAGGGCAGTATCTGAGGTCAAATGGGAAAATTCTGGCGCTGGAATAGGACTGGACGGCGGCGTCGAAGGAGTATCGCCAACAGTGCGCCTTTGATAGACATCACCACGCATTCGGTAGAGCACATCCGAGTGAATTTCAAGGATGCCGGCGCGCCGCAGATCAAACATGGTCTGTACCACAGCACGCATGTTCAAGCCTGTTGCCAAGGCTACACCATCAGCGAGAAACCAATCTGCCTCCTCAGTAGCTCGTGTATTGCGATAAGCCTCATAGAAGAATTGTTCTACCGCCTCACGTACCTCTTCATTGGAGCTGGCGTAATCAATAATACCTTGCACCTGAAGGCTCTCTAGGCGTAGAGACGCTGCTAGTGGCGGTGGATAGTCTCTGGCATATATATAGGCGAGGCGTGCTGCCAGAAGAGGAATTTCTCTGTCTCGATCTTCCTCTGGAATAGTCATCACAGCTTCGCCTAGGACTTTCACTTTGGTGACTTTCTTATAGCCTCCATTGACACGCGACCTGATTTCAAGTGATTGAATGTATCCCTGAGGATCCGAGTCCATTGGCCGTTTTGGATAAAGCGCCAACGTTACCACTTGCTCGTTTAATACTGTGCTGACAACAGGGGGCGGCTGGGTTGGGGCGCGGGTCACGTCCACATGATTGCAGAAGGTCCGGGAGTGCTTGACAAACTTCACGCAGAATTAGCAAATTACTTTTTAGGCTGGCCGCATTGATCCATTTTCAGCGCACGTGCCCTTGCCGTAGCAGGGGTCACGTCGTTCGAGCGGAGCTTGCATGTAGTCGAGCACGGGCTGACGTAGGAGCAGGTCATAGTCCGCTGCGGCATGGAGAAGGATAAGGTGGAGCCCCTGTGACCGAGACGCTATGACCGAGCAAGGAATAACGGGAAAGGAAGGGTTTAGTCAGGGGTGGTTTCTGAAGTGATCGTTGGGCTGATTACCTCTCGATAGATTTGTTGGAAGCGATTTATTCTCGGAATTCTACTCGCGTATGAAGTAAAATCCATGCCCACAAACCCTTCCTGCGCAACCCTCAATCCATCTCCATCATCTAAAAGCTTATTCTCCACAAAATGTGTCTCTAGTCGTCCTATATAAGTTATTAAACTTTTACCCCTGCTACTTAACGTAGCAACGAAGAAAGGCTGAAGTCCGTAATCATTCCAGTCACTAAGACAGTCAGAAAAATCGAAGGACGCTAAGTTTTGTGCGGCGATAAATCTGACAAAGCTAAACACAAATTCATGATAGGACGGAGTCAAAGCAACCAATCTCGATTCCCCTTTATGAGCTACGTTATAACTAGCAGCCTCGGCAGCAATTTCAATACCAAAATATAGAGATCTGCACATATTCGTAAGTCCATGTGTAAATAAATCAAGATATGAAACATCAAATTCTCTTCTAACAATTCTCTTAAATGCCATCTCTCTCAAGATCTCTTCGATGCTCTCTATGAAAGGTTCACTACCTGACCCAGTGTTCTCGAATATTCTATCAACAGTAGTATTTTGTAAAATACTATTCCTAGGTATTAATATTTCTTTTGTTCCAGATCTCAGTTGTTGCCTTGCATCGGTCCAATAACTAATCTTCTCTTCAGTATCGTGGAGAACAAGCAAGACGGGCATTGGATACATCTCCCAATACAGCTCGTGCTTCTTCTCGGGTTTATACACCCAATACTCTTCTCCACGCTTTCTTAGATAGCTTGTGCCCGCTTTTACTTGAACTGCAACCGTTCTGCCAGTCGCATAACCGCTGGCATTCACAAGTTCAAGCTGACCATCAATGCCCACATCTCCGGTTGAGGTTTCACGCCAAATCTGTCCAATTTCAGCAGCAAAGCTTTGTACTGCTGCAATTCCCCTTCGTTCTTGCGCCTGAGAGACACCAGGTTTTGGAAGCATTGAGGAAGTATAGAAGGTGACTACCCATGCCCAGCCCCGCCAAGAAGCAATCCACTCCCAAAAAGACCGACAGCAGTGGGGTGAAGCCCTAGACGATTCGAACGGCAGAAATCGAAGGCTGCTGTCCTAGGCGGCAACGCATCTCGTGATAGGACGGCAAAAATCCCGATTTGTGGTGCTTAGAGACCCAGAGGGCAATCACTTTTTTATGGTTCAGAGGTAGCAAGTGGAGATTTGCTAAGGCATCAGGACGAAAGTCAATTCATAGCACTAAGGCGAGCGCGTTCTCTTGCTGCCACTTCTTTGGCAGCTTTCATCAACAGGAATAGAGCATCAATACCGACATAAGCAGCGCCAAGTAGAAGACCTCCAACGACACTGGTCCAGCTTGGTATTAATCCAGAGAATGTTGCCCAGAGAGAAAGTATTCCTAAAGCGAGAGAGATCGACGAAAGAACCACGCACAGAATCGTACCTACAAAGGCGAGCATCCTCTGAGTGTCGCTCGCTATTCGCTGGGCCACCTCGGTATTGGAATCTGATTGACGTGTACGTTGTAGGGATACCCAGGACTTTCCTTTTCTGAGCAGCCATAATCCCCCCGTCAATAAGAGGCCGAACACAAGACCGACAATCTCCCCACGCAAGTCTCCAAGAATTTCATTCAGCATATTGCTCACTACGTGACATCACCTTTTTTGTTCCCATTTTGGCCACTAGGAGGTGACCCGCCGATGCCCGACAAGCCACCCCGCAAGGAGCCTGTACAGAAGCGGGGAAAGAATCTCACCACTGGATCGAGAGGCTATGGCCCGGAAAGCACGCCTGGTGGACAGGTCTGATGCGGACTTGTCGAATCACCGGAACGGCTGTAGTGCGTCGGAGGCAGCCCGCATGGTTCCCGGACTCCCACGCAGGATGGTGCGCGTCGAGCCGGACGAAACGACAACAGCAGCGCGCTGGACAGCGAAATAAAGACCGGTGGCGATTGCGGAGGCCAGCACCCACCAATACCAGTCCACGATTTCGTATTCACCAATGGCAGGCCTGGGATCTGAAGTTGCCAAAAAAGCAAACACAAACAGGATCACTGCGAGCCACAGGAACAGCGGATTCCGGGTCTGCTGGAAGGCCACCATGTTGATGTTTCGCAGTGGAATCGAGAGGCGAGAACCACCGGACTCCAATAGCGCCACCTCATTCCCCACCGACAGTTGATAGCCGCCCATCCCGTTGACCGTCAGACCGCTCATCACGCTTGCCATGACGTGCATTCTTCCAGCTTCTTGTCTGCGCTAAGACCGCAAATGCCCAGGAGGTGACCTGCCAATGTCCATCCCCCATGAACGGTGCACACCTTAGGGAACCCCATGAAGGATGCACCGAAACGCCAACCGCGTCAGCAGACCACCACCCGCGCCGAGCGTGCCGCTCTTCCCAAATGCACGGGCACCAACCAGGCGCGTGGGGAACACGGCGTCCTACCGATGGCGGCCATCGTGCGCTGCCTGCGAGACGAGGAAGGCCTCACCGCCGAAGAAGTAATGCAGCGCTGCGGGATGGAGAAAGAAGAAGTCACCCGCCTCTACGAGCGAGGCGGGATGACTGAAAGGGGAACGCAGGGGAAGGAGAGCTTTAGTAAGGGCTGGACGCCAACTCGGTCCTAACGACGTTCAGGGAAAATTGCTACCGACTTCAAGCGCTCCAAACCTTCGACCCCCGCCGCCTGTAGTCCGGAGGCTCCACCAATCGCCCGGAACTCCTCAAGCATGCGCTGGTGCAGCTCCCTGGATGGGGAATGACTGTTTGGGAATCGGTCGCTCACTAAAAACTCGCTATAGGCACTTCCGTCCTCGCGGGCGGCGAACAGGGCGAACGACAGCAGTTCGGATTCGTTGTTCCCATCAAATCCTCTCATGGTCAAAGCCCAATTGCCGTCTGCGTTGATGTCTACGCCTTCAGTTTCCGCCACTCCCCTAATAGCAAGATGCATGTCGAGCACGTCGTAGACGAATTCGCTGTCCTCTGCACGCATCCCCTCACTCAACGACATGTCTAATTCGTCATAGAGTGCCTCATAACCATTCGTGAGGATGTGCACCATTCGCCGGTAATGCTCCTGCTCATCTTCGTCAAGGAAGCCGAGAATTTTGAACTGGTTCACGAGGATCAACCGTTCCGTGGTCGTCAGTTTCATGTACCCTCCAAGGCTAGTATCCCAAATGCCCATAGAGGAATGCTGTAACGCTGTCGGATAGGGCCGAACAATGTCACGCATTGAAACGGATAAGCTGGGTCATGGCTCGAATGATGAGTACACCCAACTTGGTCGAGAATGCAGATGGTACGTTTTCCCCAAAAAAGGCGTCTAGCATTCGCTTTCGTGCTCGCATCGTAGAAGGCCTCGGGCAAGTGGAACTCTTGTTGGGGGAAGATGTCATCATCATTCACAAAGGCATGATGAGCGAGGAAAGCGCGCTGGAATTATTGAATGCCCAGTTGAACCGCTGGTAGGCATGTCCCACTTCATTCAAACTCCCGACAAGAATCGCTACATCAATCTGGACCTCGTCCTCCAGGTTCGCCTCGTCGGTCGGTCAATAGTTGTATCAGGCAGAAGTTCAGCTAATCTCGCAGGAATGGGTGGCAATTTGCGAGCCTGGAGCTCAACACAACGTTGCGCAGTACCTCAAGATTGTGCAGGACCCCGATAAGTGGCTGCCCAATCCTGCTTGATCCTCTGTCAGGCCCCCCGCCCAAGAGGCGGGGCTTTTTTTTTGCAACTAGGAGGTGACCAACCATGCCCAGCCCCGCCAAACCCAAGAAAAAGACCGACAGCAGCGGGGCGAAGCCCCAGAATGACAAGCGCGTCAAGCACGACTGGAGCGCGATCCGCCGCGAGTACATCCGTGGCGAGGACACTGTCACGTTGGCGTCCTTAGCCGACAGAGACGGTGCGCCATCCGAGAGGCAGCTTGAACGCCGCTGTGCTGCCGAAGACTGGCCTGAGCTGCGGCTCCAGATGCGTCGGGAAATTGACGGGAAGCTCAGGCAACTCGATCTGGACCTGAAGACCGAGGTGCGGATGCGGCAGGCCAGGGTGGGCAAGTCCTTTATCCGCCTGGCCGAGGACGCCCTGGAGTACCAGCGCCCCGAGTCCCTGGACCCCATCGACATCGCCCGCTTCGCCAAGATCGGCGCGGAGTTGGAGCGCAAGAGCCTGGGCATGGAAGAGGTCAACATCAAGATCGGGCGCATCAAGTCTCCGGATGACCTGGACAAGCACAGCGAGGCCGAGCTGTGGCAGCTGGCCGGGATGCTGCCGCCGGATGAAAACGAAGATGACGACTTCTAGCGCGTACAGGCCCACCCGCCGGGACGTCATGCAGGCTATTGCCCGCAAGCGCCTCCAGGAGATGGGCAAACTACAACCGCAGCAGCAGCAGGGCCGCAATGAGCAGCAGAAGTGGACCGAGCGCTATGGCCGGGACCTGATCGGCTTCTGCGAACGTGTCCTGGGCATGACCCCCTGGCGCGGGATGAACGGGAAGCCCGGCCAGCACGAGGTGCTGAAGGCCATCCAAGACAGTGTCTGCCGCCAGCTCGACGGTGAGCAGAACGTCCCTTACATCTTCGTGGTGGAGGCGGGCCACGGCCTGGGAAAACTTATGGGCTGGAAGCGCCCGTCATGGCGTGGTTTTACCGCTGCTTCCAGCCCTCCGTTGTCCAGTCCACCGCCAACAGCGTCCAGCAGGTGCGCGACACCCTCTGGAAGGATGTCCGCACCCACGTCACCAATGCCCGCGCCCGGCGGCGCAACGTCATGCCAGGCCTGCTGCCCCGCGACATGCGCGCTGAGCAGGCCGCCAACCACTTCGCCATGGGCTTTACCACCAACGACGCCGGGGGCAGCGGCACGGAGCGTGCCCAGGGTCAGCACAACGACTTCCACCTGTGGGTCTTTGAGGAAGCCGAGGGCATCCCCGAGTTCATGTATGACGCGGTCAAGCGCCAGTTCACCGGCAACACCGTGCGGCTCTGGCTGCTGATCGCCAACCCCAAGACCTCCTCGTCCACCTTCCAGGAGATGAAGCTTCACCCCCTGGCGCTGTCCTTCCGCCTGAGCCTGCTGGACTTCCCGAACGTGTGGAACGGCACCTCGGAAGTGCCTGGCGGCACCGGGCGCGACACCTTCAACGCCTGGATCGAGGACCAGCGCACCTTCGGCTGCGAGGTGGTACCTGACCACGACGAGGCCCGCCATACCTTCAGCGTGCCGTGGGCCGTGCCCAAAGCTGGGGGCGGCGAGCACCCGCCCGGTACCGTCTTCGCCCCCAAGCGCGGCTTCCTGTATGGCGCCCTGGGCATCCCGCCCAGCGGTGGCGGCGGCGACACCTTCATCAGCGCTGGGCGCTTCGATGCGTGCCGGGACCGGGAGATCGTCCCGGCGCCGCTGATTGAGGGAGACCCACCCCGCGAGATCTGGGCCGCTCAGATCGGGGTGGATTGCAGCCGCTTCGGTGACGATGCTGGCACGATCTACTCGCTGGCCCGCCGCGTGCTGCGCTTTGAAGAGGCGATCCAGGGCGCGCAGGAACTGGACGAGATCACCCGCACGGACCGCTACGTCCAGGCCGTGGCGAAGGCCGCCCGGCGACTGGCCGCTCAGGGCGTGACCCGTCTGAGTGTGCGCGTCGCTGCCGGGTACGGCGGCGGCATCATTGACGGCCTGCGAAAGCTGGTGGACCTTGCGGCCCTCTTCCCGGACGGCTACGTGGTGCACGAGGTCGCCTTTGGGAGTGCGCCCAAGGACGCCGAGCAATACGCGGATCTGGTCACGGAGATGTACGCCGTGACCGACGAGGTCTTGAGCGTGATCCGTATCGAGCACCCACCGCTTCTGCTCAAGCGGGACCTCACCGAACGCAAGTACGGCTACGTCACGAAGGGAGACCGCGACGTCCGCAAGCTGGAGAAGAAGAGCGACTTCAAGAAGCGCACGAAAGGGCAGTCGCCCGACGACGGGGACGGCGCAGTGCTGGCCCTGGCCCCGGAGCGGTTGTTCAAACCTAAGACCCTGTCGAGCGCCATCGCCGCACTCGACGACTACGCGCCCATCGGGCTGGACTGATAAGGAGGTGAAGCATGTTATTCGGACCCAACGGTGAACCCCTGGAGGAAAGCGGCAGTACCGAAACCACCCTCTCGCAGGGCTGGCGCGAGGGACTGCCCTGGCAGGACCTGGGCACCAGCGGCCGGGTTTACGGCGTAGACCGCGACACCGTGCGGCGCCAGACCCGCACCGCCTTCTTCACCAACCCGCTGTTCGGCGCGGCCGTCGAGATCGCCGTGGCCCTGCTGATCGGCGACGCCTTCACCTATGCCGAACTGAACGCCGACAAGAACGCCCAGGCCGCCCTGGCAGACTTCTGGGACACCAACGATCTGGGCCAGCTGATGAGCAGCCGCCTGGTCACCGAGTACCTGCTGGATGGCGAGCTGTGCAGCGTCTTTCCGCTGGAGGACATTGGCGATCAGGCGGCCCGCATTGCCCACCTCGACATGGACCGGGGCGTGCGGATCAAGGCGGACGTCTCATCGGGCGTGACGCAGGTGACAGCACCTGGGGCAGAGAATCAAACCCTGACCTGGGAACCTGGGCAGTTCGTCTTCACGGCGCACAACGCGCTGTGGAACGACGCCCGAGGCTGGCCGGTGGCCATGCGGGCACTTGCCCCCGCCGACGCCTACGTCACCCTGCTCCAGCACCGCCTGAACACACACGATCTGCAAGGCCGCATTCTGGGCGTGCAAACCGTCTTCGTGGACCGCAAGGACCCCAGCAGCCGCGCCACCTATCAGGCCAAGGCGCAGGCGTACCGGACGATGCCCAGACGCGGCGGCATTCTGACCCTCGCCAAGGTGCTGGCCGACGACGGCAAGACCGTGATCAGCGACGAGATCAACTTCATGACCCCCGCCGCCGGGGCCGCCAACGCCGAGGCTGACGCCCGAGCTTTCGTGCGCCTGACCGCGCTGGGCGTGCTGGGGCTCCCCGAGCACTACCTGGGCGAGGGGGGCACGGTCACGCGCACGACTGCCGACAGCATGACCCTGCCCGCCATCCGCAGCGTCCTGCGCATCCACGCGGCACTGCGCAGCCATCTGGACCGGCTGTACCGCGCCGAACTGCGGCGGCGCTACGGGCCCGACAAGGTGTACACCATCACCACCTTCGACGTGAAGGACGGCGGCAAAACGCGGGTCAGCCGCAAGAAGAAGGTCAGGGCTGGACAGATCGAGGTGCCGTGGGTCTTCCCGACGATCACCCAGGACAGCCTGGCGGACCTGATCACCCGCGCTGAGGCCGCCGCCCGCAACGGCTGGGCCAGCCCGCAGACCCTCAGCGGCTCCCTTTCCTTCGATCCAGCCGAGGAAAATGATCGAATGGCCGCTGTTGGCCTGGACTTCGGACAGCCGAGCGCACGCGCCGCCACACCCCCAGGAGGTGAAGGCCAAGGGACCGCGTAGGTCATGACCAACGACTGAAACGGAGGAACGGAAACGATGACCCACCTCTGTTGGCCAACAGTTGTGCGCTGCCAAGCCCTCAGAGCCGCAACACCCGTAATCTTTGGATCAATGTCACACCGCTGCCATGTCGCGCTGATTTCGGATCACCAGGTGCAATTCCACTCCGACAAATGGGGGGCGCTCGGTTTGGCTCACGTTCTGATCTCTGGTCCGGACGGGTTCAGAACCTGGTTTGAGCAACAACTTGAAATCTGGCCGGATGCGGTCGGGCCCAACACCTTGGGAGTTATTCCTGAAGACTTTGCCGTGGTCAACGTGGATCAACAGCACCTAAAAATCTCTGAGTGTGCTGGGTTCGAGCATTGGGCAGAGCAGGTGCTGGGCCGGGCTCCTGAGCTTGCTGATCAGCTCATCCACATGACCCCACAGGGGCGCAGCGCTGCGTTGATGGTTTTGAAGGACCTCTGGCCGGGCTGGCAGGTCTCATTTGCGGCTTCACCTAGGCCGCAGCTGGACTGGGGGCACCTCCCGGATTTGTCGGCCGATGAGGTGTGGAACGCGTTCAAGGTCATGCCTCCACCCAAGGTGCAGGGCAAAGCGGCCGCCCGGCTCGCACAAAGCCTGAAAACGCTGATGTGATCAGACATTCTTTCGAAGAATTGTGGCGTGCTGGGAAGATCACACCCGCTTACACGCCCCCAGGAGGTGACCCCCGTGCCGGACAAGCCCCCGCAGACCCCACCACCCCGTAGTCCCATGAGCAAGCAGCAACGCCTCGCCCAGCGCGAGGCGATTTTGTTGCAGCTCTCGAAAGGAGAGCTCACACAGACCGCCGCCGAAGCCGCTCTCGCCCACCTCGACAGCCCGCCCGCACTGCGTGGCTGAAGGAGACCTCATGGACCACCGGAACCGCTCGCCCTGCATGTCCGCCCTCACCCGCCGCCTGTGCTTACAGGAAAGCGCCGCCCCCCGCACCGAGGTGGATCTGGACCTGCGCGAGACCCGCGCCCCCGAGCGCACCCACGCCGCCCTGCGCGAGGAGACCCGATCAGGCAAGACGGTCACGTTGGTGGACGTCACCGTCGCCACCGCTGGCCGCGTCAACCGCAACGGACGCCTCTACAGCCGCGAGGTTTGGCAGACGGCCATCACGGCGGCCCAGCAGGACCTCACGGACGGCAAGCTCTGGGGCCTGCTTGAACACCCCGATGACTGGTATGACCCGGCCAAGGGACGGCTGGCGGCCATCTGCCTGCGCTACGAAACGCTGGAGCTGGACGGCGACACGGTCAAGGCCACCGGTGTGGTGATCGACACCGCGGCCGGTCAGGACCTGACCGCCCTGCTGGGCGGCGGCGTGGCGGTGGGCGTGAGCAGCAACGGTCACGGCAGCGCCAAGTGGCTGCCCGCCCGCGAGGTCCTGCTCGACTTTCCAGATCCCGAAGCGTACATCCAGGTCATTCAGGACGACTACCGGCTGCTGACCATCGACGTCGTGTCCGATCCCTCGGACGTCAGCGGCACCGCCCGGCGGCGCGAGCGTAAAGCGCCACCCGCCCCCACTCCCCCACGCCCACAGGAGGGCACCATGCACCCCAAGATCAAAGCCCTGATGGAGAAGTACGGCTGCAAGACCCTCGAAGAGCTCAAGGCCAAGCCCGAGGCCCAGGCGGAATACCTGGCCACTCTCGAAGCCGTCATGCAGGAGAGTGTCAACCACCCTGCTCCCGCGCCCACCAACACAGAGGCGGGTACCGTCAGCCTGTCGGACTACCGCGCGCTGGAGCAGACTGTGGTGGAACTGCGCGGGCAGGTGGGTACGCTGAACACCGAGAACCACAATGCCCGCCGCGACACCATCGCCGTCACGGCCCTGGAAGCGGCCCGCCTGCCCAGCGCGGGGACGGTCAAGCATGGCGACACCGAGATCGATCTGGACGCCAGCTTCCGCGCCGAGCTGATCGGGGTGGCCCGCACCGCCGAGAGCGAGGACGTGGCCCGCAGCGCCGTTGAACGCAAGATCGTCGAGCGCAAGGCTGCCCTGGGCCAGCGCGAAAGTGCGCCGCGCCCCACCGGCCAGAACCGCGTGCCCCTGCCCAGCGGGGACAACAGCCGCACCCGCACTGAAGCCGAACAGACCCGCAGTGGCGAAACCCGCCAGTTCGAAAGCACCCGCAGCCGCGCCGGCCTGATCTGAGGCCCAACCAGCCAGGTTCCTTTCTCGCCACCTCAGCCCCTAGGAGGGCCATCCCATGAAGAACAAAAAGCACTGGGCCTACACGGGCGGCAGCATTTCTGTCGCTCTTCTTGTTCCTGCCGGCACCAAGAGCGGCGATCTCGTCAAGCTTGGAGCGGACGGCCTGTACGGCCACGCTGAGACCGATCAGGCCACCGCCGACATGGTCTCCAAGGGCACCGCGCCACAGGGCCTCGTCGAGAACCAGGCCACTGTGTTCCTGCCAGGAATCGTAGAGAGCATCGGTGTGCCCGCCGCAGCCATCGCCGCTGTCGCCACCTTCGGCAAGGTCTATCTGAAAGCCGACAAGACCTACGGGGCCGCGCCCGCCGATGGCCTGCACATCGGGTACAAGCTCAACGCCACCACCATCGCCCTGCGCGCCAACTGAGCAGCAGTCTCCCGTCCCTACAGGCCCAGCCCTCCAGCGTGAGGCGCGGGCCTGTTCCCTTTGCACTGCCCTGGAGGGCCGCATGAGCATCAAAGAGATCCGCTTCGAACTGACCCGCCTCGCCGATCGGGGCGTCATCCCCGAAAACCGCGTCATCCCGCTGACCATCCAGACCGTGCTGGAGGCGGCCCAGCAGCACTTCCAGATGGGCTACTTCGGTGGGTTCCTGGACAAGGAGCTGGACAACGTGCGCGCCATGGACGCCAGCGCCAAGGAAGCTGCCCTGATCCGCATGGAAGGGATGATTCTCGATTTCGAGAAGACCCGCCGCGCGCACCGTGAGACCCTCACCACCAGCGACTTCCCGCTGGCCGTCGCGCAGGTGCGCCAGGCCGCCAGCCGCCCCGGCTTCACCTTCCCCGAGAGTGACTTGCCCAAGTTCGCGGCCCGCCGCACGGCTACCGACTTCAAAGCGCTGAAGGGCACTCGGCCCGGCGCCATCGGCCACCGCTTCCTGCCGGTGCGTCCCGAGTCGGCCAACATTGAGTACACCAAGTTCTTCACCAGCGAGGAGGGCTACACCGTGGCCGACTACGCGCTGGCGCTGACGTTCACCTTCGAGGCGTACATCAACGATGACCTGGGCGACTTCACGGCCGCTGCCGCCGACCTGGGCAATGTGGCCCGCCGCACCCGCGCCAGCGTGATTCTGGACGTGATTCTCCGCAAAGCGCCGCGCGTGCCCCTGCTGGACGGTGAGGAAGGCCCGACGCCCGCCAACCTGGACCAGCTCGCCGCCTTCATGAGCGCGCAGGTGGACACCGCCACAGGCCGCCGGGCCAGCCGCCGCCCCACCGATCTGTTCGTGCCCACCATCTGGGAGCGCAAGGCCGCTGCCAGCATGGCTAACGAGTACCTGGTGCCGGTGGGCGGCGCAAGCGGGGCGCTGGCGATGGTGCCCAACCGCAACCCGGCGTACATGCTGGGCAACATCCACGTCGAGGACATGATCGCGGACCTGCTGGCCGAGTACCCGGACCGCTACGCTGCCAAGGGCGTGGGCGACGACGACTACCTGGTGGTGGACGGACGCAACAACCCCTTCGAACTGGCCGCCCTGCGCGGTTACGAGGGTGGGCCCAAAACCTTTACCCGCATGGTGAACATGGACGAGACGGATCTGGAAGGCGACTTCGAGAACCGCAACTTCGCGCTGAAGGTGCATGACGTGGTGGGCGCGGACTTGCGCGATCCGTACGGCGTGGTTATCGCTCAGGGCGACTGAGCCCTACCCGCCGTCCAAGCCCTTTCCTGGAGGACCGTACCGTGAAGAACCTGAAAACCGTGACCCCGGTGTTCGCTGGGGGAAAGTGGTTGCCTGCGGGCAGCCCGCTCCCCGGTGACCTGTCAAATTTTGATTACGAGAAACACGCTGCCAGGGGCCTGATTGAGGACACCGAGGGAGCTGAGATCCGCAATCCCAGTGCCCAGATGGAAGCGCTGGAGTCTCTTGCTGACACCGAGCTGGACACCTTGCGCCAAAAACTGGCGGAGGCTCAGAAGGAACGCGACGCCTTCGCCGCTGAGAAGGATCGGCTGATCGAATCGGCGCAGAGCCTGGCCGCCCACGTCCATACGAACGAAAAGGCGCTCGCTGAGCTGGGGACCGAACGCGACGCCCTGACCAGCCAACTGGCAGCAGCGCAGGCCCGTCCCATGCTGCCTGAGGACGCTCTCGCACGATTGATTGATGTCAAGGGCGTGGGTGAAAAGCTGGCCCCGGTCATTCTTGACGCGCTGACCGCTCCCGCGAAGGCGGACTAGCGTGGACCCGGCCGCCCGCTTCCTGCTGGATCCGGAACCGCTGACCCCAGCCATGCTGGGCGTGGCGAATCAGGAAGCTCTGGAAGCCCGTATCGCCCAGTATCTGACCTTGCGCGGCGTGGCAGAAAACGCAGAGCCCACCGAGCAGCAGCGGCAGGGAGTCCTGGCGCTGATCTACGGGGCCAGGATCGTGGTGCTGGAGGGTGAGGTGGAGAAGTTCCGCGCCGAGGGTGAGGTCACCATTGAGCGCGATCTTCAAAGCCGCATTGCCCGGCTGGCCGCCGCCCGTGACGTGGCCCTGGCACGGGCCCATCCAGAGGTGAGCACCGAAGGGGCGGACTTCGCGCCGTTCTTCGGCGAGTGGGGTGTGCAGTGAACCGGCTGCCCGGCCTTCAGGCCACCGCCCAGCGGCTGCTAAACCAGAACGCTGACCTTCTGTACCGTCACACCGATACCTGGAGCGACGGCACGAGCTGCCGCTTTAGCGTCCAGGACCCCAACCAGACGGATCAGGGCACCCGCCTGGCTCAGCGCCTGACGGGAGTGCCAGATGTGCTCGACGTGCGTCTGCTCAAGACCCATCCCGCAGACCCGCCGCCTGGTGAAGGGGCCAGTCTGACCTGGGACGGCGGCACGCTCACCCTGGTGAATTGGGGGCAGGTCAGCGACTTCACCGGGCTGGCCGTTGGAGTCTGTCGGCTGGTGCGCTAGCCGTGTCTTCCCTGATCACCGACATTCACGCGCGGCTGGTGGCTGCCCTGCCTGCTGGAACGCAAGTGCTGCTGCCAGAAGACCGGGAGCGGGCCCTGGCCGGACGCAGGCCGGGACAGGCGGGCGGGCTGAGCGGGTACCTGGCGGCGCATCCAAACGGCTACGTTCAGGTAGAAGACCCGCTCTCGATCAGTTCAGACGGCGTGACGGGCGTGTTCTGGGTGCCGGTAGCCGCATTGGCGCTGACCGCCGACGCCTGTCTCGATTTGGCCCGACTCGTCAGCCGCGCCCTGTGTGGGTTCCCGCATGATCCTGGGCCTCACCGCGAAGTCACGCCGGCGCAGCCCACACTGCTCCAGCCCGGCGTCTACATCTGCCGCCCCACCTATGACGCCCTCATCATCGACGGCACCCACACCGGGGCCGTTCAGGAGTAACCATGGCACTCGTAGCCAAGAACAGCACCACCGCCCGCCAAGCCGCCAACCTGACCCGCGAGGGCCGTCAGGTCCTGCTCAGCCCCCTCGCAGCGTTCGGAGCCATCCTGGCCGCGACGGACTGGGCCGATCTCGGCCTGTTCCCGCCTTCCGAGAAGGTTGCGATCAACACCAACGTGACCCGCGAGAGCATCAAGGCCCAGGATCCCAACGGCGGCCCGGATCTGCTGCTGGTGGAAGACACCACCGAGGTCACGGCCACCTACGACAACATTCCCGTGCTGACCCCGGACGAAACGGTCCGCGCCCTGCACGTCGGCAGCATCCCGGTAGCGATGACCGACGCGCTGGCGGGCGGCACCATCAGCCCGTTCGCGCCGGGGGCTAGCATCCCGGCCCGCATGATCGTGATTCGCCGTCACCAGGGCGGCGCTGACCCGCTGTACAAGGTCTACTGGCATCCAAGGGTGGCCATCCAGAACAACGGCGAGGGCGACAACCAGAACCGCGAGACGCTGCAGTTCCGCGTGCCGGTGCAGTCCTACCTGGGTGGACTCAGCGACGCGCTAGACGCCTACAGCGCGCAGGTGGGGCCGATGGGCGCGATCTTCACCATCCCGGCCAGCAAGCTCGACGCCCTGCTGGACATTCTGAAGGCCGAGGCCGCAGCTTAATTCCATTAGCCCGCCTCCGTTTGGAGGCGGGCTTCTACCGATCACGATATAGGTTGGCGTCATCATGGACCTTTGCGGAGGCATCGAAGTAGTGTCTGGCAGGCTTCAGACTCAAGGCAAATTACCTGGTTCTCAATCACGCCAGGAGCACGATCAATACTGTCTACATGACGAAAGCCCACGAGGTGCCCTGGAGTGAACGCCTAAAGACTTACTTTCAGAACCTCGGCTGGTCCGAAGGTCGTCGCGTGGACCTCACAGCGCTCCTCACTCGCCGGACTCAGCAGGGCTGGACGCCGTTCCCAGCAGCCATCGCGTTCCTTGAACAGGTCGAAGGGCTCGGCGATCCAGCGACCCAGTACTTTTCAGCGACCTGCGGCCCAGACTTCCATCAGGAGGTTCGGCCGCTCGAACGACGGATAGGCGCCCGCCTGTTCCCCATCGGTGCGGAAGATGGCTGGATGGCCTTCCTGATGGATGAGCATGGCCGGTGCTACGCCTGTGACCTCCCGTATGAGGTCACGGCATTCGACTCCCTGGATGATCTGCTGTTCAGTAGTGGTGGAGAAGAGCTGATCTTGCGTCATCCAAGCCCAGATCAGGTGGAATACAACGAGTTGCTTTTCCGGATGATTGAGTTTCGCCACGCAGGGTGCGCTTGGCATGACCCGGCGTACCAGGCGATGCTGCGTCGTCGACTGGCACTGGAGTTGAGCATCTATCGGTGGGACCATCCATTCGTCGAATTCAAAACCCCATACTCCCGCCCTCGGTTTGGGATGTGACGCGTTTTGAGAATTCTCGTCATCAAGCTCAGATCCGGGTGGCCCTACTTGATTACGGCGTTCTCTGGCCTTCAAGGAGTGCTCCAGAGTCAGCACTGATCAACTGGCCGGTTTCAGGTCCAATACAAAAGCAGTTCGTTCTCAATAACACAAGAGATCCTTTTTGATCTGGAGGCGGCATGCTCTACCCCATTCGTAAGAACGTCCGCCTGAGCGGCGGCACCGTGACCCTGCGCGCCTGGCCCGCCACCGTGGCCGACGCGCACCTCTCTGACCTGCTGACCCTCACCGTCACGCTCGGCACCCTGCGCGACGAGTGGGCGAACTTCCAGCGTAGCGATCTGGAGCCGGGCGTCTGGGCGGCCTTCTGGAGACTGGTTCACGCCAGTCTGGAAGCGGGCAGCCCCTTGCCCCAGCCCGTGACTTGGGATGATCGCCTGAAGCTGCTGACGGCCATGTGGGACCTGAACGACGTGGAGGAAACGGCGGGAAAACTGATGGCCCTGACCCAGCGCTCAGCGAGGCTGCTGACGAGGATTCAGGGCCAGACGACACCACCCTTGACGAGTTCGTTCTCCGCGAGTTCGGGCCGCTCGCGTATGCCAGCGTGATGACCTGGCCCTACCGCCTGATCGTGCGTGGGGTCCAGATCGAGCGCCAGCGCGAGGCCGCCGCTCAACTGGCCCGGCTGCGACTCTCGGCGGTGGCCGACAGCACGGACCTGGGCCGCGAGTACGTGGACCCGGACAATCCCAGCGGGCAGGCCGACACCAGCAAGCCCCACCACACCCTGCGCCCTTACCTCCAGACAGAGCAGGCCCTGGAGCGCACCGCCGAGCCGTGGCGGTATACCGAGGACGCCTTGATCCGCCGCCGCATCCGCGAAGAGGACGCGGATTTCGCCCGCTTCGAGCAGGCCATGGGGTTGCAGGCATGATCACCTTCGACGACCGCGAGCTGCTGGCCGTCCTGGCAAAGCTGGAGGCAGCCTGCGACGAGCTGCCGCAGATTGCCGAAACAGTGCGGGGCGAGGCCCTAGGGCACGCTCAGCTCCAGAGTGATCTGAACATCTATCGAACGACGCCCGGGAAGTACGTCCGCACAGGTGCTTTCAGACAAGGAATTCAGGCACGACAGACCGCAGCGAAAAACTCTGCCTCTGTGACCATCATCAATGCTGTGGATTACGCGCTGTACGTGGAGGTGGGACGGCAGGGCATGGACCTGGGAGTTTTGCAGACCATGGCTCTGGCTAATCCAGGTCAGCTGCTCACGCTGGGCCGCAGTGGGCAGAACTGGACAATCGCAGCTCCAGTGGTCACGGCGGCTCAGGCCTTCGCGCTGTACCGACTCCAGCAATTATTCGTCCTAGCGGTCAAAAACGCGGTAAAATAGAAACGTCAAACCCCCGCTACCTTTCTGGGGAGTCAGGTACGGGGCGCGACGAAAGCACATTGGAGGTGCTAACGCATGGAGAGCATAACTGCTAAGCGGTGCAGTAAGTGCGGTCAAGAGAAGCCAGAGACACTGGAATTCTTTGGCCCTAGCAAGCAATCGGCAACGGGGCTCAAGCATCGGTGCCGGGTTTGCCTGCGCGCTCAAAAGCGCGAGTGGGACGCACGAGCGGAAGAAAGCAAGCGTCAGAATGCCGACGCGAGGGCCGAGCGTGACAGGCTGGCAAGTCAGGGTTCTAAGCGCTGCGACGATTGCCAGGAGGTCAAGGCTTTTGCCGAGTTCGCAAAAGAAAAACTAGCCCCGAACGGGAGAACCAACATCTGCAAGCTCTGCAAAGGGGCAAGGTATGCGACGCGGAAGCTTTCGGCTGCACCCGATTTTGGTACTGCTAAACAGTGCGGAAAGTGTGGTGGAATCTTCCCGCGCTCGCCAGAACATTTTGTTCGTAACAACCGAGCTGCTGATGGCTTAAATCTTCATTGCAAAGAATGCACACGAGTAGCAGCGCGGGCTTTCTATGCAGAGAACACGGACCATGTCAGGGCAGCGAACCGGGCGAGTCGGCAGAGGCATCTAGAGCAGCGCCGACAGGATGTGCGGGACGCCTATCGCCAGCGAATGGCCATTCCCGAACTGGCCGAGAAAGAGCGGCAGAGTAAACGGGAGTCACAGGCAAAGCGTTTGCGCGAAGATCCGGCCTTTCGCCTGCGCCGCCGCGAAGAGTCTCGTCTTCGTTCACAAAGAGCCTCTGCCGATCCAGTGAAGCGGCAAGTTCTGAACGAAAGATCGCGAAATTACTTCCAGCGAAATAGGGAAACTCAGCTGGCGAAGCAGCGGGAGTACAATCGCCTGAATCCCGAAAAAATCAGAGAACAGAATGCGCGTACCAGGGCGCGGCGGCAGAACCTGGAAGGCGAGTACACGGGTCATGACTTGAAGCGCATCTTGCTGGCCCAAGGGTTCAAGTGCTTCTACTGTGGTGATGTCATAAGGAATGGGCCACGCGCTTGGCATGCAGACCATTTCATCCCAGTGGCACGCGGGGGCACGAATCACCCTGAGAACATCGTGATCGCCTGCGCTGGATGCAACCTGAGCAAGCACGACAAATTGCCGTGGGAATGGATGCCTGAACGCTTCAGCCCTGGTCCATCCCAGATGTCCTGAATCAATCCGGCGAGAGAAGCGAGAGGCCCGCATCTACGCGGGCCTCTCGCTATGGACTCAGGGACCGTCTAGCAGACACCCGCAGCCACAGAAGAGCAATAACAAACAGGGCCACAGAGAAGAGCAACCCTCAAGGTCTACACGCGTACAGCGGGCCTGCCGCCCTAGCTGCACCAGTTCCCACCTCAACTCATTCTTGCAAGCGACTATAATTAAAATATGTCAACACCCAGCCGATTGCAGATAAGAAGAGTAGGCGACAAAAGGGTGATATTCATTGATGATGTTCCCATCTCAGATCAAAAGTATAATTTTAATCTTTTTCGTCAGCGCGTTGTTGAAGATAGTCTTCCAGTTAATATTTCAGATACAAAACACAGATATGTAATTGAGCTCTCTTCTATTGAAGATGTAGAGATGTTCGGAGACTTAAAATTTTTTGAATTGGACGATATAGTGGTTTCCTTAAAGAAGGATGCCTTGATGTTCAAGGCACCATTTATTATATTACAGAATTTAACAATTTTAACCCATAAGAGAGAATCGACATATCCCATTGGCTACAGGTACTTCGATTGGTCTGGTCCTTTTACTTTGAGAGATTTTAGCGAGGAGGTGCGAAGGCTATACAATGAATCTTTTGATGAACCACATGACGAATCGGTAAGAGACTTGGGCATACTCTTTGATGAAGATGCAATTTTTAAAGATGCTTTTACTGATGCCAAGGAATTAGTGAAGGATATATTCGACAATGCTTTTGATAATTTATATGATCAGAGATCGCACAATGTAGCCAAATTTGAATTCGACTTTCCCGAACATGTTAAGTTTGCATGCGAGCAATATCTAGTATATTTTGGACAGTTTTTGAAAGATATAGGAGAAAACGTCAACGTAGAATTGAGACATGCTGGTGACAAAACTCTTTTCTCGGTAATTCCGGAAGATCAAGATATTGGTCTATCGAAAATCCATGAAGCGCTTTCTATCTATTTGAAAATTAGCGAGAGCAGAGATGATTCTGGAGCGCTCTCTTTGGCTGAAACAAGAATGAGGGTCATAATTTCCGGCTATCAATCTCAGATCATATCGCTACAGGCTGAAAATCAGGCCAGAAATATGGAAGTGCAAGCTGCCAAGTTAATAGCCCTTAACCAGCAGCAACTGATATCTAATCAGAGTCAGATTTTATTGCAGCAAGGGGAAATTATAGCTACTCAAGCCAAAGCTCTACTCGAATCGTCAAATTCCCAGGGAATTCTTGTGGAGTCCTTGAAGAGCGAGCAGGAAGAGTCTGAGGATGTTGTGGCCGGTTTGGTGAAAGTAAAGCCCTATGACTTGGGACCAATCCAGCTTGATATTCCCTCTGCATTTCGCAGGCTGAAGGAAATTTTTGGGAAACAAGATGATGTGGAACAGGAATAGAGAAGTTGACTAGCAGAAGCCCCCGCATTTGGCGGGGGCTTGTTATTACCCACTTTGGAGGTAGACCACATATGGGGTACGCAGGCAGCCACCGCTGGCTACACTGGAGGTCAATGAAAGTTTTCCTGAGCTGGTCCGGTGAGCCATCCAAAGCCGTTGCACAGGCACTACGCGATTGGCTGCCCGATGTAATCCAGAACTTAAGACCCTGGATGTCACAGCGAGATTTAGGCGCGGGCGTCCGCTGGTCAGCTGAGATCGAGGGGGAGTTGAGGGCCAGCGCCTTCGGCGTCATCTGCGTGACAGCCAACAACCGGCACGCACCCTGGCTGAACTTTGAGGCGGGAGCCATCTCCAACAATCTGGAAGGCTCCCGTGTCGTGCCCTACATCTTTGATATGGGCTTCGCCGATATCGAGGGGCCGCTCACCCAGTTTCAGGGGAAGGAAGCGACCAAGGAGGGAACGCGTGAACTCATCCATGCGCTCAACACGGTGGCGGGGGAGCAAGGTCTAGAAGCAACCCGCCTCCAAACAGCGTTTGAGCGGATGTGGCCGGACCTGCAAGAAAAGTTGCAGGCGATCCCAAAGAGTGAAGGCGCTACGGAACAGCCTCAAGCTCAACAGCGAACGGCAGATGACAAATTAGACGAAGCCTTGTTGCTGCTGCGGAATATGTCGGTTTTTAATACCGAGAGAACTCAAACGCGACGCAAACCCGGCTATGATTTTTTAAATATGTCAGATATAGATGATAATCTGCATAAGATTAGAGAGGAAAGGCTCCTTAGGATTATTAAAGACACGGTGGGCGATATCGCAATTGGTTTTCGTCTCTTATTAGATGCGGGTGTGGTTGAAATCATTCCTGTTAGCGACAGAGGCCTGAGTGAGGAGCTAAGGAGAAAGCTGACCGATAAAATCACGCTTGAGTATCCTTCATTCACTGTAATTTTTATCTCGTAAAGACAGATTCAGGAACTGCCGACTACTTTCATCCCCATCGATAACCCCCGCATCTGCATCTTGCGGGGGTTCGTCATTGGAGAGCATGGACAGGGGTAGGGGCAGATCGCCCGGGTCAAGATGGGCAGCGCCTTCAGCGCTGGACACCAGCTCTCCGCAGAATGAGCACACCTCAATGAACAGCGAGCTGGTAGCACCGCCAAGGCCCTCAGCAACGGCCAGAGGCTGTTGGGGAAGTCGAACTGCCGGTGCGGGGCGACGTGAGGGTATCGTTTAGCAGATAGAAGCTCCTAAAATCCATAAGGAATGAACGGACGCTGGAGCTGAAATTTAAAACATCAACAAGGCCCGCATTTACGCGGGCCTCTTACTTTATCTATCCACTTTTCGCTGACAGGAGTTGCCCATGACCCTCCCCAACCTCTCCGGCAAGGCCACGTTGGACATTACCGACTTCCGGCAAGGCATCAAGACCGTCCGCGCTGATCTGGCTACCGTGCAGGAGCTGGGCAAGCGCATGGGCACCATCCGGATCACTATTGATCTGAGTGCCGCAAAGGACGTCCAAAAAGCCACCCGTGCCATCCGCGACGCCATTCAGGAATCGCTGCCCACCGACATGCAGCGCCGCATTGACGACACCTTCGGGGCGTTCAGCCTCGGGGCGAACAGCGCCAAGCAGAGCGCTGCTGTTTTTGAGGCGCAGGCCAGCGCTCTGCGCGCCAGGATTGACGAGCTGGACCGCGCCGTGAAAATTACCCGCGCCGATTTCCAGGCTGGATTCGGTGACGCCACGCCGCAGGAAGTTGGCAAGCTGTCCGTGGAGATGGCCCGGCTTTCCCAGGAGTTGGAGCAGGTGGGCAACACGGCCCGCAGGGAGTTCGGCGAGTACTCGCGCGAGGCCCAAAAAGTCGCCAACGCCAACCGCCTGGCCCAGACCACCGCCGCCGCCGCCAGAGGTGAAATCACCCGTCTGGGGCTGGCCTCTCAGGTCAAGCTGGGCGTGGGCAGTGCGCTACAGCAATACGGCTCCCAGGCCGGATTTGCCGCCAACAACATCTTCAGTCTCGCCAAATCCAGCGACAGCGCCCGTATCGCCCAGGGTCTGTTTGGCAAAACCATCGAGAAGACCGGGCAGGACGTGGGCGTGGCGGCAGAGACGGTGAATCGTCTTCAGGACACCCTGGCCTTGACTGCCGACGCCGCCCGCGAGGGCATTCGCGGCCTGTTGCGGCAGGGTTTCACGCTGGAACAGGCCTACACCTCGCTCGAAGGGGCAGGAGCTTCGGCGCTGGCCGCCGGACGAAGCGCCGCCGATGGGGTCGACGCCCTGGTGGACGCCGTGACCAGCGGCACGTCCGCGAGGCTTGGCGAAATCGGGGTCAGCGAGAACCTGAGCACTTTCCTTCAGCAGGAAGCCAAGGCCAGAAACACCACGGTGGATGCGCTGGACAAACAGGCCCGCGCGCAGGCCGCTGTCAACTTGATCACCGCTGCCACCTCTGACGAAGTGGGCGATCTCTCGGCGCTGCTGGGCGGGGTGTCGGGCAACCTGAGCAGCACCAGCCGGGCCTTCGACGAGGCCGGTAAGAAGCTGGGCGAGGCCTTCATTCCCCTGCTGACCAGCGGCATCCGCATCGTGACCAAGTTTGTGGACGTGTTCAACGATCTGCCTGAAGTGGGCAAGAACACGGTGGCGATCCTGGGTGCGTCCGCCATCGCGGTGGGCTTCCTGGCCGGTCCGGTGTCCAATCTGGCACGCGGCTACGCCACCATCCGCGATGGATTGAGGGGCGTCAAAGCGGCGTCTGATGGGCTGGCCGCAGGTGCACAGGCAGTGGGCGAAGGCGTCGACAACATGGCGCAAAATGCCGACGTCTACACCAACCTGGCAGAGAAAGCACGAGCATTCTATGCCAGCGCGTCCGTTCGCATCACCACCTACATCAGCAACACCCTGCTGGCGAGCGGCGCCACCACCGTGTTCAGCCGGGCCTTTCTGACCGCCGTCTTGAACACCAACCTCTTCACCACAGCCATCGGCACCCTGACTGTCGGCGTGGCGGCGTCGGCCCTCGGCGTGGCGGCACTTGCCGCTGGCGTGGGCTACTTCTCGGTCAAGCTGATCAAGGAAACACAGGCGATCTACGACCAGATTGATCAATCGAACAACGACAGCTTCAACGCCACCATGAAGCGCGTGGCGGCCCTAACCAAGGAGGGAACCGAGCTGAGCCGCGCCCAGGCCCGTGTGCTGCTTATCCAGCAGCAGCTTGGCGACGCTCAGCAGGGCGACATCGTAGGTACCAAGCTGCTCACCGGTGAGCGCATCTACAAGGTCAATGAAGAGGCCGTCAAGCGCTATCAGGGCGCGTTGGTGGAGGCCCAGAGCGAAGTCGTTCGCCTGTTCACGGAAACGCAACGCCGCGGCCAGCTGAACCTCAAGCTGACCGAGGATCAGACCAAGGCCGTGCGCGAGTTGCAAAGGGCCCTGGAAGGCCGCGCCTTCAATCTCAAGATCGAGGGGCTGTCCGACATGCAGGCCGATCTGGCCCGCGCGGGCCGGGATTTTGCCCAACTGCGCGAAGAACTCAAAAAGCCTTTCGTGGTGGCGGGCAAGCTGCTGGACCCGGGCCAGACGCCGGCACTGCGGCAGGGGCTGGCTCAGCTCGACGCCGGGCAAGAGGCCGAGCGGGCCTCGATTCGCAAGCGCTACGCCGACGAAGCCCTAGCCGTCGCCAAGCGTTCAGCAGTCGAGGTTCAAGACGCCGAGATTGCGGCCATGCGCGAAGGGCAAGCCAAGAAAACCGCCCTTCGGCAGCAGGAACTGAAGGCCGTGCAGCGGGACGCCGACGAGCGGATTGCCGCCCTGGCCGATTTCCCGGAGCAGCAGCGGCAGCTCGAAGAAGACACCCGCCAGATCATCGCGGCCAAGCGGCGCGGCTGGGCCGAGGAGGATCGCCAGCTGACCGAAGGGAACGCCCGGCGGGTCGCAGAGGCAGAGGACCGCGCCGCAGCGGCCGTCATTGAGGGCATGAGAGACGGTCTGGCCAAGCGGGAGGCCTTGCGCGCCCAGGAGCTGACCAGCCTGCGCCAGGATGTGGCGGACCGTGTCGCCGCCCTGGCAGGCGACACGGGCGCGCAGGCCGACGTACAGGCGGCAGGCGAGCGCGAGATTGAGGCCAAGATTGAGGAGCAGAACCTCGCCCGTCTGGCCGAGGCACGCGAGACGGCCCAACGGATCGTGGACGCTGAAAAGGGTGCCCGCGACGGCACCATTGCCGCCATGGCCGATGGCCGGGTCAAACGGGAAGCGCTTCGTGCCGCCGAGCTCCTGGACCTGAAAGCCAGCATCGCTGAGAAGGTGGCGGCACTGGCAGATGACCCCGAGGCACAGGGGCGCGTGCAGGCCGCAGGTGACCGGCAACTCGCCGCCAAACGGCTGGAGCAGGATCGCCAGCGCGTCGCCGAGGTGCGCGAGACCGAGAAGCTGGTGCAATCGGCCCGCGACACGGCCCGCGCCGCCGAGATCGCGGCCATCGAGGACGAGGGCCAGAAGCGCCAGGCCGAACGCGAAAAAGAGCTGGCTGACTTCCGGCAGACGCTGGCCGATCGACTCGAAGCCTTGCGCGACTACCCGGCCCAGCAACAGGTTGTGTTGGAGGCCGCCCAGCAGCAGACCCGCGCCATGGAGCAGCGTTACGCCCAGGAGGATGCCCTGGAGGCCACCGCACGTGCCCAGCGCATCGCCGACGCCTACCTGAAAGCGCAGGACGCCCAGTTCGCTGCCGAGCAGGCCGGGCGCGACAACCAGGCGGCCCGCTACGAGCTGGATCTCGCGCGGCGGCTGGCTGGCGTCAGGGACAATGCGGTCCAGACCGCTGAGATCGAGGCGGAAGCGCTGCGTGAACGTGCCCGATTGGTGGAGGCCGCGGCGCAGGCCCAGTACCTTCAGGACCAGCAGCGCCTCGTGAACACCCGTGACCGGGCGTTGAGCGACACCAAGCTGAGTGCCGACGAGCGGACGGCTGTCTGGCAAGAGTTTTACGCCAACCTGAATCAGCTGAGTGGCACCTTCCAGGCCGGGGAAAAGCAGCGCCTTGCCCAGCAGGAAAACGACGCCCGTCAAGCGGCAGAGGCTATACGTGCGGCCCGGCTCGTGGAAGCCAACAGACCAGTGGAGCAAAGTCGATCACGCCTGCAGGAGTTGCAGCAGTCGCGCGAGCTGGCCGCCTCGGACGCCGAGCTGTTCATCATCGCCCAGCGGATCAGTGCCGAGCGTGAAAAGCAGATTGAGCTGCTGCGAGAGCAACTCGCCGGTTCGGGGGGTGTAAGCCTGAACGACCGGGAGCGCGTCGCTGTGGAGGAAAAAATTAGAGGCATTCAACATGAACAGGCCCTCGCTTTAAAGGATCAGCAGGCCACGCAGCAGGCCCTACGCGAAAGTGCCCTGGACCGCCTGGACGCAGAGGCGCAGTACGCCGAGAAGGTAGCCCACACCTCCGCAGAATTGGAGGCCGCTCGCCAGAAGCAACTGGGCGTGGCGCAGGCCCGCCTTCGGGAGCTGGACGGCCAGATCGTCGCCGAGGGCCAGGAGCAGAAGCGTAACGCCCTCGTGGCGCAGCGTTTCACCCTTCTGGGGCAGATCGCGGACCTGACGCTCCAGGAAGCAAATGCCCCCATCGACGCCGACGAGCGCCGATTGAAGCTGTATCAGGCCCAGGCCCAGACCCGGTTGATCGCCAACGGCCTCGCTGACAATGAGGCGGCCACCGCCCAGCTCACCCTGCAAATCGCCGCGCAGGAACTGCTGATCGCCAACCGGCGTGTAGAAGCTGCCGGGAATCAACTGTCCCTGGAAGCCGCCCAGACCGAGCAAGCCCAGGCCCGATTAGCCTTTGCCCAGGCGTATGCCGCGTCTCAGGTTAAAGCCGCCCAGGCACCCGCCGCACAACCGCAACCCCTCACCGCTCCCACCATCAGCGCGCCCCAGGACCCGCGCAAGCGGCAACAGGAGCTGCGTCAGCAGGCCCTGGACGATCTGGGCCGCGAGCTGGAGTTGCAGAACAAACTGCAGGACGTGGCCGAAGCCCGCGCCCGAGGTCTGGCCCAGCTTGCTGGAAGTGCCGACGACGCAGTGGCCAGCGCCGCGCTGGAGCTACGACTCACCCGCGAGCGCCTGGACCTGATCGACACCCAGCTGAGCCGGGAGGGTCTGGGGGCAGCAGGCCGCGCCGCCCTCACCCAGAAACGCCTCGAACTGCTGCTCAAGGAGGAAGACCAGCAGCGCAAGCTGAATGAAACCCGACTGGCCGCAGCCCGGCTGACCGAGGAACTGGAAGTGGCCGAGGACAACCTAGCCACGGCGTTGGCCGGGGGCAACGCCGAGTCGGGTAGGATCGCGGCGGCTACCCGTCAGATCACCGAATCGCGCCGGGTGCTGACCGCCGCCGAGCGGGACTATGCCCAGGCCAGACGGGAGGCCGAGCAGGTCGGCAGCTCGGCCAACCTGGAGAAACTGAAGACAGCCACCGACGCGGTAGCGGACGCGGTGGGCAACCACCGCACCGCTGTCCACAATCTGGCGAGCGAATACCGGACCTTGATCGGGCAGATGGACGGCGTGCGCGACGCTGGCGACAAGCTGCGGCAGGTGGCGTATGGGGACGCGCAACCCTTTGAGGCAGCCAGGGAGCGTGAACGCCTGTCGGCCATCGCCCAGCGGCGCGACGCGGCCCAGCGCGAACTGGCGCAGGCATTATCGGGCGGTCAACCCGAACAGATCGCCCGCGCCACCGAGGAGTTGACCCGTCAGCAGGAGCGTTACACCCGTCAGATCGAAGTGCTGGGCAAGAACGGCGTCCGGGTCTCGGACCTCGGCCAGCGGGAAACCCAACGGCTGGCCGACGCGGTGGACGCTCTGGGCATCCAGTATGACCGTGAGGCCGTGGGGCTGGCCGAACGCGCCCGGATCACCGATCAGGAGGCCGAGAACGCCCTAACGCTCCAGGGGGCCGCCGAGACGTTCAACGCAGGAACGGGCCGGCTGGTGGCCGCGCTGGAAAGCACCGTGGCCAGCCTGACCGCCGCCCTGCAACAGGACAGCCTGGAGCGGGAGCAGCAGACGCTGGTGGACCGGGAGCTGGCCGGCAGGGTGGCCGCCCCTGCGGTGCCCACCCTGCCGCCGCGTGTTGCGACCGCCTCGGCCACCCCTTTCACGTTTGACCTTAGGGCGCTTGACCAGCTCGCGGCCAGGTTCGCTCCGCCCAAGCTGCCGGAGGCGCAGCCCGTCACCGTCACGGGTGACGCGGCCAGATCCATCGGCAGGGAGGTCGGCAGAGAAGTGGTCGGCTCCCTGGCCAACACCAAGCCAAACGCCATTGCCCCCATCACCAACTACGCCGGAGACACGTACTACATGACCGTAAACGGTGCGCCTGGCCAGTCGCCAGAGGCAGTGGCCGACATGGCCATCCGCAAGCTCGAAGACCGTGCCCGGCGCGCTGGGCGGGGGTGCTGATGGCCCGCTATCAACTGAACATTGGCGGCACCGAACTCAACCCCACGGTGCCGCCACAGGCCGTCAGGCGCACGGGCGGTGGGCGCAGCGTGGGTGAGGCCGTGAGCATCAACGGCACGGTCATTCACACGCAGGGCCACCGCACCGCCCGCCGCGTTCAGATCACCTCTCCTGGCCCGGAATGGGTGCTGCTCGAAGAGCAGGTGGCCGCGCTGCGGGCGCTCGCCGCGTCCGGCGCATCCTTCACGGTCACGTTCGGAGAGGGCTACGAAACGGCGGGCACGTTCACGGGCTGCCTGTTCGACGGCGACGCCATCTTCGAGCCCAAGCGCCAGAGCGCGTACGCCAACTACAACTTCACCCTTTATCTGCCCCAGGAGGCCTGATGCCCAGAGCAGTTGAACTCCAAGCCGCCGACGGTACGCCGCTGGCGGCTTTTGACTTCGGGACCGTGCTGCCCGGCACCAGCAGCGCGCCCGTCCCCATCCGCTTCAAGAACACGGGCACCGTGGCGGTCAACGTCAAGGTGTGGGTGGAGAATGCCGCCAGCACCGACGGCACCCTGAACCTGAGTTTCGGCGGCGGGATAGGCGTCACGGCCCTCACCGAGGCGGACGCCGAAGACCTGGGCATCCTGCCCGCCGGCCTGGCCCTCGCCGCCACCGTCAGCTACGTCGTGCCCGCCGGGAGCCAGGGCGTGATGCAGGCGCGCTCCGTTCTCAAGTTCAAGTACGGCTAAGCCATGCCGATTCTGATTCTCTCCGGCAACAGCGGAGCCCCGCAGACGCCACCGGCCTTTCTCCCCGGCGTGCCGGCGACATTCACGGCGACGACGGTTCAGGTGGTCACGCGCGCCGCCCTGTTTGTGGCGCGGTCCAGCCCGGACTACATCATCGGCAGCGTCGCCTTTCAGGCCCAGAGCCTGCCGCTCCCCCTCACGGCGGGCGGGACGGAGACCCTGTACCACGCGCAACTGAGCGGACTGCCCGGGCTGGTCCTGTCCTGGGACTACAGCCACAACGGACAGGACGAGGAACTGTCTGCCGTGGTGCGCGGCCTGTTCGGCACGTCCACCCCCACCGTCACCCTGAATGCCGAGGCGCAGACCGGAGGCGGCAGCCTGCTGGCCCGACTGCCCACCCGCACCTTCAGCACAATGGGACAGGAACCGCAGGAGGACGTGGGCGCGTTTCAGACCACCTTTCGCTTCCGCGAGAGCGTGTCCACCGTCCTCAAGCGCGCCGTGCTGCCGGAAAAGATTGCCTGGAAGATCAGCCCGACGCCGGACCCCTGCCTGAGCGTGCGCCAGCGTCAGAACGTCAGCGTCCTCGTTCACGACATTATGCGGAACTTCGGACGCTTCTTTCTGGAGGTCGACCCACTGATTAGCGCCTATTTCGAGGAAGGGCGCACCGATTTTTCCACCGAGGACTTGACCCCGCTGGAGGTCTGGGACGCCACGTATGGGCAGCTTGGCATGGTCCTGGCCCTGTCGCCGGACGGGCAGCCGGACCGTTTCGTGGGACGCTTCCCGAATCCGCTGGACACGCGCGGCGGGGCGTTCATTTCCCCCGACTGGATTACTGCTTTGTCGCAGGGGCGCGAACTGCTGCAGACGCCCGTGCGGCTGACCCTGAAGGGTGCCGATCAACCACTCCCGCTCAAGCCCGAGGTCATCCTGGGCCTGCTGGCGGGCGATCCGGGGCTGGACGAAGTGAGCCGCGAACTGCTGCCTGAGCAGGAATGGTATGACCCCGTGGAAAGCGCGGGCACGGCGCGCACCCAGCGCGGCTATCGCAAGAGCGGCGGCCAGATGGTTTCAACCCTTGAAATCACGACGGACGACATTGAGGTGCGCGAGACGGTGGACGACAAACCGTTCTTCAAGCTGTGGCGCGGCGTGGCCACCGGGTACAAGCGCAGCGACACCGCCTATGACCCGCTGTGTCCGGGGCGGCCGCTGCGCGAGGTCACGGAGAGCAAATCGTGGGGATTTGACGCGCAGACCGCCCCGGGCACCTTTTACGCCTACGGTCCAGCGCTGTACCACACCCTGAACGTCGGGGATCTCGTCTCGGACGAGCGCACCGTGACCACCTACCGCTACAGCCCGCAGGGGTATCTGGTGGCCAAGACCACCGCGACGCGCCGCCTCGCCAGCTTGAAACAGGAGGCCGCCGAGGACACGCCGGACAAGCGCGGTCCGCTGGAGGGGCGCGAGTACGTGGTCACAACGCAGACCGAGCAGTGGCAGCCTGCAGGCGGAGGGCGCTGGCTGTATACCCCAGGGGTCAGCGGGCAAACGCTGGTGCCGGTTTACGACGCCGAGAGCGGCGAGGCCATCAGGACGGCGAGTGTGGCGCGGTCCAGCCCGGACGCGCCGCGTATCACCGATCAGGCACCGCCCAACTACGACTGCAACACCTGTGACCTCAAAGAAATCCTTGACCCGACGGGCGCGGTGTTCCGCCCCGGCGACGCAGGATTTGCCGACGCGCAGGAGGTCACGATTGCCTTTCTGCCGCCCGAACTGCTGGTGGACACCGGCACCCTGATCCTGGCGCGCGACTGGGGCCGCCTGGTCACAAGCCTGGACGTGCCGCTGCCGCTGGGCCACCTGCCAGGAACGTGGGTGTCGTTTGGCGAGGGGCAGGACTCTGGACGGGTGCGCGAGTTGCGGATGGGTCAGGCCGAAGGCGACGTCAAGATCATCACGCAACTGACCCTCGTGCGCCCGGACTACCTGCTGGGCAAGCCGAATCAGGCCGCCCGCGACAATCTGCTGGCCGAGTACGGGTCTGGGCGGGCGGTGATGCTGGCAGGCAAGCCGGGTGGGGCGCTGGCCCGGATCGTGCGCGGCTGGGATCCAGTGGCGGTGCAGCCGATTGTGGAACCGGGCTTTATCGCCTTCCGCACCGGCTTCCCGCCGCGTCCTGGAGACGAGATCGAGTGGAAGCTGGTCAGAGGCCAGCGGGAGGCCACGGGTGCGCGATGACCTGATCGGGCTGATCCTGGGGTGTGGGTGCCGGAAACGCTGCTGCTGCGACAAACCGGAACCAGACCCCACGCCCGAGGGCGGCAACCTGTTCGCGCAGAAGGGGCGCGGCACGCCGCCGCTGCGGGTGGCCGAGGACTCTCCCTTCATCCCGCCGCCGCCGCAGTTTGACTCGCCGCAGCGCCCTGGCAGCTGGACTGGCAGGGTGACATGAGCCTGCTGTTCAGCTGGGAGCCCCGGATCCTGATGGTGGGCGAGGGCGAGGGCACCGGAGGTGGCGGTGGCCTGCACATCCCCAGGACCATCCCTGACGGCATCTTCGCTGGGGAAACGGGGATACCAGACGCAGACGCGGCCATCGTGCTCGATGACGCCTCCCTGCAGCCGTTCGGCCTGTCCACCCGGGTAGATCACGACGCCCGGGTGCTTCACCTGTTCAAATACTCCGAACAGGACTTCCCGACGTTCACGCCGGACGCGGTGTTCATGGGGTTCAACGCTGCACGCCGCGCCGTTCAGGAACCGCTGGACAGCTTCAGCCAGACGCCACGGACCGCCTGGGTGTTCACGGCGGGGTTTGAGCGGGACGTGGTGGACCGGGGCAAGGTGTACGCCTCGCGCTTCTGGTCGGAGGACGTCGTGCCCTACGCGGGCGGCAGTCTGCCGGATAACCCGGTGCTGTATCAGGAGCGCTCGCTGCAGGCCTGGGACTTCAAGTGGACGGTCAACACCGCCGATCAGGGCAGCCGGGAGGCCACCATGTACCGGCAGGCGCGTTTCTCCTACCCGATTGACAACGCCGTGATCACCGACGACACCGTGCAGGCCCACATCGAGGGCGTGTTTCTGCCCGGTGAGTGGTCAGTGGGCCGCAGCCGATTTCAGGGTGGCCGGGAAGTGCATGTCACGGAAGTGCTGGCGGTGGAGGTGGACGCTAACGGCAACATTCTTCGCACGCTGGTCAATCAGTGGTACACGATTGCGCGGCTGAGTCAGGTCGTCCGGTATCCCGGCCAGGTCTTTGACGGCACCGTACCAGAGGGCGCCGACCCGGAATACCGCATCCTTGACGGCTACGAACGCCTGACCGGATGGGTGCGGTACATCCCTTATGTGCCGGTGGACGTGTTGCGAGATTTTGAGTACACGTCGTTCCCGGGCATCCCGACCGAGGCGCGGGTGAACGTCTTCACGGCCGCGGAGGGACAGGTCAAGGTGTCCGGCCCACGGACCGGCAACATCGCGGCGCTGACCACCAAGAGCGGCGTGACCGCCATCCTGACCGCCTACGGGCATGAGTTCACCGGGGGAAGTTGGGCAGCTTTAAGAGACACGCCGGTGCGGCTGGAGGACACGCCGGAAGGCGAACCGGTATGGGACTTCACGCCGCACATCATCCTGCACGCCAACGCCAGCACGGTCAGCGCGGTGCGCCCGGACGGCGAGCTGCTCAGCATTCCGCTGTACCTGTTTGAGACGGAGGTGCTGCGGGTGGATCCGGGCAGCTTCACAGGCTTTTCACCCGTCGGCACCCTGTTCAACACCTGGCCGCCGCAGTGGGCCTGGGCCGATGTTCAGAATGAAGCCATCGGCGTCCAGTCACGCGCCCTCGCCGCTTACGACGTGTGGCGCGACACGCAGAAACGCGGGGCCGCTCTGGGCAGCCCGCCCCGCTGGACCTGGGGCTCAAGGCCGGGCAAGCGCCCCAAGCTCCTCCCCGAGACTGCCCCCGTCGCGCCGCTTGGCGTGACGCTAGCAGACGTGACAGCGCTGGTCAGCCAGGACGAGGTGCTCGCTCGCGGCGAGGGACCGCTGCTGCTGCCGCTGACGGCGGTGGCGGTGCGCGATGACGGACCCGTGGATGTGATGGCCGCCGTCGCCAAGCGGATCTTGTATCAACCCGCCGAGTGGCCACAAGAAAGGGATGACCGCAAGGCCACCGCTGGCCCGCTGGTCCTGACCTTCCCCGAGACGCCGCGCCCAGGCGACGGGCAGAGCAGGGCGGCGGCGTTACTGCTGCGCCTGAAGACCACCAAGCCCACGATCAAGGTCAACGATCAGGAGATCGAGCTGATCCGGCTCGGCCACAACGCCAGTGAGAAACGCGGCTGGCACCCATACACCGTTCCCGTGCCTGTCGGCACCACGTACACGCTGGAGTTCACCGGGCAATGCTCACGCGCCTTGCTCTGCGTCAGAGTTTTTGACGTCCCCGCTACCCCATAGGAGAAGCATGTACACCCCGACACCGATCCTGCTGGGCGCCACCACCGAGGATGGCCTCACCCTGTCTGTCACCGCCGACGAGGGCGGGCTGAGCGGCTATGTCCTGACCGGGCAGAGCGGTCCAGCCGTCAGCATCGAGAAAAGCCCGAATGCTGGCGCAGCCTGGACGGCGGTGGTCTTCCCGTACACCGTGCCGGCAGGCAGCCTGTTGCGCCTGACCCGACTGGACCCCTCAGTGGAACTGACCACCATCCGAGCGCTGGCCCCGGTGATCGACAGCCCGGCACCGGGAGGGGGAAGTGCGACGCTCTACGCCGTCACAGCGGACGCAGAGGGCTTTCAGACCATCAGCAACACCAATGCCACCACCGACGCGGAGGGCTTTCAGACCTTGCCCGACGCCACCGCCACCCCCGACCCGGACGGGTTTGAATCCGTGGAAAGGACTGCCTGATGCCCGCTGGACCCTACCCCACGAAAGCCATGCACAACGCACTCAAAGGCCGCGTGTCCACCCTGGAGAATGCCTCGGGCGGCGGGGGCGGCAGCGCTGCGCCGTTGTTTGTCGGCCTGCCGAGCATGGGCCTCCCGACGGCGCCGCTCTTCCCACTGTTCAATATCCGACTCCAATGGCAGCGCCGCAGCGTCAGCGTGGCGGGCTTCCGGCTGGCCGGGACGGTGCCCGCCGATGTATTGGCTGGGGTCAGCCTTCAGCGCGGGACCAACGGCAACGAGGCGGTATCGGCAGGAAACAACCTCACCTTGACCCGGGTGGACACCACCATAGACGGGCAGGCCTACACCGATTATCTGTTTGACCGGTCCTATGTCGCCACCGACACGACGCTGAACATCAGTTTTACGGATGCCCAGCAGTATCCGGTCAGCCCGGTTGCCCAGGTCGCGCTGGCAGGGGTGATCAATCCCGACGGCGGCGGGTTCCCTTTTATCGAGATCCTGTCCGATCAGCACTTTGAGGTGCCCCTGGTCCCTGTGCCCACTCCCGGCGACCATGAACCGTTTGTGCCCCAGCTGAGCTACACCGAAGTCGTGTGGCCTGCGTCCGACGCACCGTACCTGCATGTGTTCAAGGCAGACAGCGACGGCATAGGCGGCAGCCATTACCACGTGCCGTTGACGGCTGGCCTGCCGGTCTAGCCCTTCCCCTATTCACTCTTTCTCCGCCCCCCGCCCTGACCCGGCTGGGGGCGTTCGCCTGGAGGTCAACCATGGGATTCCTGGACAAGCTCAAAATGAAAGACCCGGCCAACGTGCGCCAGGCCCCCGCGCGCAAGGCCGTGCTGTACATCGTGGACGACGCGACGGGCGCGGCCATCCCGCTCACGGCTGGGCAACTGGGCGGCGCTGGTGCGGCCTCAACAGTGACTGCCACCTATTCGCCGGAGAGTCTGGCAGTGGGAGCAGACGAGGTCAGCCTGAACGTTCCGGCAGGGGCCAACCGCGCCCTGGTGACCGTCACTGTTGGAACGGCCCGCCTGGGCCTGAGCAACGCGGCCACCGCCCCTGGCTACAGCGTGGGCGAGGGTGTGGAAATCAACGGGGCGCAGCTCGCGGCGCTGCGGCTGGTGCGCGACGGCGACGCGGACGCAACCGTGCGCGTGGACTACTGGAGAGTGGAGTGATCCCTATTCGCAGGCCCACAGGCGGCACTGGACTGCCCGCAAGTGGCGTGGCCGCCCTGCCCCATGTCAGCGGCAGCCCAGCCCAGACGACCGGCAGCATCGGCGCAGGTGGCACCGCGCTGACCGTGGCCGACGCCAGCACCTTTGCCGTCGGCCACGGGGTCTTTGTCCTGGGGGCGGGCGGGGGTATCACGCCACTCGTTACGGTCATCACCGCTGTGAACGGCGCGGTGCTGACCCTGCGCGACGCGGCCGTCCAGGGCGTGGCGGGCGCACGGGTCCAGCACGACGACACCGAGGCACTCCAGGCCATCATCACGGCGCGGCTGGCCACCGGCAACGCGGAGTTGGACCTGCCCGCCGGCACCTTCCGGATCAACCGGCAGTGCGCTCCCGGCGCAGGCGGACTGCTCAGCCTGCCGCCTGAGTACAAGCAGGCCAACAAGGTGCTGACCCTGCGCGGCGCGTCCAGGCCGCCGAATTTTTATTTTGAACTGCCCGCCCGTGCTGGGCTGACCATCCTTGAAACCGAACTGACCGGGATTGACAACACCATCCTGTACGGCATCATCGGCGCGCCGTACGCGGGCAGCGACGTGCCCGACGGCAACAGCGTGCTGAGCATCGAACTGCACGCCGAGAACCTGCTGATGATCGTCCCGCCCAACGGGAGCATCGGCGGCATTCAAGGCCTGTGGATGGGCGGCTTGAGTGCCAGGAACGTGCAGGTGCAGACCGGGCGGCGCTGGCTGGACATGGTGGCCCTGAGCAACCCCGCCAGCTTCGGCATCGCCTTCCCGACGCAGGGCAACTACGGCATGACGCACGCCCAGACCTGCGTGGTGTTCAACGTGTACGCCGGGTACATCGTGGCCGAGCATTCCACCTTCGACTACTGCGCGGCGGGCAACTGCCACTACGGCGTCTTTGCCCGCAGCGGCGGCCATCTGTCGTCTGGCTCGCTGAACCTGTACCAGTGCCGGATCAACGTCGGCGCGGCCAGCGGGGCTGGCTGGCACGGCAACGCGCCCCGCCTCGCGGTGGACTACACCGTGTCCTTTGAGAACACTGGCACCCAGGGCAGCGGGAACTTTGCGCCCATCGTGGACCTGGACGACCCGGACGGGCACCTGAGCGGCGTGCTGCGCTACGAGGCCTATCCAGACGTGCCGCTGACCCGCAACGGCGGCCCACAGGTGTTCGCCGTGCCGCTGTCTGACCCGGGCAGCGTGTGGGGAGCAGTCGCGCCAGCCCCCCTGGCCTGGGACGCCAGCGGTCCGAGCATTCAGACCGACGTGGCGCTGTGGCTGCGTGCCGACCGGGCGCCAGGTGCAGCGGGCGATCCCGTCTCCGACTGGCCCGACGCCGCGAGGGGCATCCACGCCACGCAGGCGACGGCGGGCGCGCGTCCGGTCAAGCGTGCGGGTGGACAGGGCGGGCAGCCGTACCTGGAGTTCTCCGGGGCGCAGGAGCTTGTCACCTCGGCGCTGGACGCACTGGCTGGACGCGGCAGCCTGACCGTGCTGGTGGTCCTCGCGGCGTCGGGGGCGGCCACGGTGGCACTGGAAACGGGGGACAATTCCAACAACGTTCCTGGCACCTGGGGCGTGGTCTACGACACCGGGAAAATTCAGTCCATCCTCAACATGGGCAGCGCGGGCACCGTGGCCGCTGCCGAGGCTCTGCACAACACCGTCTCCGCGCAGATCATCACCGTCAACTACGCTGCGGACCCGCCAATTGCCATGCGCGGCGGCAACACACTGATTGTCCAGCCCCCCGCCCCTGCCCAGACCCTTGTGGGGGACGTGTTGCATCTGGGGCAACGGAGTGGTGGCGTGGCACCGCTGACCGGGCGCATTTACGAGGTGCTGATCTTCAAGCGTGAACTGAGCGCAGCCGAACAGACGGCGGCCTACGACAACTATCTGAAGGTCCGCTACGGCCTGTAATTGACAGAGACTTTCCTGGTCCCAGCTCAATCCCTGTGGCCCTCGCTTTCGAAGCGGGGGCTTTCCCTTTCTCCTGTCCCGAAAGGAAATCCATGATCAAGACCACCCGCGCCTGCCTGCTTTTGCCGCTGCTGCTCATGGCCTGCCAAGGTCCACAGAAACAGGCCAGCACACCCCGCACCCTGCTCCCCCAAAGCCTGGAGGTCCGTCCGCCCACCGTGCAGGTGAACGGCCAGCCCCTGACCAGCGGCGTCACCTTGCAGCCCGGCGACACCATCACGATCACCGTGCCGTCTGCCCCGCCGGTGGTGGTCACCCCGCCTCCGGTTTCTGTGCCCACACCTCCAGCGCCTATCCCTGTGCCCCCTACGCCCAACGTGGCCGGCACCTGGGCGCCGCTCGCCACCGAAGGGAAGACCTTCACGCTGAGCAATCCCAGCCGTGTGCGTTACGGCCTGGGCGAGGTCTGGAACGTCAAGGACAATCTGGTCGGCACCTTGACCTGCGGGAACGGCGTGTTCGGCGATCCCGCCGTCGGGCAGACCAAAGTCTGCGAGCTGTTCGTGCCCAGCGTGACCGAGGCTGCACCCTCCGCCCCATTGGTCTATAACCCGCCCCTGACGATCACGAAGGGCGGCACGTACACCGGCGCGTGGGAATCGCTGGACGCCAACACGCCTGCAGTACTCGTCAAGACGGGTGAGCCGGTGACCATCGAGAATTGCACCCTGCGCGGCAAGGGCATCCTGATCAAGGCCCCCTGGGTATCCGCCCAGCTCACCGTGCGGGGCTGCACCGGTCTTGGCCTGAATCCGGACGACGTGACCCGCATCCCGGGCCGCTTCGTGCACGCCGAGGGCTTCAATTCCGTCACCATCGAGCGCAACGCCCTGATCAACACGGCTGGGATCTACCTGAACGCCTGGGCGGGCAGCAACGCGGCCCCGGTGATCGTGCGGTACAACCGGGCGCGAGATATCGAAGGCCGCTACAGCGATGGCAAGAGTGGCTTCCAGGACAAGTTCTACCGTGTCCAGTTCCTGCAGCTGAACGCGGTGAAGAACGCCGTCGGCGTGGACATCGGGTGGAACCGCATCGACAACACAGCGCGCAAGTCGCACGTCGAGGACACCATCAACCTGTACGCCTCCAGCGGCACGGCGGCCTCGCCCATCCGGGTCCACGACAACCTGATCAACGGGGCCTTCGGCACCCCACCATCAGGCAGCTACAGCGGCGGCGGCATCATGCTCGGCGACGGCAAGGGCGAGCACCAGGAGGCCGTGAAGAACACGGTGCTGGAAGCCAGCAACTACGGCATTGCTGTCGCGGGCGGGAACAACATGCGCGTGCTGGACAACGTGGCCCTGGGGACCGGTCAACTGCCCGACGGTACCCTGCTGGACGCCGATCCCGACGCGGGCTTCTACGGCAGGAACTACTCGAAGGAAACCCGCGACGCAAGCACCGTGCTCTTCCAGAACAACTATTCAGGGTGGGGCCGTCCCAAGAAAGGGCAGCCCGACGCGCGCTGGGATTACAGCTTGAACCCCAAGCTGGTCACCAGCGTCAACAATCTCAGCGCCCCGAAAGGTCCCATCACGCCGGGCATGCTGGCGGAGGCGGTGGCCAACTGGGAAGAGCGGGCCAGGGCGGCGGGGCTCAGCGACGTGGGGGGGCTGTAAGTGGGCCGCTCCTTTCGCCTGCGAGCTGCCCTGCTGATGGGGGCGGCGCTGTCGCTGCCCGCACTGGCAGCCCTGAATGTTCCAGCCAATCCACCCAGCGACTTCTTCTGCCAGCCGCTGGTCTTTCGTGATCAGGTGCTCGGCATCGGGTATCAGGCCGTGATCCGCGCGGCCCCTGGCTGCCAGAAACCAGCGCTCGTGCGCAAGGAAAATTTCTTCACCGGCTCCACTGAGCCCCCTCTCCTGATTCCTGTGGGCGAGGTCCGGCGGGTCTGGCTGTTCACGCACCGGCTGACCTACACCCTCGACAGGCAGACCTGGCGGCGGGCGGTGGTCCGGTAATGGAGCGCCCCATGTACAGCCGCTGGGATCTGATCAATCCCACCAACATCCTGGCCCTCCTGCTGTTCGGGATGGCCTTCGTGGTCTACCACCGCCCTTCCATGCCCTTCCTGTACCAGGGGTACTCGCAGTTCACGACGATCATGCCCTGGGCGTGGTGGGGCTGGGCAGCCGCGGGTATTGCTGTCCTGCTGCTGCTCTCCCCACGAGCTGGACCGCTACGCCTGCTGGCACACGCCATGTGCGGTACGTACCTGCTGGCGGTGGCCGCGTCGTTCGGCGGCGCGAACGGCATCGCCTTCGGCGTCACCACGTTCACCATCCTGGCCGGGGCCAGCGGGCTGTTGTTTGCCCGCACGGCAGTGCACTGGGCCGCGCAGTCCAGCTGGTGGGCGCGAGTGGTTCGCCGTCCGCCCCGTTGGCTGCGCCGACTGGCCGGGGTGCCAAGGCGAACGCGGCCGCGAGGGCCTTCATTCAGACAGAGGGTGGCGCGCTGGTGGCGGCGTGCGCCCAGAAAGGGACGGGATGGATAGCGTGGACCTGACTCCCGTGATCGGTTTAATCACCAAGGGCGGACCGGCAGCCATCGTGCTGAGCGTGCTCTACGGCCTGGCCATGCTGGTGCGCGAGATCCGGGGCGGCAAAGTCTCTGCGGTCCAGAATGCCGATCTGGTCACCCGTGTCGGAGTGCTGGAGGCGGAAATGCAAAAGATTAAAGACCTGTTGGAAGAGGCGCAGGGCGAGAACCACCGGCTGCGCTACCAGCGCGATCAGGCGCGCATTCGCGTGGAATACCTGGAGCAGCTGCACGACATTCAGCCGCGCACGAAATGGCCGGAAGAGGAGGACTCGTGACCAGCGACTTCGAGCGTGCTCACGAGTTCACGGCCCGTTGGGAAGGCGGCCTCGTCGATCACCCTGCAGACCCCGGAGGCCGCACCGCTTACGGCGTCACTCAGCGCGTGTATACGGCCTGGCGCACTGGCCAGAAGCTGCCGGCACGCGACGTGTGGCTGATCCGCGAAGACGAGGTGTTGACCATCTACCGCACCCGTTACTGGGAGGCCTACCCGTTTCCCAGTCGCCTGCCCTGGCCACTGTCTGCGGCCATCTACGACATGGCCGTGAACCACGGCGGCGGGCGCAGCGATGGTAGCAACGGGGCAGGCGGCCTGCTCCAGCGGGCCATGACTCATCTCCCGAACGGGGCGCCGGTGGACGTAGCGTTGGCAGCCTGCGACGAGCGCGAGACGTTCTACCGGGCCATCGTCAGGGAGCGACCCAGTCAAAGCGTGTTCCTGCGCGGCTGGCTGCGGCGCGTGAATGCCCAGCGCGTGTGGCTCCGCGAGAACGCTGCGCCCGCCTTGCCGCCCCGCGTGATCCTGATCGACATGGCGGGGCAGGAGGTGGACTGGAGTGGCCGTCCGGACAAGTACGGCGGTGTGCTGCTTGATGACGCCCTGATCATTCAGCTGAGAACCGTCTACGCCTCGCCCGGTGGGCCGTGGAACTATCCCGGCCTGCGGGTGTGGGTTCGCCGCAATGGGGACATGGTGCTGGAGCGTGCCCCGCTTAAGCCTAAAGACCACACAGAAGCACCCTCTCTGCCATCACAGGCGCGTTAGTAGGCCCATGGCGAGCATGACACTGGAGGGGTGGCTGGATTGACCTGTAAGCCTAGTTGAAGAGACAGAAGAACACTGAAAACGCCCCCATCTCTCAGATCCGGCCGAGAAGTGGATTTTTCATTAAGGCACACTCTGCATCAGCCTTTGCGTTCGGCCTACACGCAGAAAAACAAGGTGGATCTCTCAAATTGAGCCTTTTCCGTTTCTGTTTCCGCTATACGGGACTGTGCAATCTAGGAAAAAAGTTATACGCTGGTTACGTGACGGGCGAAACGACTGAAAAACTGACCGCCGCGCAGGAGCTTATCCAGCGCTTCCTTCCCGACTCTGTTCTGGCTGTGATCGGGCAGGAGCTGTACGCAGCCTACGTAGGCGCCACAGCCATCATGCGGGAGAACATTGATCGCTCGGCATTCCGTGAGACAGCGCCTCATCTGCTGCGCGGAATGATCGAGACCGCATTGAAGAATCTGGGACAGAATCTCTCGGGTGCAAACTGTGTCACCGAAACAAATGCCAGGAAGACCAGCAGCCACAACGAGCTCCAGATCGGCAATCGTCTGATATTGTCGGCGGCCCGCTGTAACAAGCGGACTGGCAAGTCCCGGCCTGCTGGCTACCGGCGCGCGCACTCGGTGCAGAACTCCCCGTTTATGTATCCGGAACTTCTCGAAATCCCGGATGTAAAAGCTGGGGCAAAGCTCAATGGCTACCTGGAACACCTACCCAATCTCAAGAAACCGGATGAGGTGTCGATCCTGAGGATCGTTTTCCCCACGCCGGACTACTTGAGCGAGATTGCAGTGATTGATCTTGAGCCGTACTTCCTGGCAGCCATGGGCAATGCGAAGCCTGCTGAAGCGACACGTAGTGTTCCCGAAATCGAAGAAGACCATGTTCTCGAGCTGGTCGAGGTTCAGAAGACAGAGTGATTTTGTGAAACAACCATCCAGCTTTGTAGGCGCTCGTCTGAGTGAAGTGAGGGAGGCATACGGCATGGCCGTGGGCACCCTCGCAACACTCGTTGGCGTCCACAGAAATACTATCGGCGAATACGAAAATGGCGCTCAACCCGACGGACCGACCTTGGACCGGATTAGCAAGGTTCTTGGCGTGCCAGCCCACTACTTCTTTGTGCCCATTGTCCGAGAGGCGCATGCCCCTCCTCTGTTTAGATGTAAAAGTAAAACAACAGAGACAGAGAAACGGCAAGCAGAGGTTCATCTCGAGTGGGTCCAAGAAATTGATCAGTTTATCTCAAAGCATGTAGCACTGCCAAAGCCGAATCTTCCTGATCTATCAGATATCCCCGCCCATCCTCGACTAATCAGGAGCGAGCATATTGAAGAAGTGGCAGTAAGAGTAAGGAATCAATGGGGACTGGGAGAGGCACCCCTAAATAACGTTGTCCATGTGCTAGAGAAAAATGGTTATATTGTTAGCCACTTTTCTCTTGGTTTTGATAATGTTGAGGCATTATTTTTCAAAACGCACAGAGAAAGAGCATATATCCTTGTTAATAAGGATTACGACTCAGCTGCTCGACTGAGGTTTACCGCGCTACATGAAGCGTCTCATGACATCCTTCACGGCCGTCTGCCTACAAACTTCGAAATCGACAAGCCCATGAAGAAGCTTATTGAACAACAGGGCAATGAGTTGACTCTAGCAATCGCTCTCCCTCAGGCTTTTATTGATGAAGTAAAGTCAGTATCACTAGAGACTCTTCGGATTCTCAAGCCGCGCTGGAAAATGTCGATACAAGCAATGCTTCGTCGTCTACTGAATGTTGGAAGAATTGATAAAGCACGGTTTGCGTCTCTAATGGTTCATCTCTCCAAACGTGGTTGGCGCATGACTGAACCTCACGATGACGCGCTCCCCATCGAGCGCCCTACCCTCCTGAAGTCTGCAATTAATGCCCTAGTAACCAAAGCAGGAATGCAGAAGAGTGCTTTAGGAGCTGTGCTTCCCCTGCCTGTTGGGATTGTAGAGAAACTAGCCGGACTCCCTGCTGGGTATTTCGTGCCAGATCCGGAGGATTTTAACTTGTCAGTGCCAAAGAATATTCAGCTCTTTGGCTAAGGCGCACAAAGAAGCATTTACGACCTTGGAGATTACGGTTCTTCAAGGTCGTTACGTTTAGCTATCGGTCAACTCAATCCGCCGCTCGTCTCTACGCCAGGCCCGCCAATGTGCGGGCCGTTTTCATTCCGCCGGAGGATCCATTTTGAAGAAGTACGGACTGTCTCTCCTCGCCCTGCTGCTGATCAGCTTGGCCCTCGCCCAGGACGCCATTCCCGGCGTGCCTACCGAATATCAGTCCATCGTGACGCTGATCGTCAGTCTGGCCACCGGCTACGTGGTGCTTGCTCTGACCGCCATCTGCAAGAAGTGGTTCGGCACAAAAGGGCCAACCACCGTCGGCGTCAGCGCGGTGCTGTCCCTACTGGCCGGATTTGGTTTCACCGCTTACGCCGCTCTGGCCGTGCGGGGTGACCTGCCGTGGACGCAGGCCCTAATCTCCGCCGCTCTTGGCTTCGTCGGCGCGAACGGTGCCTACATCGCCCGCGTGTTCGCCGCCAGCAGCGCCCTCAAGACAGCCGCCGCCGAAGGCGCAAAGGACCCCACATGAACAAGATTGATCTCTCCACCCTCCAGCAGCTCGCGGGCGTTCCGGACCTCATCAAGGAAGTGGTGACCTCATTCAAGAAGGCGCCGGAGGTCTTTAGCAATCCCAAGTTCCTGCTCAGCCTGGTCAAGAGCGTCGTCGAGGTGGCGGCCGCCCCGGACGACGAGAGCCGCCGCAAAGTCATTCAAATTCAGATCGCCCGGATCCAGAAGGAATTCGCATGAAGAAATCACTGCTGTTGTCCACCCTGCTGCTCTCCGTCACCCTCGTCGCCTGCGCCCCCACTGCCCTCGTCGGCACTGCTGCCGGCGTCGCCCAGTCCACCCAGGCCAGCTACACCGTTGCGGGCGGCTTATTCGTGCTGAAGAACGCAGACCCGGTGCCCGCCCTGAAGATCGTCCTGGTGCTCGACGGCGTGACCACCACAGATTCACGCTGCAAGGTCACTTCGGACGGCATCACGTCGTGCAGCCTGGGCGACGTGCCCGCCAATGAAACCACCCAGGCGCTGGCCTATACAGGCAAGATTGCTAGCGGCTCGATCACCTGGCGTACGCCAGACGGCGCATTGCGAGCGCTGCCGGTGGTGCCCCAATAGCGTACTACTCAGGCAATTGAAGCCCCACGCCGGTGTCTCTTAAATTAGTGATCCACAGCCTATGTTCTAGGCTTCTGGATCACTTTTTTCACCACTGGCTATCCTCTGTGGTCGGACTTGTATTCTCAGTAAAATTCTAATCCCATTTTATTTATTAATTTGAAGCCATCTATAGAATTTAGAGTTTCAGAACTCTTCCTCTGCATTCATTGAATCAATTTTTAACTGGATTGCGATTGTTATCTCTTTAACACGCTGATTATCTATCTCGAAAGCACTGATAGTCAGAATATCCTCTCCCCTATTTGAGAACGCCCGGACTACTTCTTCAATGGCTTTTGCGCATTCTTTTTCCCCTCTTAAAGCGGATGCATGTCCAACACATATATCTGCAGATGACCTTCTAAATGGCGAGGTCTCTTTATTTTCATTTGGTATATTAATAAATATTCCTTTATATTTCTTACTGATGAAATCCAGAATCCATCGCTTAGGACGTTCAGCTATGAGAAAATGAGTGGTAGTACTCGAGCTATATATTGCTTGTCTTCGAATCCTTGGCTCCACTTCACCAATTTCTGCCTTAATTCTATGCATATTGGCAGTAATGGATTGTTTGAATCGATCTTTATCTGAGTGGTTAAAATTAGTAATATCGAACTTCATATAAACTCGCTGATAAAGTCTGTCACTTACGGATTTATGCAAGTTATTATGACCGCAATTATCCGAATAAATTAAGTAGTCAATTAGATAAGGTAGTATTATTACTTCTTCTATGATATGGGGTTTCATATCATATGATAATTCAATTATATTAGCATAGAAAAAAGACTTGTCGCTATGGAACATTTTTTCAAATGTTTTCTTCTGATTATCAGATATTATAAATACTGCATATGAAGCAGCAAAATAATCCTGCAACGATTTATGTATCCATCTAATTTCAACATTCTCATCACTAAACAAGGGGACTGATTGCAATAGATCTGATATAAACGCTGCCGGCCTGGCCCGCGTATATCCAAACTTTTCGAACGCCTTATTGATCTTGTTCACAAGATCATCCCGGGAATAAGAGGGACCACTTTTAGCAGATTGAAATGCTATGGACCTAAGGACGTTCTGAAATTCATCTATGTCTAGATTACTACTCTTATTTCTTCTGAATCCCTCCTTCGTTAAGTCATGACCATTGTATAATGCTTCGTATACTTGCTTATAAAATTGGTATTTTTTTGATGGTAATTCACCAGAGTAGCCAAACGATCTAAATAATAAGGTGACCATCATAGGAACTTGGAGTATTTCATGGAATGATTCATCATCAATCCGTCTAAGTTCCTTAATTATTTCACCCGATAAATTTCCCTGAGTGTCATATCGCTTAAGAAGTGATTCTACATCATCTCTATCTAAAGGCTTAATAGTAAATTTTTTAAACTCCACGAAATTACTTAATTCTGAATCGGAGCGCGACGTAATAACATATTTTAAGTCTGGGTATCTAACAGTGAAATCAATTATATCTCTTATTGCAGTCTCTCTTGCGTCTAAAGATATTTCGTCGAAACCATCGAAAAATATTATTATATCAGACAAATCTAGAATATCACTTAATGACTGCGTTGAGAGCGGCGCTGATATATCTCCAAAGTCTTCTTTCAGGAGATCGAATAAGCTTTTGTCGCTCTTAATCCTCCGCAATTCAATAAATATCGGAAGTTTATCACCTTTTTCCCTGAGAGTAAGATACATAAACTTAGATATCGTAGATTTTCCCATTCCAGCATAATCAGTAATCAGAATTTTATCATATTTATCCAAAAAGAATATGCAATTGGAATTAATCTCCGTAGTCTTTTTAGATCCTAATTTCGTAACTTTTAATGGATGATATAAGTCAAGCAATGGTATTGAGTTGTCCTGATGAATTATTGTCTTCAAGAAATACAATTTTTTATAAGTTCTATGACTATAATTTGCAACATTAGTAGCAATTTCTAATTTTCTTTGCTTACTAATTTTTAGCTTATCTATTTTTTTATCAATGAATGACTCGATTTGGCTCGTTATTACAGTAGTTAGGATAGCGCCTATTTCTATCGGTGTCATACTTTCCGTCTCCTACTATTTATCGATCCGATCTAATGGAAATCGACTTCTTGTTAATTGTATAATAAAATAGATGTATTTACTGATCCATGCTTTGCCTTGTAGCGTTAACGGCGCAGAGATGCCCCTCCTGGAAAGAGTTTTGATCACCGCAGCGCTACCGACTTACGCTCGGATCGGTAATAAGCGAATTTCAACAGCGGCAGTAATACCCGCTGACACGGATGCCATCTTTGCGGGTATAGCCGCTGACGTAGCACTGCCCCCCAGACGATGTGCTGGGTATTGCAGGTGATGAGTATGTGGATGAAGATGGGGCGAACGTTGAGGACGACGAAGACTCGAAGGCACTATTGAATCTAAGATTGCTCAATTGGCCAGCTTGGATTAGCTGCAGACTGGCCAGCGGTCCCGCTTCCCCCAACTTATAGCTGAAGATGTCGTAATAACCGGGTGCCAAAGTTGAGAGATCGGTGACCAGGCCTCCGCTGGCGGTAAAAATCAGGAAGATGTATTCCGAAGCCTGGGGCAAGATCAATCTGCCTGTTGCTTTTAGAGACGACTGAATAGCTAGCTTGGGCACTTTAAGCGTCTTCAGACCTTGCTTGTCCACATTTAAGGTCTGTATTCGGGTAACTCGGTTGTAGTTGCCGACAATCACTGTGTACGTGCCGTCCAGTACGCTAGCCCAGTCGCGAATGGGTTGATTGGCAGCGTCAAGGATCACGACGTCGTTGTTCTCGGGATTCTCGACGATCAGATCTGTGAGTTCAGAAGCAGTTGTGGCAGGTGGAGTGACACTGCTACGCGGCTGTAGAACCACGATCACCTGATTCTCTGGCTGAGGAAGCAGATGAATCAGGGCGTCATCACCAGGAATGTCGTTATTAGTTCCACTTTCTGGCCCGTTGTGCCAGAGAGCGGGGGGAATCAGTCCTGGATTCACGGCATCGATCCGGGCAGCCGTCTGAACCACGGTGCCGTCAACGCGCAGGCAAATGCCCTACGCATAACCGTCTGGACAATCCCACCCAAACTAGTGGTTAGGCGCTGGGCTGCCGAATCAATGGAGGCTACAGCCTGACCGCCGAAACCGAAGACTGCTGACATGAGCAAGGCAAGCAGGCGCATAGGGGAAGTGTGACATGAACGTAGGCATCTCAGGGAGAGATTTGATATTCGGTGCACTCCCTTGCTTTTCGACGTCTCCATCTTCGCCACCCTGCTTTCTGGAGTAGTGCACATGTTGAAGTTGCGAGTGATGTAACGGATGGCATTGTCAGTCAGCGGGGCTGCCGCTGGAATGGATACGGCTGGATCTGGCCTACCGTGTGCTAGGCCGTTTGGACACGCTCCTCACCTTGATTCCGCCTGAAAAAACGGCACAATCTGGCCACAGGTATACCTCTCACGGTGGTACTGGATGTGGACTAGGTCAACTAGATGACGTCGGTGGCGGCGCAATATACCGTCCATGCCGATGAGGGAAAAATCGTCTTGAATGGACACCGCGCCTAAGTCGAACAACACGTGGTGATTCGGACATAGGCAGAGCACATTCGTCAAGATGTCGGGCCCATGGTGCGGGGCACCAAGCGGCCGGATGTGGGCAGCCTCTGCATAGGCGCCGGCGGGGCTGGTCAACCGTTCACCACACATCTGACAGGCAAAGGCATGTATTTCCTTGACTTGCCTGGCCACGGCCGTGTCCCGGACCAACCTTTGCACCGTCACCAACTTGCGTGCCGCCGGCCCCAGGGATTCACTGTCTTCTCTCGTCGCTGGACCGAAGAGGTCTGCAGTGAGCTTCACTAGCCGGAACCGATAGATGCCAAGGCCCGAGCGCCCGGTCTCATACCAGTGGTCTTCGACACGGTACAGGCCGCCATACCGGTAGCCCGAGGTGGGAGACAAGAGCGACGGGTGCTGGTGACCTCGGCTCACCCTCACAGGCAGGCCCAACACTTGACTCCGGGCCAAGGCCATGTTGCCTCGAGTCAGTGTTTGATGGCGGACTTGTCGTTCGGTGGCCGGATCTCGGCCCCCATGGCCGGTGTACACGATGACGTCGCCCAGGTCGGAATCATCCTCGTAGCCCCCCGACAACACGATCGAATCGGCACCCTCATTGGCTGTGCCGCTGATGCCCGCCTGCAAGGGAGGGTGAATGCCCACGTCATGCAGGTGTTGCCGATCCTGGAACTCGTCGCCTTCAACCACGCCTGGGATGTCTCCAAAAATTCGTGTGGTCATAGGTTCTGGGCAGTCTAGCGGACGTGGATTTTATTCCTCTCCATCTGCTCCGAATTCATCTTCTTGATCCAAAATGGCTGCTTGAGTTTCAACGATCAGACGCAGGCCCTCTACAGACAGCATCATTGGACCTCGGTGCAACATTCGGTGGCAGTTTGAGCACACCACGGCCAGATCATCGAGCGTCGTGGTGACGCCCTCATCATCTGGAAGTTCCCCCAGCGGTTGGAGATGGTGACATTCTGCAAACCCTTCCCCAAGTTTCCCGTAAGCGGTATTGAAGTTGAATCCACACACTTCGCAGAGCAGTTGACCTTCTCGTTCCAACGTACTTTGCAGCTTTTCGCGAACGATGCGCGGCTTACGCTCGCGCTTGTAATGCTCTTTCAACAGCCGGCGACCCTCTTCAAGGTCCAGCGGTTGACCCACCCCCCGGGTATCCTGAAAAACAGATTCAGGAACAGCACCATATCTACGCCAGAAGTCCGTATAACTCTTTAATCTTACGTAATCTCCAGCAAATTCCAAGATAACTTTTCGATCCAGATGTCCTGATCCAGGAGCAAAGTCATAATCTAATTTATTTGACTCTATCTCCCCAACTGTTTGCATCAACCCCTTGAGTTTAGTTGTTACACTAGATTCACTCCGAAAGTTTTCGTGAATCATCGCCGGTGGATGAAAATCCAGGCGGCGTAATACATCACTAAGTTCGCGTATTGCAACCCTGTCCCACACAGAATGGTCTTTTAATCGCAAGGAATGTTCTAGTACGAGCATCACCTCTTCTCGAGTCCACTTGGGTTGTTTGGGGGTAGCCACACGGCAATATCGCTGATGCAGTCTCTAGCGTGAGTGAACTTGCCGAGAAAAGAGACCGGGGACTAAGCTCGCCCCTCCGGATGGTGAGCGTTTACCCGCGAATTTCGTATGCGCTATCAAGCGTCAAGCCGTCAATGACACGATAGAAGCGCGATTAGAGATTGGTGCTTGGTGATTTACCGTAGCGTTACGCCTTACTGGCACCCGATGTTCTCCAGTCCGCATACGCGCTAGCCCTCCTCTTCAAGGTTGACGTGCGATCAGCTTGCCCGCCTGTATGCCGCCGATCACGGCGACTCAGATGACCTGCCCAGTCCTGATGAGTGGACCGCCCTGGCGGACTACCTGGGCTGCCACGAGGAAGCAAGGGCCGCAGCCTGGAGCGCTTGGGCCGCCGAACTGAACCCGGCAGAGTGAGATGAGGCCGAGTACTGGCTCGACGTGGAATTTATTGAGCCCTGCCCGGAGTATCAGATCTCACCCTAAATTGAGATGTGTCTCGCTGACACAAAATTGGGAAATAGCCGTGTCAGAGCGTAGTAACCGTTCCCCACCTACCCTGACTCGCATGGCTCGACGCAAGCGTAAGCGAAAAAGTGAAAATCCCCTTCCATTCATCATCATTTTGGGGGTCGCCGGCGTTATCAGTGCGGCCGCCAATGGCTTTTGGTTGCCGCTGATCGCCGTGATTGCCGTGGGGGCCATCATCATCTGGATGAAGGTGCAGCAGCAGCAGAGCCGTCGACAGAAGGCCCTGGCGCTGGCGGACCTCCGTTCCTTGGATCCTAGAGGGCTAGAACTGCACGTCGCGCAGGTCATCTCGGCGCTGCCCGGCTGGACCGCTACCGCCAACCGGGGATCGGCGGACCAGGGCGCAGACGTGATCGCCAGCGGACCGAAGGGCAAAAAGGTGGCTGTGCAGGTCAAGCACTACCCCACCAGCAACGTCGGGAACAAGGCCGTGCAGGAGATCGTGGCGTCCAAGGCCATCTACCACTGCGAGTACGCCGTCGTGGTCACCAGTGGGCCTGGCTATACGCGCGCCGCACAGGAACTGGCCCGGGCCAACCGCGTGGTGCTGTGGCACCCTGGTGACCTGCTGCGACTTCAAGAGCTGGCGAAGACCGGGCAGGTTCCGCCAAGAGAGCTGCTCCCCGCCTGACCCTGGCCTAGACGCCCTGTGTGGGCAGCGGCGTACATTTACCTGTCTTCGCGGGCGATGAGCTGAATCCGGCCTTGCCACAACTAGAGGCGCTAGATTGAATCTGAAAAGCCCCCACTTCCCTGAGCTTCGGCGTGGGCGGGTGGGGGTTCTTGTCGCTTCAGGCGCTATGTGCCAGCGGCTTGATCTGCATCAGTGGAGTCCCAGCAACTCGCGCGCCTTTGCGGCCGTCGCCTCCCGGCCGTAGATCGGCGTGCCTGGCTGCTGGGTCTTGCTCTGTTCCAGGTTCCCGTTGTCCACCGGCGCGAAGCCGATCTCCTCGATCAGCCTGCTGACAACCGCTTTGGCCTCGTCATCGTCACTGGCGATGGGGATCGCACGGCGCTCCTCGAGCGGCTGACTGACATCTCCCTGGCTTTCCAGGTGGGCGGCTTGAATCGCGTTGAACGCTTTGACCACCCGTGCTCCACCCAGATGACGGGCCATGAAGGCGCTTTCCGAGAGCCCGCCAAGATCGATCTGGCCGTCGCGTTCAGGATAGTAATTGGCGGTGTCGATCACGATCTTGCCGTTCAGCTGCGCGGTGGGCAGGTCGTTGTAGTGGCCGAAGGGAACCGTCTCGATCACGAGTTCGCCGAAGCGGGCGGCGTCCTCGCTGCTGTAGGCCCGGATGCCATGGCCCAGACGCTCAGTAAGGTCCTGGAGGGTCTCCGGGCCGCGCGAATTGCTCAGGCCGACGTCGTGTCCAGCTTCAGCCAACAGCCGGGCCAGTGCCTGTCCGATGTGTCCCGCCCCCAGGATTCCGATTTTCATCCTGGCACTGTAGACCCCAAACGTCAGGAAAGCTGTCAGGGGGCGCACTAGTCAGTCCCACCTCCTTGCGCTTCGGCGTGAGCGGGTGGGGGCTTTTTTTGTTCAGTCCTGCGCCCCAGCCACCCACCATCCGCTGATCTCCTGTGGCAGGTCTGTCACGTCAAAACGGCTCCTCCATCAGTTAGCGGCTCCCGCAGGGAAGCGGTCGAGCCGCTACCTGCAGGAGTAAGGCGGCGGCAAGAGGATGCTCAATAGCGTAGTGATATGAAAGCTGAACTACGCACGCTAACGGGGTTACGATTCATGGCTGCCTTGTGGGTATTCCTCTTTCATGTGGATCTCCGCTGGCCACTAGATCTCCCGCCTTTTCTGGCAGGAGTGGTAGGCGCTGGCGATGTGGGGGTGACGCTGTTCTTCATGCTGTCAGGCTTTATCCTTGCCTACGCGTACTCCGATGGGTTTGGTGGTCCCCGATTGGAGAGAATGGCTTTCTGGCGAGCACGATTCGCACGTATCTACCCCTTATATGCTGCGAGTTTGCTGCTGGCGCTGCCATTGTGGGTGGCAATGAGCTATCCAGCGGGACTCCAGAGCCTACAACAGGTCATCCAGGTGATTCTAACGACTATGACGTCGTTCGGCCTGGTGCATACTTGGTTTCCTTCGATGGCCTTTATGCTGCATGGCGGTGCGTGGTCGCTGGCCTGTGAGGCGTTTTTTTACCTCTGCTTTCCATTTCTCCTTCCCCATCTTCTACGGCTTTCCAGCAGGCAGTTGTGGATTGGCCTGGGGGTGCTCTGGGTGGCCTCTGCTCTAGCAGGAGCTGTTCTATACGCGTTTCCCTCTGAGGAAACCTGGAAGATGGCCTATACGAACCCTGTTCTTCGGTTACCAGAATTCGTGGCCGGAATGGTGTTTGGTCTGATGTTTCTGCGACAGCCTCAGGGCCAGGACGCCGGGCAGAAGGCAGTTCTCTGTGTGTTGCTGGCGTTTTTCTGGCTGGGACTCAATGGATCGCGCTACAGTGCGCCACTGCACAACGCTGTTCTGGTTCCACTGATCGGATTCATGATCATGGGATTCGCCCGAACGACAGCAACGCAGGCCGCGGGACGGATTCTTGGCCATCCTGTCATGGTGTCGCTGGGGCAGGCTAGCTATGCCTTCTATCTTCTGCAACTGGTTCCGCTGGAGGGTGGTGTGCTGCTCACCCGGCAAGGATGGGCGCATTCTCCTACCACTTGGCTTGCCATGACGTTCTTGTGCACGGTGGCCCTAGCTTACGCTGGGCACCTCTTGATTGAGGAACCCGTACGCAGGCATCTACAACAGCTCTGGCGCAGGCGGGCAGCCCATCTCGTCTATCTGGAGCGGCGTAACGTCTGATAGGTACCGCCCCTTCGGGTAAGCGCTCCTGCTCCTCACGGGACTGTGACGAGCCTAAATCCACCATGGGAGGTGGTAATAGCTTGCGAACACGCCACCTCGCCAGGATTCCGCCAGTGCAGCGAAATCGGCTTCCCCTGTTCATTGAGATCCACACCGCACCGTTCCTGGACTGCCCGCATGCTTCACGCTACCCAAATTCAGTGCAGAAGCGCCCATGGATTACTTTGGGGCATGGCGCAAAGGCGGAGGGAGCTGGGAGTCAGTTATGTCGTCATTGAGAGCATCGCGGGCCACTTCGCCCGCGTTGTGCTTTCAGACGGCACCCCCGCGGACTGGCGCCTGTCGAGTCTGCCTGCGGGAGTGAAAGAGGGCGACATCGTTCTGATCGACGTGCGGAGCGGCGATGTCGAGATGGAAGTTGGTTACAGGGCAACGGAGCGGCGCCGTGCCCAGCGCCAGACCGATAGCTTCAACGACGAGAGGGCCGAAAGAGATCCGGGGCTGTGAACCCGGCCCCGTCGCAGCGCTATGGGCGCAGGATCGAAGGCGCCCTCCCGGTGCTTCGGCGTGGCGAGAACAGGCATTCTCGTGTTTGCCAGAGCAATTGACCTGTCATGATGACCCGCACCATGCAGAGTGATGCCCACGCCAGCGCCAATGCGGAGCAGCTCCGCCTCCTTCTGGAAGATCTAGAACTGGCCGCTGCTCTGGCCCGGCCTGGGTACACTGCCCCCATGCGTCCCGCTGACCTCACGCCTGACGAGATCGCCGATCAGCTCGCGCGCATGTATGACGCTGATCAGGGCGACTCAGATGACCTGTCCAGTGCACAGGAGCGCACCGCCCTAGCCGATTACCTGGGCTGCCATGAGGACACCCGAGCAGCTGCGTGGGCCGCATGGTCTGTGGAGCTGAATCCTGCGGACTGGGACACCGCCCAATACTGGCTGGATGTCGAATTCATCGAGCCCTGCCCAGAGCATCAGATGTAACCCTGTCAGTGGTCTATCAACTGAGGCCCATCGGCCGATATCCGCTGAGGCCCTCACCGGGCCGGGAAGTCCTGCCAGCACATCTGCAGTGCAACTGCTGCACTCCACCGTGTCCAGCATCCTGAAGAAGCGCTGCTGGTGCTCGCGCTCGGCGCGGTTGTCCTGTCCCGCGAGTAGCGTCACCAGCACCACGGTCCCGCGTAGGGGCTCGCACGCCCCAGGCATCCCGATCAAGCGCGAGGCGGTGAGATTGACGAGCTGCCCGCCTCGTATAGTGCGGCTATCCATGAACCGATCCGTGACCCGTGGCCTGCTGCTCGTGACACTCGCCATCTCCGCGTGTGACCGCACGTCGGCGCCTCAAGAACCCACTTCAGAGCCAGTGCTCACCAAGCAAATGACCGGCCACGTGCTTGTGACCTTCCCCAACCCTCCGGAAAGGCCCAGCGACCTGCTCATCGGCCGCACCCTGACCCTGGAAGTGGGCGTCCGTGGCTGGAACGAGAACCTCGGGTCCACTGCGTTCTACGGCTTTGGCGCGCAGCCAGTGGCCAGCACGGTCATTGACACCGCCTCCCGCTACGCTCTGACGCTACCTGATCAGGTGTCTGCGTCGTCCCTAGCCCCGGTCACAGAGTTCTGGACCACCACGCCGTTTACAAGCGGGACGTGTAGCGTTCAGACCCAGCAGTACAGCGATCCGGCCATGAACCTGGGTCTGGGCACGCTGCGTGTCCTGGCAGGCGGCGCGCTGACAAAGACAGGCAATGTCGGGTGGCCGGTGGATTCCCTGTCCACTCCTGTGCGTGATGAAGTCACGCAGGCCTTGGTCTACGCCGACCGGGCGGGCACCGTGAAGGTGCAATACGATTGCATCAGCGAGTTTGACTTCAGGAAGAAGTCCGACACGCAGTTGACCTTGCAGGCGGGGTGGAACGTGCTGGTCAAGCACAGCGTGGAAAGCGGCGGCCCAGGAGCGGTGTACGCCTACGAGGTGCGCTCACGCCCAGTGGCGGCCACAGGTGAGTCCCTGGTCTATCTGGGTGACGCGGTGTACTTCGACGCTCCTTGATAAGGCCCTCTGGTGTGGCGCGGCGTCTTGGAGAACGAGATTCATCATCGTGGGCAAGGGTATGTGTACTTCCGGGCTTTGGGAATCATGCCGCCAGATTTCCGAGCGCGTTGACCTCCTGGGGGCCAATCCACTACTGAGCCACCGTCATGTTAGAACGTCGTTGGTAGAGCTTTCTGATGTCTTGCTTCTCGACTTGATTCGTGCCTCAGCCTCTAGGAGAAGCCTCAGCTCGGCAGGACGTGTTGGAACAAGACGTCTCGAATTTAAGCCGTTATCAATAAAAGCTCCCACCCGCTCACGCCGAAGCGCAGGCAGGTGGGGGCTTTTTTTGCTTTAAGTGGTGAGGGCCGGACCTAAAATTGTGTCACTAGGAGACGACGATATTGATAATCCGCCCTGGTACGTAAATCTCCTTGACCACCGCCTTGCCCTCCAGAAAGCGGGCGACATCCGGCTGGGCACGGGCGGCAGCCAGCGCGTCGTCCTGAGCGGCGGTCTTGGAAATGCTGATCTGGCCGCGCACCTTGCCGCCCACCTGCACGCCTATGGTGACGGTGTCACGCGTGGCCGCCGTCTCGTCGGTGGCGGGCCAGGACTGGACATGCACGCTGCCTTCCATGCCGCGCTCATGCCAGATTTCTTCGGCGATATGCGGGACCACCGGCGCCAGCATGCGGTTGAAGATATCCAACGCCTCGTCCCACTCGGGTGTGGCGTAGGCGGGCGAGCGGCGGGCACGCACCAGCGTATTCGTCAGCTCCATCAGCGCGGCGACGATGGTGTTGAAGCTCAGGCGGTCAAAGTCGCCGGTGACCTTCTTCAGGGTGCTGTGCACCGCGTAGCGCAAGTCGGCCACGCTCACAGCCTCGTCGGGGCCAGCGGTGCGTTCGCCAAAGAACAGCGTCCACACGCGGCCCAGCCATTTGGACGGACCGTTGATGCCCTGGGGGTCCCATGGGCCGCCCACCTCCCACGGCGCGATGAACATCAGGTAGGTTCGCACCGTATCCACCCCGTACTCGCGGACCAGATCATCCGGGTCCACGACATTGCCGCGCGACTTGCTCATCTTCTCGCCGTCCTCACCCAGGATGATGCCCTGATTTCGCAGCCACGCGAACGGCTCGTTCTGGGTGGTCAGACCCATGTCACGCATCACCTTGGTCCAGAACCGGCTGTACAGCAGGTGCAGAATCGCGTGTTCGATCCCCCCGGTGTACAGATCGACGGGCAGCAATCCTGCCTTGGCCGGATCAAACGGGTGCTGATCGTCGTGCGGCGACAGGAAGCGGTACATGTACCAGCTGCTGTCGACGAAAGTGTCCATGGTGTCGGTGTCGCGCTCGGCGGGGCCGCCACAGACCGGGCAGGTGGTCTGCATCCACTCGTGATCCAGCTTCAGGGGACTCTGACCGCTGGCGGTAAAGCCCTTGAACTCGGGCAGCCTGACGGGCAACTGGTCTTCGGGCACAGGCTGAGCGCCGTGATCGGGGCAGTACACAATGGGCACGGGCGTGCCCCAGTAGCGCTGGCGGGCCAGCAGCCAGTCGCGCAGGCGGTAGGTGGTCTTGGCCTTCGCCACGCCCGCCGCCTCCAGCTTTTCAATGACGGTGTCGATGCTGGCCTTGCCGCCGGGCAGGCCATCAAATTCGCCGCTGTTCACGATCATGCCGGGGCCGCTGTAGGCCGCCTCGGTCTGGGCGTCCATAGGCTGGGCCCCCTCGGCACGGATGACCTCGGTGATGTCCAGGCCAAATTTGCGGGCAAAGGCGAAGTCGCGCTCGTCGTGGGCAGGAACGGCCATGATCGAACCGGTGCCGTAGGTGACCAGCACGTAATCCGCCACCCAGATCGGCACCTGATGGCCACCGATGGGATGGGTAGCGAAAGACCCGGTGAATACGCCGGTTTTCTCACCCACGTCCTGCTGGCGCTCCACGTCGGTCTTGCGGCCTGCCGCCTTGATGTAAGCCTCGACGACCTCACGCTGCCCGTCGGTGGTCAGTTCGGCCACCTTGGCGTGTTCGGGAGCCAGCACCAGAAAGGTGGCGCCCATGATGGTGTCGGGGCGGGTGGTGAACACGGTCTCCGGTCCGGCAGGAGTGTCGAAGACGATCTCCGCGCCCACCGACTTACCAATCCAGTTGGTCTGCATGGCCCGCACGCGCTCGGGCATATCCGTGTCGGAGAAGTCCAGCAGTTCGTCGGCGTAGTCGGTGATTTTCAGGTACCACTGGTTCAGGTTGCGGCGTTCCACCGCCGTGCCGCAGCGTTCGCAGTGGCCGTTCACGACCTGTTCGTTCGCCAGGACCGTCTGGTCCTTGGGACACCAGTTGACCAGCCCGCCCTTCTTGTAAGCCAGACCGCGCTTGAAGAACTCGGTGAAGAACCACTGGTTCCAGCGGTAATACTCCGGATCACTGGTGGCGAACTGACGGCTCCAGTCGATCATGGTCCCCATCCGCTGAAACTGCGCGGTCATGGACGCGATGTTGCTGTACGTCCACTTCGCCGGATCGACATTGTTCTTGATCGCCGCATTCTCGGCGGGCAGCCCGAAGGCGTCGAAGCCCATCGGAAACAGGACGTTGTAGCCGCGCATCCGCATCCAGCGCGCGCGGGCGTCGGGGGCGACGTTGGCGTACCAGTGGCCGATGTGCAGGTTGCCGCTGGGGTACGGGAACATGGTCAGCGCGTAAAACTTCTCGCCGGGGCCATCCTCGTCGAAGCGGTACAGTCCTTCTGCGGCCCAGCGATCCTGCCATTTCTGCTCGATGGCGTGAGGGTTGTAACGCTCGGCGCGGGGTTCTTGAATGTTGATGGGGTGTTCGTCGGTGTGGGTCATGACAACTCCTGTGGAAATTTGAAGGTCTGAAAGTCGGTGGCAGTGGGGCCGTGGTGGGAACCAAAAAAAGCCCCGGCCAGACACAGCCGGGGACGCGCGGACAAGCCTCGGGCTAGTCGCGTGGTCCCCTGGTGGTAAGCGCAGAGCGGATCATGCGATCAGTCTAAAGCATGGGCTGCCGGGAGGGAAGGCAGGCCGTTAAGGCCGCGTGAAGTGTACGCGGGGCAACCTTTCCGGCGCCCGCCCCATATCGGAGAGCATGAACAGACCACTTCTGACCCTGACGGCCAGTGTCCTGATCGCCTCTGCTTCGGCGCAGGCGCAGGCCATCACGCAGACCGAGGCCCTGACCCGCCTGCTCTCGGCTCCTGAGCTGAGGGCCGAGTGGTTCTCACCAGACTTTCTGGCGCAGGTGCCGTTCGAGACCATCGCCGCCCAGCTCCGCAGCCTGCCCACGCAGTTCGGGAGGTTCGTGCGGATGGACACCTTGCAGGGTCAACCTCTGGCCGTTTACGGGCGCGGCACGCTGGTCGTCACGGTGGCCTCGCTGGACGATCAGGGGCGGCTGACCGCTTTCGGCGCGGTGCCTGGCCCGGCGTCGGCAGCGGCTGATCCGGCGGCGGCGCAGAGCGAGCAGGCGAAGGTGGCGTCGCTCCTCGAGGGCCTGTTCAAAGTTGAGCCGCTGGATCTATCGCTGATCAGCCCATCGTTTCTGGAACAGGTCAGCGCCGACGAGCTGAGCAAGACGTTTGCAGCCATTCGCGCGGGGTCGGGAGCGCTCCAGAACGTCCAGATCATGAACGCGGGATACCGTCTGACCTTCGAGAAGGGAGCCTGGGAAGCGTCCGGCGTCGGCCTGGACGATCAGGGCCGTTTCACCAGCCTGCTGTTGCGGCCCGCCGCACCGGACATCTCTTACGCCAGCCTGGACGAGGCCCGCGCCGCCTTTGCCGCCCTGCCCGGACAGGTCAGCCTGCTCGTGCAGGAGGTGGGCCAGCCTCAGCCGTTGGCCGATCTGAACAGCCGCAAACTCCTGGCCGTCGGCTCGGCCTTTAAGCTGGCGATTCTGGGAGAATTGCAGGCGCAGGTCACGCGCGGCGAGAAGCAATGGACTGATGAGGTTACGCTGACCGACGCGGACAGGAGCCTGCCCAGCGGCACCCTACAGGACGCGCCGAGCGGCAGCAGATACACGCTGCGCGATCTGGCGGCCCGCATGATCTCGCAGAGCGACAACACCGCCACGGATCTCCTGCTGAAAGCTGTGGGCCGCCAGGGGGTGGAGGCCCGGCTGGGCCAGACCGCCATGCCCAGTACCCGCGAAGCCTTCGCTTTGAAGAATCCGGCCAACATTGAATTGCTGCGCGCCTACCGCTCGGCAGGGCTGGACCGGGACGCACGGCGCGAGGTTCTGGAGCAGGCTACCGCTGCGCCGCTGCCCAATGCCGGGCTCTTCGCGCAGGGCAAGACAGTCGCGCAAGACGTGGAATGGTTCGTCAGCGCCCAGCGCCTGTGCCGCCTGATGGCCAATGTGGCGTCATTGCCCGAGACCCAGCTGAACCCTGGCGTGGCCGCGCCCGCCGACTTCGAGAGGGTCAGCTTCAAGGGTGGCTCCGAGATCGGCGTGATCAATCTGACCACCCAGGTCACCACAAAAGCGGGCCGGACGCTGTGCGTCAGCGCCACCTGGAACCGTCCCGAACCACTGGAGGAACAGATCTTTGTCGCCATGTACGCGGCCGTGCTGAAGCTGTTGCGCTGAGCAGCGCACTGCTGAAGGTTGTCTGACGGTTCGGTGGGCGCATCTTGAACTGTCCTCACCCCGGGTCAGGTCTAGGGCTTCAGGCTGGGAGCATGTACAGACCCCTTCTCCTGACCCTGGCCCTGCTGGGCGGTTCCGTGATTCACACCCAGGCCCACGCGCAGGTCAGCGTGGCCGACATTCCCGCCCTGCCCCTGAGCGGCGGTGCCCGTCCCAGCACGCCAGCGGCTCCCGCCCCAGCCACCCCGGTCACCCCCTCGACGGTCACGACATTGCCTGCGATCAACCCACCTCTGAATCAACCCCACACGGCCAGACTGGAAGGCCCTCAAAGCGTGCAGGCTGGACAGACGAACATGTGGACCGTGTTGCTGACCAACACGGGTGACGCCCCCATTTCATTGCAGCACGGCGCGTGTGACGTGAAATTTGAGGTGCTGAACGCCGCCGGACAGGTGGTTCGAGCTGCCCCGCAGGACACCATCTGCACGCTGCAAATCGTCCCCACCAACGTGGCCCCCGGTGAGACCGGGGAACTCCAGAAGATCCGCTGGGAGGGCAGGAACGATCAGAACCAGCCCGTTCCTGCGGGGACGTACACCATCCGTTCGGTCTTCAACGGCGACGGCGTGCTGATTCGGCCGGCAGATTTCATGGTTGCTGTACGCTGACCTCAACAGCGGACAGCGGCCCTTGAATGTGGCCACCGCCTCTGCACGCCTTTGACCTCTTGCTACAGACCCGCGCTCCTCAACGTGCTGTAGTGGGCACAGCATGACTGCCACCTCTTTCGCTTCCAGCACTCCTTCTTCCAGCAGGCGCAAGACCGCCCTGATCATCGGCTCGGGCATCGGCGGGCTGTCGCTGGGCATCCGGCTGCAAAGCCTGGGCTTCGACACCACCATTCTGGAGCGTCTGGACGCGCCAGGGGGCCGGGCGTATCAGAAGCGCACCGACGACGGCTACGTGTTCGACATGGGGCCGACCGTGATCACTGTGCCGCACTTCATTGAGGAACTGTTCGCCCTGGAACGCGACCGGGGGATGCTGGCCGAGCCGGACTACCCGCCCCACACGCTGGCGGAGGACGCCCGCGTCAAGTCCGGCGAGAGCGGAGGCCCGCGCACCCGTGAGTACGTGAAGCTGGTGCCGATTCTGCCGTTCTACCGGATCTATTTCGACGATGGCACCTATTTCGACTATGACGGCGATCCCGAAAGCACCCGCCGCCAGATCTCCGAACTTGCCCCGGAAGACCTGGAAGGGTATGAGGGCTTCCACGCCGACGCCCGCGCCATCTTCGAGCGCGGCTTTCTGGAACTGGGGTACACCCACTTCGGCGACATGCCCAGCATGCTGCGCGTCGTACCGGACCTGATGCGCCTGGACGCGGTTCGCACGCTGTTCTCGTTTACCAGCAAGTATTTCCAGAATCCCAAGATGCGGCAGGTCTTCTCCTTCGAGACGCTGCTGGTGGGCGGCAATCCCCTGAGTGTTCCGGCCATCTACGCCATGATCCACTTTGTGGAGAAGACCTGGGGCATCCACTACGCGATGGGCGGCACCGGAGCGCTGGTCCGCGCCCTCGTGCAGAAATTCGAGGAGCTGGGCGGCCAGATCCGCTACGGCGCGGGCGTGGACGAGATTCTGGTGACGGACGGACGCGGCCAGCCCGTGAAGCGGCCCATCGGCACACGGACGGCGCGTGGCGTGAGACTGGAAAGTGGCCAGGAAATGCACGCCGACATCGTGGTAAGCAACGGCGACTGGGCCAACACCAACCTTAAGCGCATCCCCGCCGCCGCCCGTCTGGTCAACAGCGACGTGCGCGTCCGGGCCGCCCGCCAGAGCATGAGCCTGCTGGTGATCTACTTCGGTTTCCGCGACGACCCGGCCCGCCCGCTGAACCTGCGCCACCACAACATCATCCTGGGGCCGCGCTACGAGGAGCTGCTGACCGAGATCTTTGGCCACAAGGTGCTAGGCAACGACTTCAGCCAGTACCTGCATGTGCCGACACTCACCGACCCGTCGCTGGCTCCCGCCGGACACCACGCCGCGTACACGCTGGTTCCAGTCCCACACAACGCCAGCGGCCTGGACTGGCAGACAGAGGGGCCGAAGCTGGTGGAGCGCGTCTACACCTTTCTGGAGGAGCGCGGCTACATTCCCAATTTAAGGGAACGCCTGACCCACAGCGAGTACATCACGCCCGACTATTTCGAGGGCACCCTGGACAGCTACCTGGGCAATGCGTTTGGTCCCGAACCGGTGCTGGTTCAGAGCGCGTACTTCCGCCCGCATAACCGCTCAGAGGACATCGGCAACCTCTACATGGTGGGCGCGGGTGCGCAACCGGGGGGCGGTACCCCCAGCGTGATGATGTCGGCCAAGATGACGGCGCGGCTGATCGCGCAGGATTTCGGAATTCACAAGGACATCCGGGACGGCACACCCGAGAGCGTTGAGCAGAAGGTTCCGGAAGCAGCAGGCGCAGCCGACTGAAACAGTAGAAGAAAAGGCGCTGACCAATAGCAGTCAGTGCCTCTGTAATTTGGGCAGTCCGGACCGGGGCCGCCTGGGCGTCAATCTGTCACGAGATTTAGATGACAGACTATAAGTGTCAATTTCCTCGTGCCCGGTGGGCAGGTTGCTGGTTGTACCCAAGCACCTCCGCGCAGATTGGGGTCTCACCCAGGATCCAGAAAGTTTTGCTCAAGCTCCGGTGTTTGTGCAGCTTCGGCCATTTTTGGCAGTCCCGAAGTCGGATGCATCTTCATACTTAAGCCAAGAAGAGCCTCCATCCGCGGTTCACCTGCGCTCTATTCGGTGCTCCCAAAGAGATCAGGGAACGCACTATGGGCGCTGAACAGGATGCCTGCAGCGGACCCGCAAGTGTGGTCCAGCAGGTCTCCGTGATTGCTCCGAACCGGAGGGCGGCCCCACAGATCAATTCAGGGCAGCGTGTTTCCTGCCGCCAGCAGAATCGCGTACCACTCCTCACGGGTCAGGTGAACATCTGCCGCTTTCAGGCAATCAGCCAGGCGCTCCGGCGTGGTGGTGCCGGTCACCGGCTGCATCTTTGCGGGATGGCGAAGAATCCAGGCAATCGCAATTGTTGTGTTGCTCACTCCGTATTTAGCGGCAATCTCGTCAATCTTGGCATTCAGCTCGGGGAACTTGGGATTGTCCAGAAAGACCCCCTCAAAAAAGCCAAACTGGAAGGGGGACCAGGGCTGGATGGTGATGTCGTGCAGGCGGCAGTAGTCCAAAACTCCACCGTCGCGATTCACGGCCTCGTCATTTTCCATGTTGACGTTGAAGCCCTGCGTGATCATGGTGGCGTTGGTGATGCTCAGTTGCAGCTGGTTGGCGACCAGGGGCTGCCTGACGGACTTCTTCAGCAGCTCGATCTGGCGCGGGTGCTGGTTGGATACCCCGAAGTGCCGCACCTTGCCGTCCTGCTCCAGCTGATCGAAGGCGGCGGCCACTTCCTCGGGCTCCACCAGGGCGTCGGGGCGGTGCAGCAGCAGGATATCCAGATAGTCGGTCTTCAGACGCTTCAGGATGCCGTCCACTGACGTGAGGATGTGTTCCTTCGAGAAATCGAACATGCCTTCCCGGATGCCGCACTTGGATTGCAGGATCATCGTCTCGCGCACGCTGCTGTCCATGCCCACGGCGTCGGCAAAGATTTCCTCGCATGCGCCCTTGCCATAGATGTCGGCGTGATCGAAGAAATTGGCGCCGTGGTCCATCGCGGTACCGATCAGCGTCTGCACTTCTGCCTTGCTCATAGTGTTGATTCGCATCATGCCCACGGCGACGACGGGCACATCCAGAGCGCTGGTTCCAAGTTTGATGGTTCGCATGACCTGCATTGTGCTCCACAATCGACCCGTGCGGGATAATGCTCAGTTCACTGTCGGCACCCACCACCAGCCGCCGATGTCGTGCCGCCCGGCCCGCCGCGCCGCCGTCTGTGCGCCCCGGTTGTCGCCGTGGATGGTGCCGCTGAGCACCCGCACGTCTGTGGGCAGGTGACGGGCCAGCAGAACCGAGAGCGAGGAACCGAGGCCATGCCCGCGTGCGTGCGGAGCGAGGAGCATTTCCTGAACAGACTGGGCTGGCAATCCGTTCTTGGTTTTGGCCAGCGTGCCCGCATAGCCACTCCACTCACCCTGCCAGAACACGTCGAACATGGTCCCGGCTTCGATAGTCTCCTGCAAATCCTCCTCGGACAGCAGGCCGGCCTGGCCCGGATGCTCCGGATGAGCGGCGTCCACGGCGGCGTAGGCCGCCTGAGCAGCGGCATAGTGCGAGAGATCGGCAGTTCGTCTCAAGCTGATGTCAGGGGCCACCTCTCCCCCACTCAATTCGGCCAGCGGCGCAGCAAGCACCCGCTGATCGGGGCGCAGACCGGCGAACGTCCCATCGGCACTCCAGATCCGGATTCTGGGCGCGTTGAAACCACGGTATTCACGCGCGGCCACCTCAACCAGCGCCGCCAGATCACCGGTTCCCACTGGGCGCGAAGTCACGCTGACATCGACAAATGGCTTGCTCACGTCCAACCCCTTGAAACGGATACTGAGCATGGCGTCCAGACCGGGCGAGGCAATGACCCAGCGGTTCAGATACGCCTCAGCGGGCGGCCCGACGTTGATGAAGGCGGCCCGCTGTTCCGCCAGCTCCAGATCGGTGGCAAGCTGCAGGTCAAAGGCATGTTCCTCGGTCAGATTCGCCAGCCGTTCCGACTCGGGGCACCACTCCAGGGTCCGCAGGTGCTGGGCCGCCAAGGCGAAGCGGGCCAGATCGGCGGCAGTTGGCAGGTTTTCAAAATCCACTGATCCCAGCGTAAATCACAAGCGACGCCGAAGGGATGGGCCGCATGGCTTACATGGCTTCTGCTACTCTGGAAGCCAACCTAACGAGCGTTAGTTTCCAGAGCCTCACCGACTGCCGGAGGACCATATGAAGACGAAAAACGAGTGGATGAGCAGCGTCTACGGGCCTGCCACGCAGAAATTTCCAGAGCGCAAATACAACTTCACCAACCTGTCCGACATGGACCCGGAGCCGATCTACACGGCGGACGACCTGAAGGACTGGGACGCCGAGCGCGATCTGGGTTACCCCGGCGAGTTCCCGTACACGCGCGGCGTGCAGCCCAGCGTGTACCGGGGGAAGTTGTGGACCATGCGGATGTTCGCGGGCTTCGGCAGCGCCGAGCAGACCAACGAGCGCTTCCACGCGTTGCTGCGGGCCGGCCAGACGGGCCTGTCCACCGCCTTTGACCTGCCCACGCTGATGGGCTACGACTCGGACCACCACTTTTCACGTGGCGAGGTGGGCAAGTGCGGCGTGGCGGTCAGTTCGCTGGCCGACATGGAGATTCTGTTTCAGGGCATCGATCCTGAGACCGTCACCACGTCCATGACCATTAACAGCCCCGCCAATGCCATCTGGGCGATGTACATCGCCAACGCGCAGAAACAGGGCAAGGACCTGAACAAGATCGGCGGCACCATCCAGAACGACATTCTCAAGGAATTCATCGCTCAGAAGGAATTCATTTACCCGCCCGCGCCCAGCGTGAAGCTGGTGATCGATACCTTCGAGTGGGGCCCGAAAGTGGTCCCCAAGTGGAACTTCATTTCCGTCAGCGGCTATCACATCCGTGAGGCCGGGGCGACGGGTGTGCAGGAACTGGCCTTCACGCTGGCCGACGGCTTCCATTACGTGGAGAAGGCGCTAGAACGTGGGCTGGACATCGACGAGTTCGCGCCGCGCATCAGCTTCTTCTGGGACATCCACAACGACTTTTTCGAGGAAATCGCCAAACTGCGTGCGGCCCGCCGGATCTGGGCGCGGCAGATGCGGGACCGCTACGGTGCGAAGAACCCCAAGAGTTGGATGCTGCGGACGCACTCGCAGACCGCCGGGGTCTCCCTGCCCGCTCAGCAGCCGCTGAACAACATCGCCCGCGTTGCCATTCAGGCGCTGGCCGCTGTGCTGGGCGGCACGCAGAGCCTGCACACGGACGCCTTCGACGAGGCGCTTGCCCTGCCCACCGAGGAAGCGGCCACGATCGCCCTGCGGACCCAGCAGATCATCGCTTACGAGACGGGTGTGGCCGGGGTGGTGGACCCGTTGGCGGGCAGCTACTACGTCGAGAAACTGACCGACGACATCGAGAGCGCCGCCATGGGTTATATCGAGCAGATTCGCATGATGGGCGGCGTGGAAGAGGGCATCGACAATGGCTTCTTCCAGCTGGAAATGGCCGAGGCCGCCTACCGCTACCAGCGCGAGGTGGAGACCAAGGACCGCATCATCGTGGGCGTCAACGACTTCGTGCAGGACGCCGTGGAAGTGCCGATCCAGCTGATCGACCCTGAAGTGGAACGCGTGCAGGAAGCGCGGCTGGCCCAGGTGCGGCGCGAACGCGATCCGGCACGGGTGGACAAAGCCCTGGCCGAGTTGCGCGACACCGCCGTCACCGGGGCCAACTCCATGCCCGCCTTCCTGGAATGCGCCCACGCCTACGTCACGCTGGGCGAACAGATGGACGTGCTGAAGACCGTGTATGGCGAATACGTGGAACCCGCCGTGGTTTAATGCCGACTATGAAAACGGACCGTGGCAATAATCCCACGGTCCATTTCTTTAGCCTTCCAGCCGCATCTGCAGGCCCTGAACCGTGCCCAGCCACTCGTCGGCATCGGCATTTTCGGCCCACAGGTCCGGCAGTTCGCTCTCCGGGCCGACAACGCGCCCTACAGCGTCGCGCGCCACGTCGCGCAGTGGGGCGAGGTCCACTGCGTCCGCCTCCTGCACCCAGGACCGTAGTCGGGCGCTGACGATGTTCTGTGTGTCACCGTCCAGCACGGCGGCCAGGATCTCGGCGGCGGCCAGGGTGCGGTGCCCTTCCTCGGCGGCCAGAAAATCGGTGTCGGGATCCAGGGCCACGTCGAAGGCCTCGGCCAAGGCAAACTCACCGTCCTGCACAACCTCGTCGGCGAAGGCCGCCCCCGCCTCGTTTTCAAATGGTCCAGTACCCCAGATGTCCATGCCCAGAGCTTAACGGGCGCGGGCGCGAACGTGCTCAGGGTGAAGGGAGCGCAAACGCAGATCTTAAGGCGCAAGCCAACTCAGTTCACAACCTGCCGCAAGTCCAAACCGCAGCCGGAAAACACCATCCGAAATTGGTCCGCCAGTTGCAGATTAACCGTTTCAAGATGCACATCAGATTCATGGCAGCACAGAAGCTCGAAAGGCGCAGAGCTACAGCCACGGATCCACCAATCATCACGTCCCAGGGTAAAACCAAGTGCTTCCCGCTGGGCGATCACGTTGATTAAATCGGCGGGCATGACCCATACATCCACCCATTGCAGACTTTCAAACTCGGGGCAATCTGCAAATTCAGATTCTGTCCAGCCATGCATGGTGATCACGTCGTTCACACCGCACAGCTCTAGCGCTTTGACAACAGCGCCCGGCACAAGTATCCATTGTTCTGGCGACAGGATCGGCGTCACCCATTGAGGATTAACCTCAGACGGAGAGGGTTTGCTGTCCATACCGCCGCTCCACATATGCCTCCAGCAACTCCTGAAACTCCTCAGCGATCCTGGGGCCTTTCAGGGTTTTGAGTAGCTTGCCATCCTGATACACCGGGGCACGTGGGTCCTCGCCCGTGCCGGGCAGCGAGATGCCGATGTTGGCGTGCTTGCTCTCGCCGGGGCCGTTGACGATGCAGCCCATCACGGCCACCTGCATCTCCTCCACCCCTGGATACTTTGCTTTCCAGCTGGGCATGGTGTCGCGAATGTAATCCTGGATCTTCTGCGCCAGTTCCTGAAAGAAGATGGAAGTGGTGCGCCCGCAACCCGGGCAACTCGTGACCTGCGGCAGAAATTGACGCAACCCCAGGCTTTGCAGGATCTGCTGGGCCACCTCCACTTCCAGCTTGCGCGAGGCTCCGGGTTCAGGGGTCAGAGAGACCCGGATGGTGTCTCCGATGCCCTCGGTGAGCAAAGGAGACAGCGCCACCGACGAGGCCACGATACCCTTCATGCCCATGCCCGCCTCGGTGAGGCCGAGGTGTAGGGGATAGTCGCACTTAGCAGCCAGCTGGCGGTAGACCTGCCACAGCTCCGGCGCACTCGACACCTTGACCGAGATCAGGATCTTGTCGTGGGCCAGGCCCAGCCCCTCGGCGTAGGCCGCACTCTCCAGCGCCGAGACCACCATGGCGTCGATCATCACGTCGGTGCCCGACTTGGGGCTGCCCTTCACCGCGTTCTCGTCCATCAGCCGCGCCAGCACCTGCTGGTCCAGGCTGCCCCAGTTCACGCCGATGCGGACGGGTTTATCGAACTCCTTGGCCACCTCAATCATGGTGGCGAAATTGGCGTCGTGATGCTGCCCGGCTCCGACGTTGCCCGGATTGATGCGGTACTTGGCCAGCAGGCGAGCGGTCTCGGGAAACTCACGCAGCAGAATGTGGCCGTTGTAGTGGAAGTCGCCCACGATGGGGACATTCAGGCCCACCTCTTCCAGCCGGGCGATCAGTTCGGGGACGGCGGCAGCGGCCTCGCGGGTATTGACGGTCACGCGCACCAGTTCGCTGCCCGCACGGGCCAGTTGCGCCACTTGAATGGCGGTGGCTTCGGCGTTGGCGGTGTCGGTGTTGGTCATGCTCTGCACGACGATCGGGTGGGCGCTGCCGATCAGGACGCCTCCCACGTTGGCAGTGACGGTCTGGCGACGGGGACTCATAGACGCAGTGTACGCGGGGCCGGGCGGGATGTTCAGGAAGACGGCTTACGGGTGGCATGGGCCGACTCCATCGCGTCCAGCAGGGCCGTCAGGCCAACCTTCAGCCCACCCCTGGGGCCACTGGCACCGAACATGCCGCTGCGTTCTAGCGCCGCGAAACCATGGAGAAAGGTCCAGAGAGCGACGGCGTGATCTGTGTCGTCGAGGTTGCCGCTCAGCTGCCCCACCACCTCCAGCAGTGCGCTCCAGAGTCGCTTGCCCGCCGTGCCCGCCAACCCTGCTGGGGACTGCTCCTCCCCCTTGGTCAGCAACAGTGCATAGAGGTGTGGATGCTGCCGGGCGTAGTCCAGATAGGCGTGTGAGGCGGCCTCGGCCCCGGCCCTCGCCGTCCTGTCGGCCGTGGCGCGCAGGAGTGCCTCCTGCAACGCTCCGGCTGCTCGATCCCCCAGCGCCACCAACAGCGTTTCACGGCTGGCGTGGTGGCGGTAGAGGCTGCTGGGCCGGACCGAGAGGGCGTCGGCCAGGGTCCGCATACTTAGTCCATCCGGGCCTGACGTTTCCAGCAACGTCTGGGCGGCATCCAGAATCTGTTCGGGGTTGAGCTTGGCGGGATATGGCATTGAGAACAGTGTACGTCTTGACAGCCTCCCTTCACAGACGTACAGTGTTGATTATGAATACGAACAGTGTTCGCCTAGAGATCACCCCCTGGGATGGGCTGGCTTTCTGTCTGGAACTTGCCGCTGTCGTCGCCGTCGGCGTGTGGGACCAGCAGACTGCGGGCTGGCCTGGACTGATCGCCGCGCCGCTGGTTCTGACCGTCTTCTGGGGAGCGTTCCTCTCCCCACGCGCCTCCCGTCCTGTTCGGGGCCTCGCCTGGCAGCTGGCCAAACTGGCTGTCTTCATGCTGGCCTGCGCCGCTCTCCTCGCCACCGCCGGGCTGCTGCCCGCTGCCGCATTCCTTGGTCTCGCCCTTCTCAGTGTTCTTCAGGGAGGAACCCGATGAATCAGGCGCCCATTCGCCTCGCCCAGTTCGGAATGGTCAATTCGTATCTGGTGCCGGAGAAAGACGGCCTGACCCTGATCGACGCGGGGATTCCGGGTCTGGAAAAGCGTGTTCTGGCAGCGGTCAGGCGCACGGGCAGACCACTGCGTCGCGTGGCCCTGACCCATCCCCACCCAGATCACGTCGGCAGCGTCGACGCCCTGAAAAAGGCAATGCCGGACCTGGAAGTTCTGGTGGGCGAGAACGACGCGGAGCAGCTGGCCCGTGGCGGCGTCCGCACCGCACCCTCGAGGTTGTTGCGCGGCGGCGACAGAGTGGAAAGTCTGCAGGTGCTGAACACGCCCGGACACTCGCCGGGCCACCTCGCCTACTTTGACGAGCGCGACGGCACACTGTACGCCGGGGACACTTTCGTCAACATCCCGGGGTTGCGGGTGGCCAGCGTCGTGAACGCCGTGTTTCCATTACCCTCCTTCGGCACCGAGGATCTGGCCCGGACGGTTCACAGCGCCAGATTCTTGCTGGACCTCCCAGCGCGTTTTCTGGCGGTTGGGCATGGCCGGGTGCTGCCTGATCCGCTGCCGGCCATGCGCCGGGCCGTGGAGCTGGCCGAGAAAAACGCCCCGCCCCATCCTGTGACCCTGCGGGTCGCCGCAACGATCAGCCGCCTGTCTGGCATGCCCGCCGAACTGGCTGATCCGACCCGCTGGCGCACAAAATAAGAAGGAGAGGCCCAGAAGCCTCTCCTTCCCGACCAACGCCGGCTAAACGCCCAGATACGCCTTGATGATCTCCGGGTCTCCCATCAGTTCCCTGCTCGGCCCCTCCTTGACCAGGCTGCCCAGTTCCAGCACGTAGGTCCGGTCCGTCACCTTCAAGACCTGCCGCACGTTCTGCTCCACCAGCAGCACGGTCAATCCCAGTTCACGCAGGCTGCCGATCACGCGCATGACCTCCGAAACGACGAGTGGGGCCAGCCCCAGCGACGGCTCGTCCATCAGCAGCACTTCGGGCTCGCTCATCAGGGCGCGGCCAATCGCCACCATCTGCTGTTCCCCACCGGACAGGGCGGCGGCGGCCGAGCGGCGCTTCTCGGTCAGTCGGGGAAAGAAGTCGTAGACCTTTTGCAGGTTCTCGGCGCGGTTCTTCTTGGTGCGCGGCAGGTACGCGCCCATGATCAGGTTTTCCTCAACGGTCATCTGCCCGAACAGTTGACGGCCCATCGGCACATGCGCCACACCCATATCGGTAATGCGGTGCGGCGGCACGGCGTTCAGGTTCTGTCCCCGGTAGGTGGCGCTTCCCGATCTGGCCTTGAGCATGCCCGACAGCACCCGCAAGATGGTGCTCTTGCCGCTGCCGTTGCCGCCCACCAGGCCCACCAGCTCGCCCTTGTCCACATGCAGCGACACGCCGAAGACCACCTGCACCTGACCGTAGGCAACTTCCAGATCGGCGGCTTCCAGCACGCGTTCTCCGGGAACGTAACCGACGCGGGTGGGGTGAGTTTGGGTGGTCATGGGTGGCCTCCGGGGGGTTGAGTTGTCAGCCCGACCGGCAAACCGGCGAACTGGACAATGGCAAAAGACAGAGCGGCGAGAAGGTTAAACCATTTGAAGGTTTGACGCGGCGTCTTCCACCCTCTAGTCATTGTCATCCCCCAGATACGCCCGGATCACGTCCGGGTGCGCGGCCACCGCGTGCGGGTCGCCCTCGGCCAGCAGCTCGCCGAAAGCCATGCAGATGACGTGATCGGACAGGCTCATGATCACGTGCATGATGTGTTCCACCATCACGATGGCGAGGCCCGACCCTGCCAGCGTGCGGATCAGCGCCACCATCTCCTGCTGCCCCGGCGGGTTCAGGCCCGCGATGCTCTCATCCAGAAACAGAACCTTCGGCTCCAGCGCCAGCACCTTCGCCAGTTCCAGGCGGCGGCGACGCGCGAGGTTCAGCTGCGAGGCAGGCTGGGTGGCACGGTCAGCTAGGCCCACACGCTCCAGCACGGCGTAGGCGTGGTCCTCGGCCCGGCCTCCCCTGTATTTCAGGAAGGCCGCCACCAGCACATTCTCCAGCACGCTCAGGTCCTCGAAGGGGCGCTCGACCTGAAAGGTACGGGCCATCCCCAGCTTGGCGCGGGCCTGCGGCGGCATGGTGGTGATGTCCCGCCCGTTGTACAGCACCCGCCCCTCGCTGGGACGCACGAAGCCGGTCAGCGCGTTGAAGAGGGTGGTCTTCCCCGCCCCGTTCGGCCCGATCAGGCCCAGGATCTCGCCGGGCCGCACCGCCAGCGAGATGTCCTTAACCGCCACCACCCCGCCGAAACGCACGGTGATGTTCTCGGCCTTCAGGATCGGCGGGCCGGAGGACGCGTGAACGGGCTCGCCCGGAAGCTTCGTCAGGGAAGGCGCCGTCATCGCGCCGTCCCCAGCTTGCTGCCGGCGCGCTGAAACAGACCCATGATGCCGCTGGGCGCGAACAGCGTCACCAGCAGGATCAGCACGCCGTAGATCAGCAGGTTGGCGCTGCTGAACACGTTGCGGAAGACCTCACCGAAGATGCTCAGCACCAGCGCCCCGATCAGCGGCCCCTGGATGGTGGTGCGCCCGCCGATGATCGCCAGCAGCGCGATCTGGATGCTCAGGGGCAGTTCCAGAATGGTGTGCGGTTCGAAGGCCTGCAGGTACAGGGCGTACAGGCTGCCGCCCAGGGCCATCAGCGCGGCGCTGAGCATGAAGGCCAGCAGTTTCATGCGGGCCGGATCGATCCCCAGCGCCCGCGCGCCGTCCTCGTCCTCGCGCACGGCCTGCAGCGCGTACCCCATGCGCGAGCGGCGGATCAGGTGCGTGATGACCAGGGTCAGCAGCACGAAGGCGAAGGCCAGCCAGTACTCCACCTTGCGGTCAAACAGATCCAGGCCAAACGGGCGCGGCAGATCCGGCATGAACAGCCCTTCCGCACCACCGGTCCAGTTGGAGTTGATGGCGATCAGACGAATGACGAGCGCCACCGCAATGGTCGATAGAGCGAAATACGAACCCTGCAGCCGGAAGGTCAACCAGCCCCACACCGCCGCCACCGCTACCGCGACCACCATTCCGACCAACGTGCCCCACCACGGGGCCAGCGGCGAGGACAGGAACGGGGGCAACCGTTCGGGCGTCGCCAGCAGCGTCATGCTGTAAGCCCCGATGCCCAGCAGGGCCGCGTGGCCCAGGCTGGTCTGCCCGGCCCAGCCACCCAGAATGTTCCAGCTCATGGCGAAACCGGCGAACAGCAGCGTGGAAATCCCGAAGTTCAGGGTCTTGCCGAACACGAACGGGTAGATGAACAGGATGGCGACAAGCACGGCGCTCAGCCACACGTTGCCAAAGGTCAGCGCGCGGGGACGCGCGGCGGAGGTGGGCGCGAGGGCGGTCATACCCGCTTCACCGTCCTCCCAAACAACCCTTCAGGCCGCAGCAGCAGCACCAGCAGGAACACGATCAGACCGTAGGCGTCGCGGTAGTTGTTGCTGATGTAGAACGCGCCCAGCGACTCGATCACGCCCAGCACCAGCCCGCCCACGACGGCCCCCGGCAGGTTGCCCAGGCCGCCCAGCACGGTCACGATGAACGCCTTGGTCACGTAATTCTCGCCCACTGTGGGAAAGGTGTACAGCAGCGGCATCAGCAGCACGCCCGCGATGGCGGCGAAGGAGACACCTACGCCGAACACGATGGCCTGGATATTGGAGGTCTTGACGCCCTGCAACTCTGCGCCCAGGGGGTTTTGCGCCGTGGCGCGGATGGCGCGGCCCAGTTCGGTGCGGTACAGCACCAGATTCAGCGCCGAGATGGCCAGCACCGTTCCCAGTCCGGCGATCAGCAGCGACACACTGACCTGCACGCCCGCGAACTTGAGGGTGTTGATGGCGTACGGCACGTTGATGCTCTGCGGCTGCGCGCCAAAGCCCAGCAGCAGCGTGTTGCTGATGATCAGCCCCAGTCCCAGCGTGGCGAGCAGGCTGCCCTCGCCCAGCCGGTCCCCCAGCCGCGCCAGCACGAACCGCTGGATGAGGTAGCCCAGGGCGAAGCCGAACGGGGCGGCCACCAGCAGGCTCAGGTACGGATCAAGGTTGAAGGCCTTGAACAGCGCCAGCGTGATGAACATACCGATCGCCAGAAAGTCGCCGTGCGCGAAATTGATAATCTTCATGACGCCGAAGATCAGGCTCAGGCCGGTGCCGATCAGGGCGTACAGCCCCCCGGTCAGCAGTCCCTGCACCAGGGTTTGAAAAAACGCCGTGACGGCGACTTGATCCATTGGTTGGGCTCCTTGAGTGGAATGTGGGCGGTCATGAGGGCTGGGGGAATGGGAGGGAGCCACCCGGCAGGCCAGAGACTGCCCTGTCCCCCCTACTTCCTGGGCAGGACGACTTTCCCGGTCGCCGCGCTGGCCGGGCCAACGGTCACGAATTTGCCGCCCTGCACCTGCGTGATCAGCCCAACAACGCTGTTCTGGTTCTGGTAACCCGCGTAGTCGCGGAAGGTGACGGGACCGAAAGCTGTATTGAGCTTGGTGCTCTCCAGCGCCGCCCTCACCTTCTCGGGATCGCTGCCGCCGCGTTTGATGGCGTCGGCTGCGGCGAGCACCGCCGCGTAACTTTGCGCGGCATGTTGTGAGGGCTCCTCGCCGCCCAGCGCCGTTTTCAGGCGGGTGTACAGGCTGGCGGCGCCCGGATACTTCACGTCGGCGTTCCAGACCATGGTGACCAGGAAGTTCTCGGCGGTGCTGCCCGCGCCCTTCAGGAAGTCGGGGAGGGCAAAACCGGTGGCAATTCCAGCGATCATCCTGGGGGACAGCCCAGTTTCCCTGACCTGCTTGGCCAGGGCCACGGCGTCCTCCTCGTAGCTGGCGAAGATCACCACGTCGGGGTTCTGCCCCTTGTAGCGGTTCAGCAGCGGGCGGAAGTCGGTCAGGCCCTTGTCGTAGGTGTCCTTGCTCAGCACGGTAAATCCGGCGGCAGGCAGCAGCTTGGTGGCGTCGGTCAGCACACTTTTGCCGAAGGCGTCGTTGCTGGTCAGCACCACTGCCGTCTTCATGCCGCCGATGCGCTTGAGCTCAGTAATCAGGCTGCGGGTATAGACGCTGCTCTGGTTGTTGACGCGGAACGTGTAGGCGTTGCCCGGTTTGGTGATGGTCTCGTCGATGGCAGTGGCCACGAGCAGCGGCACCTTGACCCGCGCCATGTACTGCGACAGCGGCTTGGTGACCCCGCTGCTGTACGCGCCGATCACCAGCGGTACCCTCTCGTTGACCAGTTTCTCGGCGGCGTTCAGCGCCTTGTTGGTGTCGCTGGCATCGTCCTCCAGCAGCAGTTCAAGCTTCTGACCGTTGATGCCGCCCTTGGCGTTGATCTCGTCTACGGCCACCTTGAAGCCCGCCTGCTGCATGGCCCCGAAGGTGGCAAAACGCCCCGACAGACTGGTGACGGCCCCGATCTTGATGGTGCCCTGCGCGGAGGCAAGAGTGAAAGAAAGAAGGGCGAGGGCGGTCAGGGTCTGGATTGGACGCATAGGATTCCTCCTCAAAGAACGGTCAATGGTCCGTGGGGAAAACGCCCGGCCCTCCACCACGGACCACTTCCGGTTGACCTTACTTGCGCTCGAAGGTCAGCGCGCGCGGAACGACCGACTTGGGGTACACCGGCACGAAGGCTCCCTTCTGCACCTGCTGCGCCACCATTTCCAGCGGGTTCTGGTTCGTGAACCCGTCGTAGTTCTTGAACTGGATCGGGCCGAAGGCGGTCTGAAGGTTGACCGTGCCCAGCGCGGCCTTGACCTTCTCGCGGTCGGTGCTGCCCGCCTTGTTGATCGCGGCGGCAGCGGTCAGCACGCCCGCGTAAGCCTGCGCCGCGTGGTAGCTGGGGTCCTCGCCGCCCAGCGCCTTCTTGAGATCGACGTTCAGTTTCTGCGTTCCGGCGTAGCGCAGCTGCGGAATCCAGGCGGTGGCGGTCACGACGTTCTCAGCGGCGGCGCCGCTGTCCTTGATGAAATCGGGCAGCGCGAATCCAGCCGCGCCGCCGGCGAACAGGCGTGGCTTGACGCCCACCTCGCGGGCCTGACGCATCAGGGCGACGCTGTCCTCGGCGTAGCTGACCATCAGGATTCCGTCGGGGTTCTTGGCCTTGATGCGATTGAGCACCGGGCGGAAGTCGGTCAGGCCCTTGTCGTAGCGCTGGTCTTCCACCACGGTGATTCCAAAATCCTTGGCAATGCGGTTGGCGGCGTCGGCCACGCTCTTCTCAAACGAGCCCGTCCCGGCGATGATCGCCATGCTCTTGAACTTATTGGCCTTGAAGAGATCCAGAATCACCTGGGCATATGCGCTGGCCGGCTGGTTCAGGCGGAAGATGTAGTCGCTGCCCGGCTTGGTGATGTCGTCGCCGCTGGATGTGATCACCAGGTTCGGCACCTTCTGGCGGGCCAGGTACTGCGCCTGCGCCTTGACCAGGCTGGAGGAGTACTCGTTGAGCACCAGCGGCACCCCCGCGTTCACCAGGCGTTCGGCGGCGGCCAGCCCCTTGTTCACGTCGCTGGCGTTGTCCTCGATGATCAGTTCCAGCTTCTTGCCCAGCACGCCGCCGCGCTTGTTCACTTCCGCCACGCCCACCTTGAAGCCCGCGAGCTGCATCTTGCCGAACTCTGCGAAGCGCCCGGTGACCGAGGTGATCGCGCCCACCTTGATGGTGTCCTGCGCACCCGCAGTGGCGGCCAGGGTGAGGGCGAGGGTGAACAGAACAGTCTTTTGACTCAATGGACGCATGTGGTTCTCCTTGTGAGGCCGAGCTCAGTGTCGGCAGTTGAGGTCAGGGATTTGGTGGAGTGTGGTGGTGACGCACGCTTTGGGCCACGCGGCTCAGGTGATCGCGCATGGCGCTCTCGGCGGCGGGGCCGTCGCGCTGGCGCAGGGCGCGTTCAATGGTGCGGTGTTCCTCGTGACTGCGGCGCAGGTGCCAGGGCTCGTTGACCAGCAACGGACCGGCCAGCCGCATCTCGCGGGCCAGCATGGCAGCGTGGCGGGCCAGCCGGGCGTTGCCGCAGGTCTGCGAGACGATCTCGTGAAAGCGCAGGTCCAGCTCGCGGTAGCGGCGGGCGTCCCCCACCGCCGCCGCGCCCTGGGCGTCCAGCACGCCGCGCAGCGCCGCCAGATCGGTCTGGGTCATGCGCTCGGCAGCGTGGCGAGCGGCCAGACTTTCAAGCGCCATCCGTAATTCGTAGAGCTCCAGAACGTCAGACAGTTCCAGCCGCGCGACCTCCACGCCCCGGCGCGACTGCTCCACCGCCAGTCCCTCGCCCACCAGCAGCAGCACCGCCTCGCGCACCGGCGAGCGGCTGACGCCCAGCTGGCGGGCAAGTTCCGGCACGCTCAGGCGGGACCCCGGGGCGAGCTCTCCGGCCAGGATCGCGGAACGAAGCTGATCTCGCACCACGTCCACAACACGGGCGCTGGCAATCGGTTGGAGCAGAGGCAGACCTCCTTTCAGCCGTCAGGTCTGACCTGCGAACGACTGCCACCTGTAGAGTTTTTGAACAGAGAGAGTGTTACATGTAGAAAGCAGGATTGCAAGCTGAAGCAGGCTTGACCTGTGGCGCATACGCCGCCAGACTGTTGGGCAGACGGTACACAACCCACAGGCAACGCTTGCCCGCCGCGCGGCACGACCTCTTCCCCAGACATCCGGGAAAGGCCGTGCCGCGCGGTCCATTCGGAGGACACATGACCCCTATGACGCTCAACGCCCAGCATGACCACACCCCTGCCTACACCGAACGCCTTGGCGCTGCCAAGGGCGAAACCGTCCGGCTCAGGCTGAGAACCACCCTGCCCGTGCAGTCCGTGGGCCTGCGCTTCGTGCGCGTGGGTGAAATCGAACTGACCGGGGCACATGAAATCACGGGTATGGAGGGCGAAGGACGCTGGTTTGAGGCCGAACTGCCCGTCCACGACTCACGGGTGCGCTACGCCTGGCAGCTGAACCTGCCGGACGATCATCTGAATCTGACGGCGCTGGGCCTGCACCACACCCGCCGGGGCTTCCGCAACTGGTTCCAGTATCTGGCCGGCTACGTGGCCCCCGAATGGGCCTGGAAGTGCGTCTTCTACCAGATCTTCCCGGACCGCTTCCGCAACGGCGACCCGGGCAATGACGTGCAGACTGGCGAATACATCTATGCGGGGCGCGAGGTAGAACATGTGCCCTGGGACCAGCCCGTGGACGCCTGGGGCGACATTCACGGTCACTACGGCGGCGATCTGAACGGGGTGACACAGGCGCTGCCCTACCTGAGCGATCTGGGCGTGAATGCGCTGTGGCTGACGCCCATCTTCGTTTCGCCCAGCAACCACCGCTACGACATCACCGACTACCGCCACGTCGATCCGCATCTGGGCGGCGACGTGGCCTGGGATGAGCTGACGGCAGCGGCTGACGCGGCGGGGATACATATCGTGCTGGACGGCGTGTTCAACCACATGGGCAACGAGAATGCGCTGTTTCAGGCGGCGCTGGACGATGAAAGCTCGCCGCAGCGTGCCCTGTTCAGCTGGCGCGACGAGGCGGGCAAGCCTCCCTATCATTCGTTTTTCGACGTGCCGACGCTGCCCAAGATCGACTACCGCAACGAATACGCGGCGCAGGAGTTTCTGGACGGCGAGGAAAGTGTGGTGCGCCACTGGCTGCGGCGCGGCGCTTCCGGCTGGCGACTGGACGTGGCCCACATGATCGGGGCAGGCGGCACCGACGAGGACAACCTGCCGCTGCACCGCATCCTCAAGCGGGCGGCGCGCGAGGAACGGGCCGACGCCTACGTATTCGGCGAACGCTTCTACGACCCCGAACATGCGCTGGACGGCACGGGCGAGGACGCCAGCATGAACTACCACGGCTTCGGTCTGCCGGTGGTGCAGTGGATCGCAGGCGCCACGTACTACGGCGAACCCAGCCGCCTGGACGGCACCGAACTGGCCGACATCCTGTGGGACGCCTACCACGCGTTGCCGCCGCAGGTGGCGCTGAGCATGTTCAACCTGCTCGAATCCCACGACATCGGCCGGGCCATGTTCCGCGTCGGGAATGACCGCACCAAATTTCTGGCGGCCTGCACGCTGCTGATGGGCTATGCGGGCGTGCCGTGCACGTATTACGGTTCAGAGGTAGGCGTGACCCAGAGCCGCCCCGGCAACATGCCGTGGTGCCGCGAGCCGATGCCCTGGGACGAGGCAAAGTGGGATGCAGAGCTGCGCGCCAGGGTGCGGGCGCTCATCCACCTGCGCCGCCAGACCCACGTCTTGCAGGAAGGTTCGCTGAGCTTCCTGCACGCCGAGGCTGACGCTATAGCCTTTCTGCGCGAGTACACGCACCGCGACGGGCGCACGGAGCGGGCCGTGGTGCTGGCCAGTCGCCGGCCAGAGGCCCATCACGTCAGCTTGACCCTGCCTGCGGGCGAGTGGCGCGATGCCCTGAGCGGACAAGGTTTACGCGGCGGTAAGGTCACGCTGGACGCGGCGGGCGGGCGGATTCTCCTGCAGGAGTGAGGCTCTGGAGCCAGCGCTGCGCCTCGCGCGGGGAGCGCAAGCGGATCAGGGTCAGATTCGAGTAACTGGCGGCCAGCCCCGGCGTTTCCCGGCGCCGGCGCCAGTGCGTTCTGAACAGCCACCGCAGCGGCGCGTCGGCCTGCACGGCTCCTCGCCAGGTCTCGCGGTTACCGTTCCACAACTCCTGTCGGCCCAGCACCCGCCGGAACGTTCGGCTGAGCACGCGCCAGAACACCACCTGCCCAGGGTAATCCAGCCACACCAGCGTGTCGGCCCGCGCCCAGCCTATATCCCGCGCCTTGGTGTAGTTGCCGTCCATCACCCAGGCGGGCTGGGCGGTGAAGGTCTCCACCGCCGCGCGGAACTGGGACAGCGGCGCCTCCTGCCAGCCGGCCAGATGGTTCCAACTGTCCTGCTCGCCGTGCGGCAGGCCGAGTCTGGCGGCAACAGCCTGCGCCAGGGTGGTCTTGCCACTGCCGGTGGTGCCGATCACGATGATTCGCCGCATGGTTTCCTCTTGCGCCTCCGTTCCTTTTTCCTTCGCCTCTGCAGAAACGCCTGGTGGCTGCGCTATGCTGCCCCACAACATGGCACACGTATCCGATTCGGCGCTGTATACGCAGTGGATGGAATTGCTCGGCTGGCTGGAGGCCGGAGCCGCCGCACGTGGGCTGACCTTCGAGAAGGTGGCCGACTTCCCCGACTACATCTACCGCATGGAGCGTCCCTACGACCTGCCCACCACTGTAATGAGCGTGAGCGTGGGTGTGGCCGGACAACCCCTGATCGTGGCGGCGGTGAGCCCCCGGCACGCAGACCTGAAAGGGGTCAGCCTGCGCCTGATGGGTGGCAGCAAGCACTGGCACCTGCATGCCGGGCAGAACGGCCTGGTGGAAGGCAAGCGTCCCTTTACCGAGCAGCGGCTGGATCTGTTGCTGGACGGGGCTTTGAAGGGCGTGGCCTGAGACAGGAGCACAGAATGAATGCGCCCTCCTCGCAAATGAGGAGGGCGCATTCATTCTGTGCCTTCAAAGGTCCTACATGCTCTTGAAGCCCTCAAATGGTTCCTTACACGCCTCGCAGACATACAGCCGCTTGCACAGGGTTGGGCCGAAGCTGCCAGTCATCCGCACATCGAAACTTCCGCACCGGGGGCAGCGGGTGGCGTCGGCCTGGAGCTGAATCAGGCCGTCCTCGGCAGGGGCGGGCGGGGCGATGCCGTACTGGCGCAGGCGTTCGCGGGCGTCGTCCTTGATCCAGTCCGTCGTCCACGGCGGCGTCAGGGTGCTCCTGACCTCCACCGCCGACGCCCCCAGCTCACGCACCGCCTGCCCGATGCTGTCGCGGATCACGTGCAGGGCCGGGCAACCGCTGAAGGTGGGGGTGAACGTCACCGTCACCGCGCCACTCTCCCCGATCTGCACGTCCCTGACCATGCCCATGTCGGTCACGGACACAACGGGGATTTCGGGATCTGGGACCCCGTCCAGCGCGGCCCAGATGGCTTGCGGGGTGAGTTGGGATTGGGGGGCAGTCATGTTGACTCCTTTAGATTGGCTCAGAGGGCGCTTACCACAGCTCCGCGTCGGGGTGGGCGCGGTACACCCGTTGCATCTCCTCCAGCAGTGGCACGAGATATTCGGTGTGGCTGTCACGTCCGGGTTGCTCGGCTCCAGCGGGTGGCAGGCTCAGGCCGCACTGAACGGTCAGGTGAGGAAGAACCAGACCGTCCCAGCGGGTCTTGACGGCATCCAGGTCAGGCAGCACACCCGCCGCCAGCAATTCGTCCTCACCCGTCACCGGCTGAAAGAGCTGTCCGACAAACGGCCACAGGGCATTGAGGGCGGCCTGCGTGCGGCGCATGCTTTCCGGGGTGCCCAGCGCCAGCCGTTCCACCCACAGAGCGGTGTGCTGCAGATGGAAGCGTTCCTCGCGGAAGGCCTTGTTCGCTACCTCGGCCAGCGGCTCATAGCTGCTCTGGCGGGCCGCGTCCAGCCACAGCGCCTCGTAGGCGTCATATAGATACTGGCGCAGCATGGTGAAGGCCCAGTCACCCTTGGGCAGTTCCACGAAGCGGGCACATGTGAACTCGTCGGCGCTGCGGGTGAAGGCCAGCGCGTCCGGATCATGGCCGTCCAGCGCACGGCGCAGTTCCAGATACAGCCCCGCGTGACCCAGCTCGTCCTGCGCGATGTTCGCCAGCGCAATGTCCTCTTCCAGAATCGGGGCGTGGCCGGTCCACTCACCGCCGCGCTGCGCCAGGATGATCTCATCGTCGGCCAGGGCCGTGAGCTTGCGGATCAGGACCACCTGCTGCGTGTCAGAAAGGACGGGGACGGACGCGGTCATCGCTTCACCTCATGCGCGGTCTGTTCGGCAGGGAACGCGTCGTGTGGATGGTCATCGCCCCTGTGACCGGCCCCAGGTGCTTCCTCGGTGGCGCGGCCAGGCATGCGCCCACTGCGTTTCAGCTCGCCAACGTGCTTGCCGATCACGCCGTAATACTGCTGTTGCTTGTAGGTTTTGTCCCTGGCCGGAGCAAACCAGCTTTCCACAGTGCCAGGATCGTCATCTGTGCGGACGATCGCCGAGGAGGGAAAGACCAGCCACGCCAGAGCGTCGGCATGTTGTTCCTTTGCCTGTCGCAGGGCGTCGCCGGGGCCGCTGGCGTCCACCGTCCCCACCAGATCGACGAAGGTCATGCTGCGCTTGTGGGACTTCTTGACACCCACGTGGTAGGTCTCGGCCTCACCTGGCGTCTGAAACAATTCCGGACGAGACGCGGCCTCTTCCGGCGTGGCGATCAGGATGTCGGCCTCGCGCACCGCCCACAGGCTGACGGCGGCGGGGCGACGCACGAACACGTTGCGGGCAGTCAACAGGGCATGATCAGGATCGCCGGCATGGACGCTCCCCACTGCCTGATACGGACGTTTCTCGCTGTCCTGCTTGAAAATTTCCCAGCGTGGCCACTGGGTCTCGGGATGAACTTGGGTCATGGATGTCCTTTGGTTGGGCGTGTGGAGCGAGGCAGAAGGGTCGAACAGGAAGGGGCTGGTGGCCCCCCCACCTCCCGGTTTCAGTCCGCCGCCACGGCCCGCTGCCGATCCGTGTACGCCTGCAACGCCTCGCGGACCCAGGCCCCATCATCATGGGCGGCCTGACGGGTGGCCAGACGTTCCTGACCCAGACCACGCTCGCCCTTGATCACAGCCCAGAACTCGTCCCAGTTGATCGGGCCGTGTTTCCAGTTGCCGTTCTCGTCCTGATGCAGGTCGGGATCGGGGATGGTCAGCCCGGCCTCCAGCAGTTCGGGAGCGTGTTCGTTGATGAACTCCTGCCTCACCTCATCGTTGGTCTTGAGCTTCACGCCCCACCGGCTCATGATGCCGGTGTTGGGGCTGTCGGCGTCGTGCGGCCCCAGCATCATCAGTGCGGGCCACCACCAGCGGTTCAGGGCGTCCTGAGCCATCTCGCGCTGGTCAGGCGTGCCCTGAGCGTAGGCCACAATCATCTCCTTGCCCTGCTTGTGGTGGAAGGTTTCCTCGCTGCAGATCCTCACCATGGCGCGGCTGTAGGGACCGTAGCTGGCGCCGGCCAGCATGGTCTGGTTCTTGATGGCCGCGCCGTCCACCAGCCAGCCGATCATGCCCACGTCGGCCCAGCTCATGGTGGGGTAGTTGAAGATGGAGCTGTACTTGGCGCGGCGGGTCAGCAACGCGTCGATCATGTCCTCGCGGGTGGCCCCCAGCGTCTCGGCCGCGTGATAGAGGTACTGCCCATGCCCGGCCTCGTCCTGCACCTTGGCCATCAGAATGGTCTTGCGTTTGAGGGTGGGGGCGCTGGTAATCCACTCGCCCTCGGGAAGCATGCCCACCACCTCGCTGTGCGCATGCTGCGAGATCATACGAATCAGCTGACGACGGTACTCGGCAGGCATCCAGTCGCCAGCCTCGATCTTCTCACCGCGCTCAATGCGGGCCTCGAAGGCGGCGTGCTGCTCGGCGGTTTCATTCGGTGCAATGTGGCTGTTGGATTGGGTCATAGGAAGTACCTCCTGAGATACCCCCAGTTTACCTAACGAGCGTTAGGTTGGTGGTGAGGTCTGTAAATACTGGACGCGTGGCCCTGTGAGAGCCGTGCGTTAAGAGCTGCTTCAACGCTGTTCCAGCCGATAAATTTCCGGTCCCACGATTCGCGTCGCAATTGACAGGGTCTTTATCTTTCAGGCCTCACGCGTGGCCAGTTCGCGCATGGCAGCCAGCATCTCGGCTGCAGCCACCTGGTCTGGTGCGTGCTGGAAAGCCTGCGACAGCAGCGCCAGCCCCTCCTCAGCCTGGGCATGAGCGTAGTCCTGGGCATAGTTCACACTGCCGCTCTCCAGCAGCCAGCGGTGAATGTCAGCAACCATCTGAAGATCCTTGTCCGGGCGGTTGAGGCCCATCTGGGTGAGAAAAGCCTGCCGCTGGGCATCGGGGGCCGTTCGGAGCCAGTGCAGCACGATCATGGTCCGCTTGCCCTCCAGCAGGTCGCCACCGATTTCCTTGCCGTACTTGGCCGCGTCGCCCGCCAGATTCAGGACATCGTCCCGGATCTGGAAAGCCGTCCCCAGGGCCAGCCCTGCCGGAGTGAACTGTTCGGACGGCGCCACACCCGCTGCCAGTGCCCCCAGCCGCAACGGAATGACCACCGTGTAGTAGGCGGTCTTCTGGCGCACCATCTCCAGATAATCGTCTTCCACCAGATCCCAGCGGCGGTCCTCCACCCAGCACAGATCCAGGTGCTGACCCTGGGCGGTGTGGTGGATCATGTTCAGGAACTCAGGCATGGTGCCGGGCACGTCCGCGCGGTGGACGGCGGCCCACATGTAGGCGTGCAGGGCGTCCCCGGCGTTGATCGCCAGAGGCACGCCGTGCAGTCGGTGCAGCGCGGGCTGACCTCTCCTTTCTTCCGAGTCGTCCTCAATGTCGTCGTGGATTAGCACCCAGTTCTGGAACAGTTCGAGCGCGGCGGCCAGCCACAGGGCCGCCTCCCACTCCGGGGTCTCCTGGCCAACGCCGTGCGCGCGGGCACTGGCCAGCAACAGTTCGCTGCGAATGCCCTTGCCACCGCGCTGGGGGTAATCGCGCAACATCTCGTGGTACTGCTGGTATTCGGGGCGTGTCCCGGAATCGGGCAACAGCGACAGCACGCGGGACAGCAGGTCAGGACGCATCAGGCCGCAGTCTAGCGGCCCGGAACACAGACGGGCCGAAACAGCAGTGGCCGAACGTGAAGGGAACCGTACGGCGGCAAACAGACAGTTTCTCTCCCCGCCGATCAGGATAAAAGGATGAAGATCAACCGCAAGACCGTCGCCCTGATCCTGCTGGCCGGAGCGGTGGCCGTCGGCCTGGCCGCCTGCGCTCCCACGGCCACCACGGCGGCCGTGCCAGACGCCAGGGCCACCGCCGACCTGCGGCCTGCCGTGAGCGGCGAGCGGAAATACCTAGAGTTGCCTGGCTTCGGACAGGTGGCGTACTACGCCGACACGCGCGGTGAGGGCCGCCCGCTGGTGCTGACCCCCAGCGTGAACGCCGCCGCCAGCGCCTACGAGATGAAACCGGTGTGGGACGCCTACGTGGGCACCCGCCCGGTCTACGCGCTGGAGTGGCCTGGATTTGGCAGCAGCGCCCGCCCGGACACGACGTACACCAAGGAGCTGATGACCCGTTCCCTGAATGCCTTGGTGGCGCAAATCGGGACAGAGGTGGACGTGGTGGGCCTCAGCCTGGGCAGCGAGTTCGCCGCCCGCGCCGCGCTGAGTGAGCCGCGTATCCGCAGTCTGGCGCTGATCAGCCCCAGCGGCCTGGGTCAACCGCGCGGCGGCACGCAGGAGGCCAATGCGGAAGACGGCGGCAGGAAACTGTATGACCGGCTGAACGCGGTCAGCACGCCGCTGTACGCTGCGCTGCGGACGAAACCCAGCATTGAATTCTTCCTGAGTCGCTCGTTCCGGGGACCAGTGGAGAGCGGACTGGTGGCGTACTCGCTGGACACCAGCCGCCAGCCGGGTGCGAAGTACGCCCCGGTGTACTTCATCAGTGGACAGCTGTTTACTGATGACGCTTACGGTGAGCTGTACAGCAAGCTGACCATTCCGGTAATCGTCCTCTACGACCAGGACGGCTTCGTCAGCTTTGACCGCCTGCAACAGTTCACGCAGCAGGACGGCGTGAGGGCCGTACGGATCGAGGGCACTGATGGCCTGCCGCAGTTCGAGAAGATGCCGGAGGTCAAGGCGGCGCTTGACGCTTTCTGGGCCGGGCAGCGGTAAAGTCCGCACCCGAAAAGCGGGCCGCCTCCCGCGCGTTCAAGCTGAAGTGCGTGGGAGGCGGCCCGAGCTTTCGTCCATTCAATTCCTGAAGATCACTTCCTCCCGCCCGAACGAGCGCAGGGCCAGCAGCGACAGCAGGGCCGCGCCGATCAGGTTGGCGAGGATGGCGAGCAGGATCTGGTCCGCCTGCGCCGCGCCCTTGACGATGTTTAGGATGGAGACCATCGACCCGAACAGCGGCACGGCGTACACGGCGGTGTTCAGGGTTAGGAAATCGGCGAATTGCAGCATCACGGCGGGCAGCACGATCACCAACGTCAGCGGGGCGATGTACGTCTGCGCCTCCTTGAAACTGCGGGCGTAAATGCCAATGGCGATCAGGACGGCGCTGATGATCAGGGCGGCGCTGGCGGCCAGCCCCAGCATGCCCAGCGTGCCACCGGGGGTCAGGGTCAGCTGTCCACCCATTGAGCTGGTGATCTCCGCCCCCAGGCCGTCTCTGTTGTTCACGAACATGGCGGCCACCAGCCCGCTGATCACGAAGCCCACCACGCTGAAGCACGCGCTGGTCAGGGCCGTGATGGTGGTCGCCAGCAACTTGCCGGTGACCACCTCGGCGCGGCGCACCGGAGAGACCAGCAGGCTTTCCAGGGTGCCGCGTTCCTTCTCCCCGGCGGTGGCGTCGATGGCGGTGGCCATACCGCCCGACAGGATGAACTGGAGCATCAGGAAAGGGATCAGGAAGGCCAGTTGTCCGCTGCGCTGCTCCTGCGCGGGGCTGGCGTCAATGGATTTGATGGTCACGGGCGTCAGGGTGTCCGCGCCGAGGCCCAGGCCCTCCAAGCGGTCCAGGGTCAATGTGCGGTTGTAGCTGTCTACCACGTCCTGCACTTTGCCGTAGGCCCCGGCCTGAGCCCGCAAGCTGCTGAGCTTGGCGTAGACCTCCAGCGCGGCGCTGCCCTCTCCGGCGCGGGTGGGCAGCGCTGTAGGCGCCTGGATCGCGGCCTCCACATCGCCGGACTGCACCGCCTGTGTCGGGTCCTTGACGGAAACAAGGGTGACGCCTGCGCGCACCGTCTTGCCATTGACCTTCTCATCCTGCTCCAGTGCGGTGCGTAACTCCTGGGGCAGGGTGCCCACCACGCCCACCTTCTGCCGCTCCTGCTGCTGCCCACCGATAAAGCTGCCCAGCAGGAGGGGCAGGCCGAGCGACAGCGCTGGAATCAGGATCAACGGCATGAGAATGGTGGCGCTCAGGGTGCGGCGGTCCCGCAGGGTAGACAGCAGATCGCGGGTGGCGATCCGCCAGACCATGTTCGAGCGGATGCCCTGAGAAGGGCGCCCCTCAGACCGCACGCTGCTCACCCCCACGCACCAGCGAGAAGAAGGCGCGTTCCAGATTGGCCTGCCCGGTCTGCCCGAGAATGTCAGGGATGCGGCCCACCGTCAGCAATTGCCCCTCGTGCAGGATGGCCACGCGGTCACAGACCTCCTCGGCCTCGGACATGACGTGGGTGGAATACAGGGTCAGCCGCCCCGGCGCACGGGTGGCGAGGACAAAATCGAGCAGCGTGCGCCGGGCGAAGATGTCCAGGCCGCTGGCCGCTTCGTCCAGAATCAGCACGGGTGGGTCCTGAATGACGGCGCGGGCGATCACCACCTTCTGTTTCATTCCGGTGCTGTAGTCCCCGGCGCGCACATCCAGGGTGCGTCCCAGTTCCAGTTGCGCGTCCAGCTCGGCAATGCGGGTCTCGGTCTGGGCGCGGCCCATGCCGTACAGCCCGGCAAAAGAACGCAGAACCTCGCGCCCGGTCAGGCGGGCGGGCAGGCCCATGCCGCCGTTGACCACGCCCACGCGGCGTCGCACTTCCTCGGGCTGGCGCAGCACGTCGTAACCGGCCACCGCCGCCGTGCCGGAAGTGGGCTGCAACAGGGTGGCGAGAATCCGCAGCAACGTGGTCTTACCGGCGCCGTTGGGCCCGAGCAGGCCGAACACTTCGCCTTCCGGGGCACGCAGGGACACACCCTTGAGGGCCGTGAACTTGCCGTAGGTCTTGGTCACGTTATCGATATCCAACATGGTCTGGGGTTGGGTCATGGGTCTCCTGTGGAGCAATACGCGCATGGAGGAAAGTGGGTTGCCGCAGACCTTTACGGCAGGGGCCGCTTGAAGTAATGGACGGCGCCCGGCGAGCCGTCCACTGGCGTCCAGCCCTGCTGCAACAGTTCATTGCGCTGGCCGACGCTCAGCGCCCCACTGAGGCGCTGGTACAGCCAGCGGGGAGGAGCGTCAGGCAGGCTGGCAGCGCGGCGGAAGGACAGTTCGCCCAGTTCTACCCCACTCAGTTCCCAGCCCTGTTCGCCCAGCTCACGCAGGATGTCCAGTTCGTTCAGGGCGGTGGCGACGCGGGTCTGGTGGTCATAGCCCGGTTCCTTGACGGGGGGGGCAGGCGCGGTGGATTCTCTGGGCCGGTCCGGGTCCGTGAAAATCTCCTCGATGGTCCTCCCGAACAGCCGTGCGATGCGGAAGGCCAGCGGCAGGCTGGGATCGTACTTGCCGGTTTCCAGCGCGTTGACGGTCTGGCGGCTGACATCGAGTTCGGCGGCCAGGTCCGCCTGGGTCCACTGCCGCGCCGTACGCAGGCGGCGAATGTGGTTGTCCACAGTCCTTACGCCTCCCGGTTTCGCAGGCCTAACACCGCCGAGACCACGGCCCAGCTCAGCATGCCCACGGCGTAGTAAACAAAGGAGGGGGTCTGAAATTTGAAGGCCGCTTCCATGGCGATCAGTCCGCCCGCCACCACCATCGTGATCAGGAAAGCGATGCTGGTGGCCTGCATCTGCAGGGCGCGCATGTACTCGTCCATCAACAGCACGGCCCGGACAGTCAGCGCGGCGAAAAACAGCGGCAGCGCCGAGAGGATGCCGAAGCCCATTCCCTTGACCAGGCTGAACAGTTCGCCTTGCCCACCCTGGCCCACGGCCACCAGCACGGCACCCAGTACGGCAAGCCCCCCTCCAGTCAGGGCCATGACGAGCGACAGGCGCCCCACCTGCTGCTCCCGGGTGCCCCGCGGAAGAAGGGAGCGAGAGGGCTGTGGGGTCATGTCAAGCCTCCTTGATCTTGGAATGCGGTGCTCTGTCGTAATCTTTTGACGACCTGAAAAGGTGGAACGGTTGACTTGTGGAGGCATGGGGTTAAAAAAACACCGTGCAACATTGTCAGAGCCACACTCTTGGTGGCTGCTGCGACGGCAGAAAAGAGCCGGATCACCTTTTCCGAGTGAGGTGAAGCCGGACCACCGCGCCGTGAGAGCGGTTCAGACGAAGACAGAATGAGCGTCATGTCAATCCTCCTTGACTATAGAGTATGGCTTCCTTGACTCAACTGTCAATTGGCATTGCCGCCTTATCGCTCCATGGCACCCCAATGTCTCAAGGTCATCACCCCTAACCCTCATCCAAGATGAGAAAAAGTATGTGACAATAGGAAAGTTGCGCCCAGGAGCGCATCCACGCCGCCATCATTGACGACTAGTGTTGTATTGGGTCGATCCACACGAAGAACCGCTTCTTTGGAATTTGTGACGGTGCTCTGGGAATGGTTGATGCGCCGCTGCTGAAATTCCCGTCCGGAGGACACTGAATGTTTAATCCCCCCACCCTCGAAGATCTGCAGGAAACCCGCCGCGCCAACGAAAAGCTGGTGCTGAGCGCCCTGGACAGCAAACCTGAATGGGTTGAAACCGAACTGGCCAAGACCACCGGTCTGGCCCTTTCTCACCTGCGCGCCGCTCTGGCGAGCCTGCTCGATCAGGGCCGGGTCCGTCGCTTGCCCGGGACCGGCACCCGCGCCGTGTACGGTCTGGCCGATCCCGGTCTGGCCGACGTGCCTGCCACTCCGCTAACCAGTGACGCCAAGAAGGTCCGCGATTATCTGGAAGGCCGCGCCGACAGCGCCCTGTATATGAGCGAGCAGCTGCGGATGACCCGCGAAGACGTGATGAGCGCTCTGAGCCTGCTGAATGCGCACGGCATGGTCACCTGCACCTTCGTGGGCAGCCTGGTCATCTTCCGCATGAAGGAAGTGCAGGCGTTGGGCCAGGATCAGAATGCCGCCGCCGCGACGGGTAAGAAAAAGCAAGTCGCCTGAACGATTCAAGCGAAACAACGCTCCGGGCCTCCTATCACTGGGAGGCCCGGTTTTTTGCCCCCACGCCTCTGCCTAAAGTCCTCTTTAGCCCGTTCGCGCTCAGGGGCAGGGCCAGACGCGCAGATTGGACGGCATGAGCGACGACGTCAAGCCAGGTTACGATCCCGCCAACCAGTCTCCCGCCGAGGGCCAGAGCCAGCCGATCCCCGAGCAGGACCGGGGCAAGGCCCCCAATTTTGATCCTGCCGACAAGGACGGCCCCGCCGAGGGCAGCCGGGACGCAGTCGAAGAAGATGAGACGCCCAACAGCTGACAGGGACGATGACAGCCGAACCCGTCCTGAACGCGGCCCGCCCTGAAGAAGAGCGGGCTGAACTGCTGCGCTGGATGAAGAGCGAGTTGCATGCCGAGTACGGCGACCGGCACCTCGATCCCCGGCGCGAGCCGATGCATGAGTTGATCAGCACCATCCTGTCGCAGCGCACGACCTGGCAGGACGAGGCCGCCGCCTACGACGAGCTGTGCGAGATCGGCGACTGGGACGCCATCATCGCCGCGCCAACCGAAAGGGTGGCTCATGCCATCCGCCGCAGCAATTACCCCGAGAGCAAGGCTCCGCGTATTCAGGAAACTCTGCGCCGCATCCGTGATTCGCCCGGCGGCTACAACCTGGAATTCCTGCGCGACATGCCCAGCAAGGACGCCCTGAAATGGCTGACCGATCTGCCCGGCGTCGGGGTCAAGACAGCCAGTCTGGTGCTGCTGTTCAATTACGCCCACCCGGTCTTTCCAGTGGACACCCACGTCCACCGCATCACCACCCGTGTCGGGGCCATTCCGCTGATGGGTGAGCAGGCCGCCCACCGCGCGCTCCTGAAGGTGCTGCCCGGGGAACCGCCATTCCTGTACGAACTGCACCTGAACCTGCTCAGGCACGGCCAGCAGGTCTGCCAGTGGAGCCGTCCCAAGTGCGGCGTGTGCGTTCTGCGCGAGCGCTGTGACGCCTACGCTCTCTTCGGGGACAGGGTCCCGAGTTTCAGTGAGACGGTGAAGGCAAAGGGGAAAGCCGGGACCAAGAAAGCTCAGGAGTAACCCCTTTCCCAGGCGCCCGCCATTCACGGTCCAGGCCCCATTTCCCAGGTCCAGACGCGGTATACTGTGCGGCTGTGACGCGCCCGTCTCTGTGCTGACTCCGAGCCATTTCCGGGGCCGCTGCGCGCACACCCCGGAGGAGTTTTGAGTTACTGGCGCAATACGATTAAACCTTTGCTGGACGATGAAACGGGCACGATGTTCAAGCATGCCCCGGTGCGGGTCACGCTGGCCTTTCCCAATCGCTACAGCGTGGGCATGGCCTCGTTGGGGTATCAGGTCATCTACCGCATGTTCAACAACGAGGAAGGGGTGGCCTGCGAGCGGGCCTTCCTGCCCGAGGATGTGGAGGCCTTCGAGAAGCTGGGTCAGCCCCTCCCCACGGTGGAAACCGGGCGCGAGGCCGGGGACTGCGAGCTGTTCGCCATGAGCGTGTCCTTCGAGCTGGACCTGACCAATATCATCCGCATGCTCGATGTGGCGGGCCTGCGTCCGCTGCGCGAGGAGCGCGACAATACCGACGCCATCGTGATGATCGGCGGGCCGTTGACCTCCTCCAACCCGTATCCCCTGACCCCCTTCGCCGACGTGATCGTGATCGGCGACGGCGAACAAATTGTCCCGGTCGTTTCGGACGCGCTGCGCGAGGCCAGTTCCCGCGAGGACTTCTACGACCTGATCGACGGAATGCCCGGCATTTTTCTGCCCGCGCGGCACACGCACGAGCCGACGTGGGCCACCGCGCCCAAGGAACTCCTGCCGGCTTACAGCCAGATCGTTACGCCGCACAGCGAGCTGAGCAATATGTTCCTGGTGGAAGCCCAGCGCGGCTGTCCGCGCCCGTGCACCTTCTGTCTGGCACGCACCATGTACGGCCCCAACCGCAACAACGGCGGTCAGGAGCTGCTGGACGTGATTCCCGATTGGGCGCAGAAGGTGGGCCTGGTGGGCGCGGCCCTCTCGGACTTTCCGCACACCAAGTTTGTGGGGCGCACGCTGACCGAGCGCGGGGTCAAGCTGGGCGTGTCCAGCATCCGTGCCGACACGGTGGACGCCGAGCTGGCCGAGATTCTCAAGGCGGGTGGTCTGCGGACCTTCACGGTGGCGTCCGACGCCCCCAGCGAACGCCTGCGCCGCTGGCTCAAGAAAGGGATCACCACCGAGGACCTGCTGAAGACCGCGCAGATCAGCCGTGACCTGGGCTTCTCGGGTCTCAAGGTCTACATGATGATCGGACTGGGGCCGGAAAACGACGACGATATCAGTGAACTGATCGCATTCACCAAGGAGTTGGCGGGCATCAACCGGATCGCCCTGGGCATCTCGCCCTTCGTGCCCAAGCGTCACACGCCTCACTTTGCCGATCCCTTCGCAGGCGTGGGGGTGATCGAGGCGCGGCTCAAGCGGATTCAAAAGGAACTGCGCCGCACCGCTGAACTGCGAAACGTGTCGGCCAAGTGGGCTTGGGTGGAGAGCGTGATCGCGCGTGGGGGGCCTGAGATCGGGATGGCGGCATACTCGATCTACCGCAACGAGAGCATCGGCGCGTGGAAGAAGGCCCTGGACGAGGTGGGCTGGGTGGACGAGTTCGGCGAGAACGACGCCTCGCTGATCACCCTGCCTCCCGGCAAGTACGCCACCCGGGCGGTCAGCGCGCATGCCGAGGGGCTGGCCGTCTAGGAAACCTGCCGTTCCCCTTGAGTCCCTCTCCGCAAATAGGAGAGGGTTTTTTCTGCCGCGTATCCGCCGATTGGCTGATGTACGCCGGACGCCCCTGTGTTCTCTTCACGCATGGAACACACCGACCCCTTCTCCGCACCCAGCTTGCCAGACCTGCACTTCCGAGAGGGAAGCGCCGCCGATTTCCCCCAGCTGGCCGACTTTCTGAGTGCCGCCCACCCCGACGCGCCCAGATCGGTGGAGGATCTGGAGCGCCTGGAGGCCGGCCGGACACCCGGCGAACCGCACCGTCAGCTGTTGGCCCTGCGTGGCGGCGAGATCGTGGGCCTGGCTGAAACAGGCGTGCCGCGCATGGACGGGCATCCCGGCTGGCTGGAAGTCCTGATTCGCACCCGTCCGGACGAGGCGGGCGGTGAGCTGGCCGCAACGCTGCTGAGACTGGCAGAGGAACACGCTCTGACCCACGGCGCCAGCGTTCTTGTCTCGCATGTCCATGAGGACTGGTGGGAGCACCGCTTCTTGCGGGCACGCGGATACGCCGAGCATGACCGCATGTGGCACAGCACGCTGGATCTGCGGACACTGGACTTTGCCCGATTCGCCGAAACCGAGGCGCGGGTGGCAGCGGCGGGCATCACAATCCAGCCCCTCTCGGAGTTGGGGAGCTTCGGGGAGGCACAGCAGCGCCGCCTCTACGCCCTGGTGGCCGCCCTGCTGCGCGATGTGCCCAGCACCACTCCTATCAATGTGTGGCCCTTCGAGGTCTGGCAACGCCGCGCGGGCGTGCAGCTCTTGCCCGAGGGCGTTTTTATCGCCGTGGCCCCGGACGGCGAGTGGGTGGGAATAAGCGAATTGCATGTCCCCATCCCCACCCGTCCCGGCATCCTCCACAACGGCCTGACGGGCGTCCTGCCGGAATGGCGTGGGCACGGCGTTGCGTTAGCGCTCAAGCTGGCCGCCGCCCGCGCCGCGCTGGAACGGGGATTCACGGGCTCACGCACCGGGAACCACAGCATCAATCGGCCTATGCTGGCGGTGAATGAGCAGCTGGGATTCGTCCGCGAGGGCGCACGCATCACGCTCCGGCGCGACGTCGGTACAGAAGTCGTTACTCCCGCCACTGCTCGCGCTGGTACTTGATGCGGTAACGGCTGCGGCTGGCGGCCTCAATCAGGTCGGTGGGGCTGTTGATTTCAGGGCCGGTGCTGGCTCCGCCGACGCTGGCCCGCAGGGGCAGGTCACGGTAGGACATGGCATCCAGCGAGAGCTGCACCCGGCGGGTCAGGTCCGCCAGTTCGGCCGGGGGCATGTTGTAGAGCAGCACGGCGAATTCGTCCGGCCCCCAGCGGAAGATCAGGTCGCCGCGGCGTTTGTGTTCCATGATGCGCCCGGCCAGTTCGCGCAGCAACTCGTCCCCGGCGGCGTGGCCATACGTCGCATTGACCTTACGAAACCCACTGAGGTCCACCAGCAGTAGGCCCAGCGGGCGGTTGTGACGACCCTGCCAGCGCCCCTCGATGGCGCGTGTGAAGGCCAGGCGGTTGCCGAAGCCCGTGAGGGGGTCGCGTACGCCGGAATGGCGAAGTGCCCACCAGCGTTCCAGCATGACCAGCCCGCTGCCCAGTACCGCGCACATCGACAGCGTGACGCCGGGCAACAGCGTGTTGAACAGCCAGTAGGGCACAGACAGAGCCAGGGCCAGGAGCGCGATCCAGAAGCCCCACAACCCCCCGGCCAGCGCGGCGGAGACAGCGGCCAGTACCCCGACCAGCGCGATGGTCCAAAGCGGCATCGAGGTAAACGGTGGGCTGAGCAGGCTTGAGACCGCCCGCGCCTGCAATTCCACACCAGACACGGGTTGACCGGTCACGTCGCGCACCGCTGGCCCGGGCACGCCACTGGCAGTCAGGCCCAGCACCACCACCCGGTTCTGAATATCGCCGTAGCGAATGGTGCCGTTCACCACGTCCCGGAAGGGAATCACGGGCAGGCGCTGCGGATCAGGTGCGCTGTAGCGCAGGATGCGCGAGTGCGTATCAAGCGGAACGCTGCGTCCCGCCGCCACGGCCAGCTGTCGCGCGAAGCTGGGGGCCAGCCCGTTCGGCGCATCGGGGGCCGGGTAGGCGGTCTGGAACGAGCGCACGATCCCGTCCTCACTCAGGTTAAGGGCGCTGACACCGGTGGGCGAACGCCAGTCGGGACGCAGGGTCGTGGCCTCACCCGGCGCGGTCGCCAGCACCACATTGGGGCGGCTGAAGACTGCGGCCAGGGCGGCGTCGTTACGCGCCGGGTCACCCAGCAACACATCAATGCCGATGGCGGCGGCCCCGGCCTGTTCCAGGGTATTCAGGGCCTGCCCGTACAGTTCGCGCGGCCAGTTGCCGATGCGTCCATAATCGCGCAGCGTCGCGTCGTCGATGCCCACCACCACCACCCGGGCGTCGGGGGGACTGGGCAGGGCACGGTTCAGGGCGTCCCACAGCAGAGCGTTCGTGGGCATCGTCCAGACCAGCACCACCGCCAGCAGCGCCGCCAGCGGCACGGTGTAGCGCCGGAGGGGACGGGTCAGGCCCGGACGGCCCGGTGTGGCGTCAGGGAAGCTGAACATGACTCCGGTTGTCGGCGCTGTCCCGAAGGGTGAGCGAGGCGGGGGCGCCGGAAGACGGCAGCGGCACGGACCAGGAAAAATGGCCACCATCACGGGTCTCTACAGTGCGGGTGTACCGCTCGCCCCCAATGTCAAGGCTCAGGCTGACGTGGGGCTCAGCCGCGTCGGTCACTGCGCCGCTCAGGGTCAGGATGCGGCCCACACGGCTCACCGACAGCCCGCTCAGTTGTGGAGGTGTGCGGTCCACTGTGAGGATCTGCCGGCGCGTCAGGGTCTGCCCGTAACGCTGGGCGCGGACGGTTACGGTGTATTTGCCCTCGGGAAGTGACGTTTTCAGACGTTCCAGACGGAAGGTGCCGTTCTCGCCAGTTAAGGGGACAGTCTGGCCAGCCACGGTCAGCGTGACCTGCGCGTCAGGTAGGCTGCGGGCCGAGAGCGCTAATTCCTGCAGGCTGCGGCCCGCCAGTTCCAGGGTCAGGCTCAGCGGCTGCGCCCGCAACGCGTCCTGCGCGATGTTGAAGCGGTCCAGGGCATCCAGTTGCAGCGGCGCGAGTTGGCCGCCGGAACCCCGCTGCTGACCCGGCGTGACCAGCCCCTCGACCCGCCCCGGCGCCGCCGCCTGACCGGGCAGTGCCACCTGACCGTCGAACACTTTGACCAGACCGTTCGCATCCAGCCGGAAGACCGTGCCGCGCACAGCGGTACTGATCACCGGCGTGTCGATGCGGTAGCCGCCCTGACCCTTTTCCACCACGTTCCAGGCGGTACCCTTCTGCAATTTGAGCAGCACCTCGCGGCCCGCGCCCGTGCGCTCAATGCTGACCACGCTCAGTTCGCTCTGGGCATTCAGCCGCAGGTAACCGCCACCCGTGAACCCGATCTCGGCCCAGGCGTTCGCTCCGGTGTTCAGCGCGGCGCCGGGTTTCAGGTCGTCCCCCAGACCTGCCGGCCGCGAGTTTCCGCGTTCCAGCAGCCTGACCTGACCCCGGACGGCCTCTACTGTCGCCGCCCCCACGCCCTGGAACGAGGCGGCATACCACGGATCGGTCTCCCTGAAGACGCTGAGCCTGCCGCTGTCCAGCGCGACCTGCTGCCCCGTACCCACCTCCATCGCCTGTCCCCTTAGCGCGATCCGCAGGCGTCCGGCGATCACCGCCACTCGCCTTTCGGTGCCCCCCAGATCGACGCGAAGTTCTCCCGCACCGTCCATGACTAGGTGGCGTCCGGCGACATGCACGCTCACCGGCCCACGCAGATAGAACCGACCTGAAAGCAGATCGGCCTCGTCGCGGTAGCGCCGCAACTCGGAAGCACTGCCGACGATTACCTGTCCCAAGCGTCCCTCTTTCAAGACCGCGCGTCCCGTCCCTGTCCGCAGCCGGGTGGTAATCTCAGCGGGAGCATTCTGGGCCTGCCAGATCCCGCCCGGACCACTGATCTCCACCCGGCCCTGCGCGGCCTGCAAGCTGGGTGGCGTCTGCTGCGCACCCGCCAGGCTTCCCAGACACAGCCACAGTGCTAGAACAGCTGGGGCTTGCCCCGACGTCCTCTGGCCCTGACCGGCAGGAACACCGGGAAGCGTTTTCACCATCTCGCCTTCCAGTTTACGAGAAAAACCAGACAGAAGACCAACCCAAGGTATACTAAAGGGCGTGCTTGTTGCTGTGCAGGACGCCATCAAAGATTACGGTCCCGCCACCGTACTTTCAGAGGTCACTTTCGCCGTCAGGGGCGGCGACCGCATCGGTCTGGTGGGCCGCAATGGGGCGGGCAAGACCACCTTGCTGCGCCTGCTGACCGGCCAGATCCTCCCCGACGGGGGCAGTGTGCGCCGGGCGCCTGGGGTGCGCGTGCGCTCCTTACAACAGGACCCGGTCTTTGAAAGGAACTCGACGGTGGACAGCGTACTGAACGCAGCCTTCCACGATCTGGACGCGCTGGAAGCCGAGCTGGCCGAGGCCGCGCAGGCCATGAGCGCCGGAACGCCCGAGAGTATCCTGCGTCACGAGGAAATCCTGGAGCACTACGTCCGGCGTGGGGGCTTCGAGCGCCGCAGCCGTAAGGAGGCCGTCACGCTGGCGTTCGGCTTCCGGGGGCGCGAAAGCACGCTCGCCGAGAGCCTCAGCGGCGGCGAGCGCACCCGCCTGGGTTTGGCAGCGCTGCTGGTGGAAAACCCGGATGTGCTGCTGCTGGACGAGCCGACCAACCATCTGGACATTGTGATGGTGGAGTGGCTTGAGAACTTCCTGGGACGCTACCCCGGCGCGGTGCTGGTAATCAGCCATGACCGCACCTTTCTGGACCGCGTAACCAACGAGACCGCCCATCTGCGCGGCGGCACCCTACGGACGTATCCGGGCAACTACAGCACCTTCCGCGCTGCGCTGGACGCAGAACTGGAACTGCAGGCGGCGCGCGCCGCGCAGGACGCCCGCCAGATTTCCAGCCTGCAGAGCAGTGCGGACCGCATGAAAATCTGGGGCCTGGGCATGAGTAAGCTGGCCCGCCGCGCCAAGGCGATGCAGGCCCGGGTGGACCGCATGCAAGCCCGCGCCACTGCCGCCCCACCCCCGGAGGAGCGCAGCGCCCGCATCACCTTTCATGCCCCTGGTAGCGGCGACATCGTCCTGGATGCCCGTCACCTGACGCGGCGCATTCCCCTTGAGGACGGTCACACCCGCACCCTGTTCGAGGACGTGAACGTGCAGGTGCGCTGGGGCGAGCGCATCGCAATCATCGGGCGCAACGGGGCAGGCAAGACCACCCTGCTGCGGACGTTGCTGGGCCAGGAAAGCAGCGATGATCCCCGCGGACGCGTGCTGACTGGTGCCCGCGTGGGCGTGGGTTACTACGATCAGGCCCTGCGCGGCGTCTCCCCCGACCAGACCCTCTACGACGTGGCCCGCGAATACGTGCAGAAAGATCCCCAGGCCCACGATCTGCTGGGCACCTTCATGTTCCCCTTCGATCAGCACGACAAGCCTGCCCGTATCCTGTCCGGTGGCGAGCGGGCACGGCTGGCGCTGCTCAAGCTGGCGCAGGAGGACCGCAACCTGCTGGTGATGGACGAGCCGACCAACCACTTGGACATGGAAATGGTGGAGGCCCTGGAAATTGCCCTGGAGGACTTCGACGGCACACTGCTGATGGTCAGCCACGACCGCGCCTTTATCGAGGGTCTGGCGGACCGGATCTGGCTGATTGAGGACGGCCATTTCCACGAGTACCCTGGCTGGGAGGACTACCGGGCCAAGCACCGCAGCTTGGCCGAACTGGAAGCCGAGGAAGAAAGGCAGGCAGCACACGCTGAGGCTAAAGCGGCCCCAAAGGCCACGGCCCCGAGGGCCAAGGGTTTGTGGCACCTGAAGCGTGAAGTGGAAGCCATTGAGGCTGAGATCGCCCGCCTGGAAACCGAGCTGGAAAACGCACAGGCTGCCTTAAACAGCGCCCCCCCTGACGCCGATTTCACTGCGCTGGGCCAGACTGCCCACGATCTAGAGCTGGCGCTGGAACGCAAGATGGAGGAATGGAGTAAGAAGGGCGAGGAGATTGAGCAGAGAGAAGACTAAGAATGCAATGTAAGCACAAGAAAATGTCCCCGTTATGGGGACATTTTCTTTGTCGAGCTCAGGCGTCAACGGACAGACTTAGTTTGCCGGAGCTGGGATGATGTCAACGTAATTGAGCTTGGTGTTCTTGCCACCCTTGGCGTCAATGGTCATTTTGCCGTCATTAACGGTCACCGTCACCGTGGCCGTCTTGAACTGGGTGCCGGCCATTGGGACGAAGTTGGTGATGGCGGCCACGCCTTCCACATTGATGGAGTGCGAGCTGTTCAGGTTGCGCTTGTCAGCGTCACCCACCCCCACGGTCACGTTGTACTTGCCGTTGACAACCTTGTATTCGAACGCGCCCGAGGTATTGACCGAGGGGGAGACGCAGGTGTTGCCATCGGTAGAAGTGCCACACTGCATCTGGATCTGGGTGTACTGACGAGCATCGGCACCCGCCAGAACATTGGTCCCGTCAACAACCCGGGTGCGGGCGTTGTTGGTCAGGTTCAGAGGCACGGGAGTAGCAGTTCCGGCGCTGGCCTCGGTAACCCAACCAATCATGCTGTCTTCAGTGTAAGCGGCGCCCGTGTTGGCCGTGTAGCCTGCAGGTGTCGCAGCTGCACTCGTCTGGAAATTGATCTTGGCAGTGGTCAGCGTGGGGGGCGTCACCGTGTCAGTCACGGTGACCTTCGCGCTACCCTTTTTGGTGTTATCAACCGTAGAGGTGGCAGTGATGTCTGCCGTACCGGCGGACACGCCAGTCACTTTACCGTTGGCGTCCACAGTCGCGACCGCAGGGGCGCTGCTGGTCCACGTGACCGTTTTCGCGGCGTTGTTGGTCACCACGACAGCGGCAGTGGCCTGAGCAGTGCTGCCCTTGGCAATGCTCGTTGGTGCCACGCTCACAGTCACACTGGTGATGGTACCCGTGGGCTTGGGCGTTTGCTGACCATTACAGGCCACCATGGCGACAGAAGAGGTCAGGGCCAGGGCAATAGCAACAGGACGGCGGACAGAGGAAAAGTTAAACATAATTCATCCTACCTTTAATGAAAAAGTGTGAGGGGCGGAGGGAAATTTGACTGCAGTTGGTATCCTAACATGCATTTCTAACGTACTGTGCTTCATTAAAACTGCATCCTATACATCAACTTCAGTCAGACCAATCAGATCGAAGCCATTGTCTCAGCGCTCATGAAACTTGCACTGAGCAGCAGCGACGGCATTATATGGTATCCAATCTCACTGTTAACAAATAAATGCGGGCCGGGCGGGAACAGGAGGTGCGGCTAGCGCATCTGGTGCAACAGGGTGATGAACAACAATGATGCTTGTTCACCATTCTGCTGTTGGGGCGTTACTGAAACGTGAAATACAGGCTTTAGCAGCCGAACAGGCATCAGGCCTCACCAGTAGGGATGGACTACGGCCGAAGCTTCTAAGCCTATGGCGCAGTGGGCGTGCTCTGTTCGACCACAGACCGTGCCCGCAAAGTCAGGGTGAAGACAAAGGCTACCGCCACCAGTCCTAGCGCCAAGAAATACGCGGACCGCAGGCCCTCAGCCAGCGCTGCGCCGCCGTTTTCAATGGCCGCTTCCCCGATCAGCAGGGCCATGACCGTGACTCCCAGTGCGCCGCCCATCTGCCGGGCAAACAGCACACCGCTTGTCACTGCACCCAGTTCTCCCTTGCCTGCCGCTCCCTGCGCAGACAGTAACAGGGTGAGCATAGAAAAGCCCATGCCGCTACCGACAACGAAGCCCAGCACAGAGGTGACCCACAGCGGCGAATGGACTGTAAACGTCAGCGCGGCAAAGACCACTACCAGAACCGCAAAGCCCAGTTGCGAGATGCGCGCCAGCGGAATGCGGCGCATGAGCTGCGCGGCCAGGATGCTCGCCAAAGTCCAGCCCACCAGCGCCGGCGTCAGGATCGCGCCTGCTGCCGTCGCGCCCCGGCCTGTCACCCCCTGGGCATACAGGGGTAAGTAGGCAATCACGCCGAAATACGCTGCACCCGCCAGCAGATTGCCCGCAAAAGCCACGCGTGGAACACGGTCATTTAGGGACGACATGGGCAGCAACGGCGCGGAGTGACGGCTTTCCACCCACAGCGCGCCCGCCAGAATCAGAATACCGGCCCCCACCGCCCACCACTGCTTTAACTCCAGTCCCCAGATCAGCATTCCGCTACCAGCAGTAAACAGCGCTGCGCCGCCCCAGTCCAGTTTCGCCTCGCGTCGCTCGCCCGACTGGCGCAGGTAACGCGCCACCATCCAGAACGCGGCCACACCAAACGGCAGCGATACAAAAAAGGTCCAGCGCCAGGACCACGTCTCGGTCAGCCAGCCGCCGAGCAGCGGCCCCACCAGACCGCTGATACCCCACACGCCGCTGAAGAAGGCCTGCACCCGCCCACGCTGTTCCAGGGTGTACAACTCACCCACAATGGTCAGTGCGATGGACAGCAGCGCCCCCGCGCCCAGCCCCTGCAGAGCCCGCGCGCCGATCAACCAGCCCATGTTCTGCGCCGCGCCGCACAGGACGCTCCCCAGCAGGAACAGGGCCATCCCCGCCAGATACAGTTTCTTTCGCCCCACAATATCTGAGCCCCGGCCCCACAACGGGCTAGAGACGGTGCTGGTCAGCAGGTACGCCGCGAAGGGCAGCGCGTACAACGCCTGGCCGCGCAGGTCCTGAATGACGCTGGGCATGGCGCTGGCCACCACGCTGGATTCCAACGCGTTCAGAAAAACGCCCAGGATCAATCCCACCGTGGCCAGCTTACGGGCCCGGTCCAGCGCGGCCTGGTTCGAGGAGGAGGAAGCAGCAGCGGTGGTGGGCGGAGTCACGCGGGTCAGGGTACGCCTGCGCCAGGATCAAGAACATGGGCAGAAGAACACGCGGCGGCAGATGAAGGATCACGCAAGCCAGTTCCCTGAAAGGTACAGGCGTCATGAGAACAGCGGGTGAAGTCCGCCCGACTCTGGATTTGGGTGAGCCGGTCAATGTAACGCTGCCCCAAACAGCTCAAATCGCCAGTTGTAACGGCCCGTCTCAGCGCGTTTTGGGCTGCAGGTTCAACACCTGAATCTCACGCACCACAGCGAGTTCACGCAAGCGTTCCGCGTCCAGATCGCCGGCTCCGGCCAGGGCATCGGCCTTCTTGCGGTCCACCGTGGAAACTTCAAGGGCGGCGGCGTCGCCGAAGACCTCACGAAAACGGTCCAATGGGTACTCGACGCGGCGCGACACCTTCAGCACCGCGCGGTACAGCTCCGTCTCCGCACGTTCACCGCCGGCCAGGGCCGCCTTGAGCTGCGCGCCCAGCGCCTCCCGCTCGGCTTCCAGACCCTGGATGGTGTCGCGCAGCATCGCGTAGCGTTCGAGCAGTTCCCCCAGGTCCATTTCCTGAGCCGGCAGGGTGTGGGACGGATCGGTCATGTTCCAAGAATAGAGCGGATAAGATCAGGGGCGATGACCGATTCAACTGTTCCGCAGGCCACCGAGCTGTCCACCGCCCAGCTGGAACGGCGCATCCTGGATGCCATTCGCCGGGGTGCCAGCATGGCGGATATCGCGGCCCTGCGCCATCACACCGACATCCAGACCCCTGCTGGGGCCATTGAGGCCCTCAAGGATGGCAATGCCCGTTTCTTCAGTGGCAAGAGCGGACGCCCTGAGCTGGACGTCAACGAGCGCCGCGCGCAGATCATGGGTCAGACGCCCTACGCGGCCATCCTGGCCTGCAGCGACAGCCGCGTGCCTGTTGAGCTGGTCTTCGACGTGGGGCTGGGCGACCTGTTCGTGGTTCGCGTGGCGGGCAATGTGGTGGGCGAGACAGGACTGGGGACGCTGGAATACGCCATCGAGCACCTGGACGTCCATCTGGTGATGGTCATGGGTCACGAGTCCTGCGGCGCGGTAGCCGCCGCCCTGCTCTCGCCCGAGGAAATTGCCCAAGAGCCCGAAAATCTCCAGGGCATCATCCACAAGATCGCTCCCAGCCTGCAGGGCCTACCCCGCATCCGCGACAAGAAGGCCCGCATGCGCGAGGCGGTACTGAACAACGTGCGCCATCAGGTTCATGCCCTGCGCCAGGAACCGGTCATCCGGGCGGCCGAGGCCAGAGGCCAGATTCAGGTGATCGGCGGCTACTACGAGATCGGCAGCGGCGCGGTGGACTTCCTGTTAGACGAGGCAGACCTGCTGCCTTAAACACTGTGCATATGCCAGCCTGAGCTGCATTGGGTGCCACTGCACCCTCAAGACACGTCGAAATTGCTGCCCAGAGCTGGGACACGGCTGGACCTTCTCGTGAACTTGACTAGGCGCTGCCTGGAAGGTCAGGCAACGGACGCAACACAGCCTCACCCATACTGACCGTGGAACCAAGGTCTGGCCCCGGCAACTCGAACAAGCCAGGGCAGGCAGACAGTCATGCAGACCGCTTCAAATCAGGCGGTCTGCATGGTTTTGAATTCGGACTGTTGTCAGCTCAGATGACGAACTCGCCTGCCCGCATCACGGGCTCGCGCGTCCCGTCCTTGGCAATGCCGTCCACGTCAATCTCGCCGCTGCCGATCATCCAGTCCACGTGGGTCAGGCTGTCGTTGCCGCCCTTTGCATTGAAGTCCTCCACATTCATGTCCACACCGCCCTGCACGTTGAAGCGGTAGGCGTTGCCAATCGCAATATGGCTGGCGGCGTTCTCGTCGTACAGGGTATTGAAGAAGAACAGGCCAGACCTGGAGATCGGGCTGCTGTTGGGCACCAGGGCCACTTCACCCAATCGGTGGCTGCCCTCGTCGGTGTCGATCATCTTCTCCAGGGTGGCCTGCCCAGTGCTGGCGGTGGCGCCGGTAATTCGTCCGTCCTTGAACGTGATGCGGATGCCGTCGAGCAGCGTGCCGTTGTACGACAGCGGCTTGGTACTGACCACCACGCCGTCCACGCGCTCACGGTGCGGAGCGGTCCACACCTCTTCGGTGGGAATGTTGGCCGTGAAGGTGATCCCACCGGGGGTGTCTGCCGCACCGCCACCCCACAGGTGATCGTCTGCCAGGCCCACGGTCAGATCCGTCTCGCCGCCCCTGAAATGCAGGGCGGAGTACTGCTTGGCGTTCAGCACCTCGCGGCGGCGCTGCAGAGTCGCCAGATGCTCCTGCCACGCCTGTACCGCGTCTTCCCTGTCAGCGCGGGTGGCGGCAAAGATCGCGTCCCACTGCTTTTCCACGGCTTCGTCGGCGGCAGAGTCGGGGAACATCAGTTCCGCCCAGTCGGAAATCGGGGCGCTGATCAGGTTCCAGTTCAGGCGGTTGGTCATCACCTGCTCGGTGTAGGGCTTGCGGTAAGCGGCCAGCGCCTTCTGGTGCGTCGCGACGCGCTCGGCATCCACGCCGCCCAGCAGGTTGGGGTTGGTGGCACGAATGGCGATGACCGCGCCGCCGTCACCCGCCGTCTCGATCTCGGCGTCCACCCGCCACTTGCTGATGGTGCCGAAGGTGCCGTCCGGCGCCAGCTCAAAGCGGGCCAGCTGAACAGCGTCGTCGTCCCAGCGCACGTCCACGAAGGACGCGCCCGCCGCGTAGGCCTCGCGCACCACCGCGCGGGCCAGCGGGGCCGTGTCGACCGGGGCTTGCACCAGCACGCGCTGGCCTTCATGCAGACCCAGACCAACGCGGACGGCCAGCCGCGCGTAATTCTGCAACTTCTCCTCGAATGTCAGACTCATGATGGGGAGCATAACGCGCCGCCCGCAGAGTACGGATGGCAGAACGCTCAAGGAAGAGACGAAAAAAGCTCCCACGTGGGGAGCCTCTTTTCAGGTTTTTCCTGCTTAGACGGCCAGCACCTGACGGCCATCGTAGTAGCCGCAGCTGGGGCAGATGTGGTGGGAGAGCTTCTTGGCGTGGCACTGGGGGCACTCGGACAGGTTGGGAGCGGTCAGCGCATGGTGGCTGCGGCGCATGTCGCGCTTGCTCTTGCTGGTCTTCTTCTTGGGAACGGGATGTTTAGCCATGTCGTTATTTCTCCTCTTGCCACCGTGACGTTGAACGCTGTGGCGTGTGCCGCCGGGGCCTCTTCTGCCCGCCGCGTCGTCAGGGACAGACCTGAGCGGCGGACGAGACAACAGGCGGGAGTATAGCACGTCTCAGGGTTTTGGCGGGCGTGAGGCTGACAGGAACGGACACCTCTTACTCGGCCCTGCCCTGCACCGCCCGTTCCGCCGCATCGGCCAGGGCGTCCAGGCTGGCGGTGTCCGCCACCGTCACACGGGTAAAGCCTGCCTCACGGGCGGCGTCGGCGGTCTGCGGCCCCATCGCAGCGACGGGCATGTTCAGGGGATCGAAGTCTGCGCCGGCCAGCTGTGCCAGGTGCCGCGCCGCACTGCCGGAGGCCAGGGTCAGAACGGCAGCCGTCTTCAGCCGCTCCAGCTTGTTCTTCTCTGGCGTGGCGGCCTCGGTGCGGTACAGCTCGGCGCGTGTGTAGCCGATGCCGCGTGCCTCCAGCTCCCTTTGCAACTCGTCCTCCGCCAGCTGAGAGGTCAGGTGCAGGGTGGCCTCTCCTGCTTGGACCGGCAATTCCGCCCCCAGGTGGCGCGCTCCGGGGGTGGACGGGACGAAATCGGCACGCAGGCCACGCTCGGCCAGGCTGCGGGCGGTGCTGGGACCGACGGCGGCAATCCTGACCCCCGCCAGGGCGCGGGCGTCCAGTCCTGCGCTGTCCAGCAACGAGAACAGAGCTGTCACCGCCCTGTTGCTGGTCAGCAGCAGCCAGCCTGTGAAATCGCGCAGGGCGTTCAGGGCCGCCTCTCCCCCATCGGAGGCCGCCTCAAAGCGGATCAGCGGCACCTCCAGCACGTCCGCGCCGCGTGCCCGCAGCACGTCACTGAGGGCACTGGAGCCGTCGCGGGTGCGGGTCACGGCCACGGTTTTGCCACTCAGGGAACCGCCGAAGGTCGGTGCGTTGTCGAACCAGCGCAGGGTGCCGCGCAACTTGACCACCTCGCCCACCACCGTCACGGCGGGAGCTTCCAGGCCAGCGTCCCTGACCACCCCAGCGATGGTTTCCAGCGTGCCCGTCGCCACCCGCTGCTGGTGGGTGCTGCCCCACTGCACGGTGGCGGCGGGGGTCTGCGGGTCACGGCCGGCGGCGATCAGTTCTGCGGCAATACTGTCCAGATTCCGTACACCCATCAGCAGCAACAACGTGTCCACACCGGACAGGCGCTCGTAGTGTGCTCCACCTTCTCTCGTGTTGCCGGTCAGCACCGCGAAGGAGCGGGCCACGTCACGGTGGGTCACGGGAATCCCGGCGTAGGCTGGGGCAGCGATGGCACTGGTCACGCCGGGGACGATCTCGAAGGGCACGCCCGCCAGCGCGCACGCCTCGGCCTCCTCGCCGCCACGCCCGAAGACAAAGACGTCTCCACCCTTCAGCCGGGCCACCCGCTGCCCGCCGTTCTCCTGCGCTGACCTGACGATCAGTGCGTTGATCTGCTCCTGGGTGATGTACTCGGAAAATCCCTTTTTGCCCACGTAAATGGTGTGGGCGTCCGGGCAGTGCCGCAGCAACTCGGGATTGGCGAGGTAATCGAAGAGCACCACGTCCGCCTGCTGCAGTGCCTGTTGACCGCGCAGGGTCAGCAGGCCGGGATCGCCTGGACCAGCCCCGATCAGGGAGACGAAGGCGCGGGAAAGACTGGGGGCTGAGGCGTCGGTCATGCTGCCTAAGCTAGCGGGCGGAGGCGGGGACAAATGCGGGGCGCTACGCTGGAGGGATGAATACAGCAGTCTTGACCCGGCTGGCCCATGCGGAGGCCACAGCGCACAGGCGTTATGGGCGAACGGGCGAGGCGGCGCAGTTTGGCCCGCTGGTGGCGGTCCACGCCGGGCCGAATCTGCCCCTGGACTCCGCCTGGCACGACGGCACTCGCCCGCCCACACACCAGGAGCTGGACGCGTTCGAGGCATTCAGCACCCGATACGGGCAGCCCGCTACCCTTCAGCTGCTCTCGGCCTTCGTCGCTCCAATTTTGCCACTGCTCAAGGAGCGCGGCTACGCGCTGGATTATGTGCTACACGCCTATATTCACGATCTGACCAACCTGCCCGCCGTTCCTGACACCGACATTCGGGAGGAAGAGGCCGACACCTGGGCCGCCCTGGCCGCTCAGGGCTTCGGGCCGGGGACGGAAGAAATCATGTCGGTGGTGGCGCAGGCGCCCGGAACACGGCTTTTCGTGGCAGAACTGAACGGCAGGCCAGCCGCCACCGCCGCAATGAGCCCCAGCGAAGGCATCGCCGCCTTTCACGGCACCGCCACGTTCCCCGAATTTCGTGCCCAGGGACTCCAGACCGCGTTGCTGGCCCACCGCCTGCAGTCCGCCGCACAGGGGGGAGCGGACCTCGCCAGCGTCTTCGTTACCCCCGGCACAGGCAGTGAGCGCAATGTGGAGCGGGCGGGCTTCAGGCTGGTGGGAGCGCGGCTGACCTTGAGCCGGAGTGGATGAGGCTCAACCAGGCGACGCCCGCAAGAGGCCCAGGGCTTCCCGGTCCACCGGCCCGAGCGGAGCGGGCAGCAGGTCATCGAGAGTAAAAAATCTCAGCTCCGTGCCTTCCTCGCCGTCCGCCACCGGAACGCCTTCCCACTCGCGCACCACGTAGACGGCCACCACCTGATAGAACTCGTCGCCATTGAGCAGTTTCTGGTACGTCTGCGGCCCGCTGATCACGGTCAGGAACTCAGAGCGGATGGGCGCGATGCCTGCCTCTTCCCGCAGTTCGCGGCGCAGGGTGTCGGGCAAGGCCTCGCCCAGTTCCGCAATGCCGCCCAGGGTCCCCCAGTCCCCGGTGTCAGTGCGGCGTTGCAACAGAACCTCATGGTGAGCATTGAGCACCAGCGCGCAGACCCCCACCCAGTTGACGGGCGCGTGACCGATCAGGGCCCGCAGATCACGGACGTAATTCACGCCAACCACTCCTGAGCCTTGCGGCCCAGCCGATTGAGAGGGGGCAGATCGGCGAGATTGAAGAACCGCGCCTCCGCGATTTCCACCCCGTCGGGCACCGGGGTTCCACTCCATTCAGTCACACGGAACAGGGCGGTGTAGCTGTAGAACTGATCGCCGTTCGCCACCTGGGCCAGTCCGGCGGGACTGAGCATCTCAAGCAACCTCACCGCACCAATGCTCAGCCCCGTTTCCTCCAGGGCCTCACGTCTGAGTGTGTCTTCCAGTGCCTCGCCCAGGTCGCTGATGCCGGTGATCAGGCCCCAGTGCCCGGCCCCCACGCGCCGCAACAGCAGGGGTTCGCCGCGTGGGTTGACCACAAGGCCTGCGGCACCGACGAAATTGACAGCTCGCGTACCAATGACCCGGCGCAGCCCACGGACAGCATCACGCTGACTTGTACTCACATGAGTATCCTACACACCCAAGCTATTGGCCATCCGCACCGCGTCGCGCACGGCCGCACAGACAGCCTCCTGCACCAGGGCGCCCAGCAGCAGAGGATCGGCGGGTGGCAGCGTGCCGCTGCTGAGCACAAAGGCCGCGTCGCCGTCCCAGTAGGTGTGGCTGGGGTGGATAACGCGGCCCAGCGCGGTCTGCGCGGCGTCGGCCAGCCGGCGGCAATCAGCCTTGCTCAGGGTGTGTTCGGTGACGACGGCGATCAGCGTGGTGTTCTCCACGTCACCGGGGGTAAACGACACGGCGCCCGGCCCCGTTCCCGGCCCCACCAGGACGCCGCCATGTTCGTCCAGCACATCGCCGATCGGATTCACCACAGCCAGCGCACCCACCGAGACGCCGTAGCGCTCCAGCATGACGCTGCCCAGGCCGCCGGGCACCGCGCCGGGGCCACCCAGATATTTGCCAGCCGTCGTTCCGGTGCCTGCGCCCACCCGGCCACGCGGCACGGGTTCAGAGGAGGCAGCACGCGCCGCCGCCTCTCCCTCCTTCTCGCCCGGACGGGCCAGCGGATCGCCCACCCCCAGGTCGTAGACCACCGCCGCCGGAACGATGGGCACGCGGGCAAACGGGGTCTGGTGGCCCACCCCGCGCTCCTCCAGCACGCGCACCACGCCGGACGCCGCCGCCAACCCGAAGGCGCTGCCGCCCGTCAGCAGCAGGGCATGCACGCGCTCCACCTTCTTCTCGGCAGACAGCAGCACGCCCTCGCGCGTTGCCGGACTCGGCCCCAGAAACGACGCGGAGGCCACGGCACCCGCGTCCGGGCACAGGATCACGGTGCAGCCCGTCGACCCGACTGAATCGGTCCAGTGACCGACGCGGAAACCGGGAATGGCCGTCAGGGTGGTGTTGGTCATGGACGCATGGGCATGAGGGGAGAAGCCAGAATCACGGCCCACCCTCTAAGCGCCACGGTCCACCGTTTCAATGTAGGCATCGATCTGCCGCCGGATCACGTCCAGACTGCCCTCCCAAAAGTCCGGGGCGTGCAGGTCGATGCCGAAGCGGGCGGCCAGGGTCAGGGGACTCTCGCGCCCGGTAGAGGCCAGCAACTCGTCGTAACGGCTCTGGAAGGCTGCCTCGGTGCCCGCCTCGCGCGCCGTCACGTACTGCGCGTACAGGCCCAGGCCAAACAGCAGCCCGAAAGTGTAAGGGTAGTTGTAGAAGGCCAGGCTGTAGTAGTGCGGCTTGACCGCCCACATGTACGGATGCAGCGTGTTCAGCGCGTCGCCATAGGTCTCACGCTGCGCCCAGGTCATCAGGTCGTTGAGCTCCTGCGGGTTGAGGTCACCCTGCTCGCGCCTCTGGAAGACGGCCCGCTCGAACAGGAAGCGGCTGTGGATATCCACCACCACCTGCGCGTGACCCATCAGGCTGGTCTCCAGCACGTACAGGCGTTCGGCCCCTGTCGCCTCGGCCAGCGCGGCATTCTGCACCACCGTCTCGCAAAAGATCGAGGCGGTCTCGGCCAGGGTCATGGGCGTCTCGCGTTGCAACGGGTGGGCGTCGGCCAGGCGGGCATTGTGATAACCGTGGCCCAGTTCGTGTGCCAGCGTAGACACGCTATCGAGGCTGGGGGCGTGGTTCATTAAAATGCGGCTCTTGCCGCGCGTCCAGCGCATGCAGAACGCCCCACTGCGCTTGCCCTCGCGCGGGCCAGCGTCCACCCAGTCGCCTTCAAAGGCCTCAGCGGCGAAGTCGCCCAGCTGTTCGGAGTAACCCCGGAACTGCCGCTCGACGAACTCGGCTCCCGCCCCGTAGGTCCACTCGGTCTCACTGTGGCCCAGCGGGGCCAGGATGTCCCACCAGTCCAGCTTGTCCTTGCCCAGCGCCCGCGCCTTGGCCGCGAAGTAGCGCCGGAAGTCGGGGAACGAGCGCACCACCGCGCCCTGCATGGCGTCCAGCGTCTGACGGTCAATGCCGGAGGTCAGCAGGCTGGGGGCCACGGCGTCCGTGAAACCGCGCCGCCGCGCCAGCGTGCCTTCCTCGCCCTTGACGCCGTTCAAGGCGGCGGCAAAAACCACCTCCGAGGACTTCCAGGCGGCAATCTCGGCCTCGAAAGCCTCGCGGCGCACGTCCTCGTCCGCCTCACTCGCCAGGGCACGTAGGGCCGTCACCGGGAGGCGCTCACCCCGGAACTCGCCCTTCAGCTGACTGCTGATGTTGCCCTGGAGTTTGGACCAGCCCCCCGCCCCGCTGGGCCGCAGACGGGCGGCCAGATCTTCCTCCAAAGGCGACATCTGGTGGCGGGCCAGCTGAACGGCGCGGCGCAGGAAGTGTTCATGCTCCCGCGCCGTCTCGGAGGCGGCCAGCAGATCAGAAAGTTGCGCGTCGCTCAGGCCGCCCAGCCACGCGGTCAGGCGCGAGCGCAGCGGTCCCAGCGGCAGCGTCAGGGTGGTGAAGGCGGCCACACGACTCTGCGCCAGCTCATCGCGACTATCGGTGGTAAAAAAAGCATTCAGGTAAGCGCCAATCGGGCCAAGGGTATCGCTCAGGACGTTCATGTCGTCCAACACGCTCTTCAAAGTTCCCGGAGTGGCGGCGGGGCCGTCCTCGCGGACCTCCATCTTGTCAAACAGCGTTTCAAGAGCCGCAATCCCAGCACGCAGGCCCTCTAGGTCCTGGTCCAGCCTGGGATCACTCAGACTGGCGTACAGGTCATCGGTGCGCCAGCGGGGCATGGCCGGGGCTTCTGTCGTGGGAGTCATGGCCTTCAGTCTAGAGACAATAAAACGGCGCCATACCATACGGGGTCTTGATCGATTCAGTTGTGCATGGTGACGGCATTTGCGCTCCATCCACCCCACCTGAAAACGTGGTACTTTAAATAAACTGTTAACTGAGCTGGCGTCCTCCCGACGCCCCTGGAGGTTCCACCTATGCGTACCCGCATCGTTCTATCCGCCGCCGTGACCGTCGCTGCCGCTCTCTCGGCCAGTGCCAGCGCTGTCACCACCCTGAACGTGTTCATGGGCACCCAGCAGCGCCCGGAAATCTTTCAACCGCTGTTCGACCGCTTTGAGGCCGCCAACCCCGACATCAAGGTCAAGATCGAGACCGGCGGGGCCACCAGCGAGGCACAGAACCAGTATCTGACCACCGTGCTGGCCGCCCGGGACGACACCCTGGACATCTTTCTGATCGACGTGGTACGCACCGCCACCTTCGCCGCCGCCGGATGGGCCGAACCGCTCAACAGCTACATCACCGGGGTCAACAGTTACCTGGGCAGCTTCCTGCCCGGCCCGGTCAGCGCGGCCACCTACAACGGCAAGCTGTACGCCATGCCCGCCTTCACCGACGCGCAGTTCCTGTACTACCGCAAGGACCTGCTCGCCAAGTACAAGTTGCCCGTGCCCAAGACCTGGGACGAACTGTCTGCCACCGCCGCGAAAATCCAGAAGGGCGAGGGCGGCAAGATGCAGGGCTTCAACTTCCAGGGCGCGCCCATCGAGGGTACGGTCTGCAACTTCCTGGAAACCCTCTGGACCGGCGGCGGCGACGCCAGCAACGTGAACAGCGCGGCGGGCAAGCAGGGCCTGAACTTCCTGGTCAATTCGGTCAAGTCCAAGCTGTCCCCCGCCGCCAGCGCCGAGATCAAGACCGACGACTCGCGTCTGCAGTTCCAGGCCGGTGACGTCGCGCTGGGCCTGAACTGGAGCTACGCCTGGGCGCACTTCCAGGGCAACAGCCCGCAGCCCACCCAGGTCAAGGGCAACGTGGGCGTGGCCGCCCTGCCATCCTTCGGCAAGAACCCCACCGCCACCTGCACCGGCGGCTGGGAGTGGGGCGTCAACGCCTACGGCAACCACAAGAAGGAAGCCGTCAAGCTGCTACAGTTCATGTCCAGCGTGAACGTCCAGCGCGAGATGGCCGTCAAGGGCGCGTATCTGCCCGTCCGCAAGAGCCTGTACAGCGACAAGGCAGTGCTGGCGGCCAATCCACACTTCAAGGCGCTCTACCCGGTGATCCTCAAGGCCCGCCCGCGCCCGGTCACGCCCAACTACCCCAAGGTCAGCGAGATCATTCGCAACAACGTGTCCGCCGCCGTGGCGGGCAGCAAGACCGTGGACGCCGCCCTGAGCGACATGCAGCGCGATCTGGCCCCACTGCTCAAATAGGCCCTCGTCGTCCCCGTCCCCCACATCTGGCGTTCCCTTCGACCTGGAGTGGGGGCTCCCCTTTTTAAGAGGCGGACAGCCCCACACGACGTTCAGTTCTCTCGCCGCCACTCCTGCAAGGAGGTCTGATGACCCAGAAGAACATCGCCGTTCCGGTGCCCAGGCGTAAGGGACGCAGCAAGGGCGATACCAGCGAGGGCTGGCTGGCCTTCTGGCTGCTGATGCCCGCCGCGCTGCTGCTGTGCGGCGTGCTGCTTTTCCCCATGCTGACCACCATCCGGGACTCCTTTTTCTTTAACAAGCTGACCGAGCCGTTCAATGGGCAGCCCTTCGTGGGCCTCAAGAACTATGTGCAGATGTTCGGCGACCCACGGTTCGGCACCTCACTGCGAAACACGCTGTTCTTTGCCGTGCTGACGGTGGGCGGTTCGTTCCTGGTGGGCATTCCAATGGCGCTGGCCGCCCACAATCCCAGCCGGGTGCGGGGCATCGCGCGGGTGGCCCTGCTGCTGCCGTGGGCCATGCCGCCCGTGATGACCGGTCTGATCTTCGCGTGGCTGTTCAACGCGCAGTACGGCGTGTTCAATGACATCCTGGTACGGCTGCACATCGTCCAGGCACCGCTGCTGTGGCTCAGCACCCCAGGGCTGGCGGTGGTGGCGATGGTGGTCACGATTGTCTGGAAGACCAGTTCCTTTGTGGCGTTGATCGTGCTGGGCGGCCTGCAGGGCATCCCACGCGAACTTACCGAGGCGGCAGAGGTGGACGGAGCAACCCGCGTCCAGTCCTTCTTCCGCATCATCCTGCCGCTGCTGGCCCCCAGTCTGGCGGTGGCGTTCATCTTCCGCTCCATCAGCGCCGTGCAGGTCTTCGACATCCCCTATACCTTTATTCAGCAGGCCCCGGCCCAGGGTCTGCTGGAAACGCTGGGAGTCTACATCTACCGCACCAGCATCGAGTTTCTGGACTTCGGTTACGCCGCCACCCTGAGTGTGGCGCTGTTCGCCGTGAGTCTGGCCGTGACGGCCATTTACGTGCGCTTTGTCCGGGACGGGGCCAGCACATGAGCGGTGAGACGGCGGCCCCCGAACGCCTGAGCGCGGGGGACAAGGCGGTGCGCTGGGCTGGCCTGACCGCGCTGATCATCGGCGGTTTCTTTCCGCTGGTCTGGATGATCCTGACCAGCCTCAAGACCGAGGCCGAGTTGCAGAAGTTCCCGGTGCAGTACCTGCCGGGCGCGCTGGACGCCGCCAATTACGCCCGCGTGTTCAGCGAGCAGCCCTTCGCCCGTTTCTTCTTCAACTCCATGACCGTCAGCCTGCTGAGCACGCTGCTGTGCATCGCGGTGGCGGTGCCGGCGGCCTATGCGCTGGCCCGCCTGCAAGTGTGGGGCCGCAGCGCCCTGCTGACCGCCGTGGTGGCCTTCTCGATGTTCCCGGTGGTCAGCCTGCTGGTGCCACTCTTCCGCCTGTTCCGGGGGCTGGATCTGCTCAACAGTTACCCCGCGCTGATCCTGCCCTACGCCGCCCTGAGTCTGCCGGTGGCAATTCTGACGCTGGTGGCCTTTTTCAGCGCCATTCCACGTGATCTGGAAGCAGCGGCCATGATCGACGGCACCTCCCGCGTGGGCGCGCTGTGGCGCGTGGTGCTGCCCCTGTCGGCCCCTGGCGTGGTCACGGCGGCGCTGCTGATCTTCGTCAACTCCTGGAACGAATTCCTGCTGGCCTTGAGCTTTAACACCAAGCTGGACATGCGAACCGTCAGCGTGGGCGTCACGCTGTATCAGGGCGAATTCGCCTTTCCGTGGCCGCTGATCGCCGCCGCCGTGGTCATCGCCACCATTCCGGTCGTGGCGCTGATCGCTATCTTCCAGCGCCGCTTCGTGGCCGGACTGACAGCGGGTGGGGTGAAGGCTTGACCGGGCTTCACGGTCAGTTCCCCTCAAGAAGAAATTGGAAGCGTGACTGGAAAGGCAGTTCAGCCACCCTTATCGCCTCTTTGAAGGGAGGTGGGCCGGACGGGTAAAACTGTCCTAGTCTCTTCCGCATCTGCACCAATGACCCGACGTTTCTCTGCTTGGCCTCTCAAGGAGCCCGCCCCATGACCCAGCCTTCCCAGTCCGAATTCCTGTGGTTCCTGCAACTGTCTCGCGACGGTGAGTTCATCGGCACGAAGAACAAGATGCCGCGTCAGCCCACGCTGCCGTATCTCCAAAGTCTCATTAGCACGGCGGGCGAGGCCGGTTTCGATGCGCTGCTGACCGCCACCAACTACCATAGTGAGCACGAGAACTACACGGCGGCGGTGGCGGCGCTGGCCAAAACCGCACCGACCGATCCCGCGCTGCTGATCGCCGTGCGGCCCGGCATGTTCCAGCCCGCCATGTACGCCAAGATGCTCGCCACCCTGCAAAACCTGTTTCCGGGGCGAGTAAGGTTAAACATTGTGACTGGCAGCAGTCCCGCCGAAAACGCCATGTATGGCGACTTCGAGGACCACGCTAAACGCTATGAGCGCACGCGCGAGTTCATCCAGATCCTGCGCCAGTTGTGGACGCAGCCGCCGCCACAGTCCTTCAAATCCGACATCTACGCCTTTGACAATGCGGTGCTCGATCCCGCACCCGTCCAGCCCATCCCGATCTACTTCGGCGGCGCATCCCCAGTGGCCCAGCAGATCGCCGCCGAGCTGGCCGACGTCTACCTGATGTGGGGCGAGCGCGAGGACATGATCCGGGAACGCATGGCCCAGATGCAGGCCCTGGCCGAGAAGACCGGGCGCAACTTGCGTTACGGCCTGCGAACCCACGTCATCGTCCGCGAAACCGAGGCCGAGGCCAGGGAGGCGGCCGAGCGACTGATCAGCCGCGTGGACCCGGAAGTGCGCGCCGCCTTCGTCGCCAGCCACGCCCACGTGGACGGTGTTGGCCAGCAGCGCCAGATCGAGATGATGAAGGGGCTGGACGCTGACCTGATGGTGGAGCCGGGGCTGTGGGCTGGCGTGGGCATGGCCCGCAGCGGCGTGGGCGTGGCGCTGATCGGTGACCCACAGCAGGTGGCCGACAAGATTCGCAGGTACGAGGACATGGGCTTCAGCAGCTTCATCTTCAGCGGCTATCCGCATCTGGAAGAGGCCCGCCGTTTCGGGGAACTGGTCATGCCGCTGCTCAAAGGCAGGAATGAGGACAGCCGCGCGATCTACACGGATAAGGTGGCCCCGGTGGCGTAAGCCCGCAACGGGTCAGGGGAGGCGGGCATCCCAGCCGCGCCTCCCCTTTTCAATTTGAAGGACCCAACCTGCCTGGAGTCCTTACTTGACGGTGGCCCGGATAAAGCAGGTGACCACGCCGCCGCCCTTGAGCTCGGGCAGCTGCCAGCGGACATTGGTGTACTCGCTGGGGTTGACAGTCACTTCCTTCTTCACGTCCTGACCGTTCTCGGTCACGGTCACGAACTTCTTGAGCGGTTCGGCGGCGTAGGTCCTGCCGTCAATGCTGAACAACGCGGTCACGCCCTGGACATCGCACTGCTGCCCCAGGAAGGTCGTGGCCGCCGGCACCGCCATGTTCAGCTTGAGCTGCCTGACAGCCCCCCTGCCCGTGTTCTCGACGCGCTGCTGCAACTGCAGCAGGTCGCCTGGCGACACCCCCCGGTTGGCCGTGTCGGTCAGCTTCTCGACTGTCTTGCCGTCAGCCTTGACCTCGGTTACCAGCAGGGTGGAAGCGGTGACCTTGAGGGGCGAGTTCTGCGCGCCCGCACTCCCGGCCAGGGCAGGGGCGGCCAGCAGGGCGGCCACCAGTGCCTTTGTCATCTGGGTCTTGTTCATGGGGGTACCTCCTGCCGCCATTGTGCCGAGAGTCAATGAGAGCCATGCGCGGCGGAACTGACGAAAACGGTCAGGAATCGGGGGGATTAGTGGCCCGCCGCCACGCCCCCCAGGCCACGTTCCTCGACGACGGCGGCCAGCACGCGGGCAATCTCGTGGATCTCGGCAGCGTCCTGACCCTCCACCATCACGCGGATCAGATTCTCGGTGCCGCTGGGACGCAGGTTGACGCGGCCCCGCCCGGCCAGCTGGGCCTCTGCCTTGGAAACCGCCACCTGCACCGCCTCGTCACGGGCAATCGCCTTCTTGTCGGCCACCCGCACGTTGACCAGGGTTTGCGGGTACATGGTCAATTCGTCGAACAGCACATCCAGCGTGGTGTCCATCTGCTTCATGCTCGCCAGCGTGAGCAGCGCGGTCAGCACGCCGTCCCCGGTGGGCGAGACATCCAGGAACAGGACGTGCCCGCTCTGTTCGCCGCCCAGCTGCAACCCCTTGGAATGCAGCCGTTCGTGGACATAGCGGTCTCCCACGGCGGTACGCTCCAGCGGAATCCCGGCTTCCTGCAATTTCACTTCCAGCGCCATGTTGGTCATGATCGTGGCCACCACCGCCGCCGCCGGACGGGCGCGGGCGTTCAGCAGCAGCATGTGGTCGCCGTGGACCACGTTGCCGCGCGAGTCCACGAACAGCGCCCGGTCCGCGTCGCCGTCAAAGGCCACGCCCAGGTCGTAGTCGCCGTTTCGGACGATGGTCTGCAGATGATCCATGTGGGTGCTGCCGCAGCCCCGGTTGATGTTTCGCCCGTCGGGGGTGGTGTACACCGCGAACACATCGGCCCCCGCCGCCTGGAACACCTTGGGGGCCACCCGGTAAGCTGCGCCGTTGGCACAGTCCAGGGCAATTTTCAGGCCGCTCAGGTCCGGCGCGTGCGAGGTCAGGTACTGGATGTAGACCCGCTCCGCCTCGGTGGAGTTGGTCACCCCGCCCAGGTCCACGCCGGTCACGGGAGCCAGATTCGGTACGTCGTCAATGGCCGCCTCGATCTCGTGCTCGGTGAGGTCACTCAGCTTCTGTCCATCTGGGCCGAAGAACTTGATGCCGTTGTCCTGGTAGGGATTGTGCGAGGCGCTGATCACCACGCCCGCGTCCGCCCCCAGCTGCCGCGTGAGGTAGCTGACGCCAGGGGTAGGCAGCACGCCGACGTGGATCACGTTCACGCCGCGTGCGGTCAATCCGGCGGCCAGCGCAGCTTCCAGCATGTCGCCGCTCTGACGGGTGTCCTTGCCGATCACCACACTGACCTTGCCCGTGCCACCCGGCTTTGCCAGCGAGCGGCGCATCAGCACCTCGCCCGCCGCCGCGCCCAGATTCATCACCCAGGCGGGGGTCAGGGGAAATTCGCCCGCCACAGCCCGCACACCATCGGTGCCAAAATACTTTCTTTCGCCGTCACTCATATCGCTCCAATCATAGCGCCATGAGTGCTTTACACACTTCACTCATGCCCAGGCGTCAGGTCGCGCCGAGAAACGCACGGTAGCGCTCCAGCTCGGCCTCCAACCCCTTATTCAGGGCGGCGGTGTGCCGCAGGCCGGGAACGAATCCAAATTCGGCCTCCAGTTCTCCCCCATTCACCTTCAGATTGGCCCAGCCGACCGCTCGCCCAGCCTGGAAGACTGGCAGGGCGTAATAGCCCATCGTTCGCCTGGGGGCGGGCGTGTACGCCTCGAAGCGGTAGGGCCAGCCGTGCAGGTGTTCAAAGCGGCGACGGTCCCATACCAGTGGGTCAAATGGCCCCACGATCCGCACGCCGCGCGGGGCCGGTGAATCGGCAGGAGACCGGTCCGCCGCCCAGACGTACGGCACCCCGTCCACCCTCGCGCCCGCCAGCTCCTCCCGGAGAGCCACCCTGAACGCCGCCTTCAACTCGCCGCGCAGGTGCGGCAGGCCGAAACCGGACAGGGAGACCAGATAGCGCAGACTGGCCTCCGGCAGCGGGCCGTACAGGGCAGCGAGCAGGTGGACGGTGCGGCGCAGGCGTTCCTCCTGGGGCAAAGGCGCGGCGCGCCATGCAGCGAGATGCGGCGCGGGGCCATACACGCGCACGCCGCCCACCCGGCGCGTCACGCGGGCCTCGCCCCGGTAGTGCAGCGCACCCAGAATGCGGGTGGTGGCACTGGACTGACCGCCCCAGGCGTTGACGGTGCGGCCCTGGCCCAACCTTGCCGCCAGCTCGCGGGGATGCAGTTCCGCGTTCGCGTTTAACTGGGCGCGGACCTCGCCCAGCAAATCGGGATGTTCCAGTTCCACCCGGCCCGGCGGAACCTCCCGCGGGTGCAGCAGCGCCTGAACGGCACGCGGCACGAAGCCGTAATTGGGAATCATGTCTTCCTCGACATCCAGTTCGGCGTAACGGCGTTCCAGTTCGCCCGCCTGATAACCACGCACGCGGGCCAGCAGCGTCAGGTCCTGGGCACGCGCCGGCGCGCGAATGGGATCGGCCTGCAGGAAGCCCATCTCGTTCAGCGCCGCCTGAAGCGAGGGCTGTGGGGTCAGGGTCCGGAACGCCGCCGCGCGCAGATCGGCGGGCGTGAGAGCGGCCACCTCTAACCCTCCCGCACGGTGCCGGCCCGCCGTTCCAGTTCGCGCAGCATGACCGAGGCGTGGCTGGCCGGATTCCCACTGCGGTGCTCAAAGACCAGCAAGCCCTGCGGATCAATCAGGAAGGTGGCGCGGGACGCCACGCCCAGCAGGCTGCCCAGGCCGCCGATAACGCCATACGCCCGGCACAGTTCCCTGTCGCCGTCGGGAATCAGGGGGTGAGTCAGGCCGCAGGTGTCGCGGAAGTGGGCCTGGTGGGCCTCTGTGTCGGTACTGACGCCGACGACTGCCGCGTTCAGGCGCTCGAATTCAGGCAGGGCGGCCTCGAAGCGCCGGGCCTCAATGGAACAGCCCACCGAACTGGCGCGCGGGTAGAAGTACAACACCACCCATTGCCCACGCAGGGCCGACAGGCTGACGGTGCGCCCGTCGTCACTGCGGCGCGTGAACTCGGGGGCCGGTTGATGGACGGCGGGCTTCATGCGGGCATTTTAGGGGTGGAACGGTGGGAGTGCGGCGCGGGGAGGGCACCGCAGGCCCTGAACTTGATGGTCCGTGAAGGAAGACTTTTGCAGCCCTCACCCTGCCCTACACTGCCCCCATGCTCAGCCGCGCCGACTTGGAGGCCCGCGAGGCGCAGACGCTCGCGCCGTACGCGACCCTGAGCCGCAATGCGCGTGGGCGCGAATACGCCGAGGCTGAGAGTGCCACCCGCACCGCCTTTCAGAAGGACCGGGATCGGGTGCTGCACACCACTGCTTTTCGCCGTCTGGAGGCCAAGACGCAGGTCTTCTTGAATGCCAGCGGGGACCACTACCGCACCCGTCTGACGCACACGCTGGAGGTGCAGCAGGTGGCCCGCTCGGTGGCCCTGAACCTGGGCCTTAACGAGACCCTGGCCGAGACGGTGGCCCTGGCGCACGATCTGGGCCACCCCCCCTTCGGCCATGCGGGGGAACGCGTGCTAAACGCGCTGATGATCGGCCAGGGCGGCTTTGACCACAACACCCAGGCCCGGCGCATCGTGTCGGTGCTGGAACAGCCCAAGCCCCACTATCGGGGGTTGAACCTGACGCTGGACACGCTGGACGGACTGAACAAGCATAGCCGGGCCGGACTGGGCCCACCCAGTCTCGAGGCCCAGCTGGTGGACGCCGCCGACGCCCTGGCATACACCGCCCACGATCTGGACGACGGTTTGCGGAGCGGGCTGCTGACGCATCCGCAGTTGCTGGAGTTGCCGCTGTGGTCCGAACTCGCAGGCCGGGTCGGCATCACGGGCCCGGTCCTCTCCGAGGGACAGCGGCGGGCCATGCACCGCGAGTTGCTGGGCTGGTTGATCTCCGATCTGACGGCAGCCAGCGACGTGGCCATCACTGACAGTGGCGTGGACAGTGCCGCTGCCGTGCAGGCACTGCCAGCGCGACTGATCACCTACAGCCCATACCTGCGCGGCCTGCTGCAAGAGACGGGCGTTTTTCTGAGAGACAACCTGTACCGCCACTGGCGCGTGGAGATGCAGGTGGAGCAGGCCAGTCGGGTGCTGACCACGCTGTTTCACGCCTTCGTGGGGCGGCCCAGCATGTTGCCGCCGCAGTTCCGGGAACGCACCGAATCAGAACAGCTGACCCGCGTGGTCTGCGACTATCTGGCCGGCATGACGGACCGCTACGCGCTGGACATGCACGGCAGCATCGTGCCGCCCACACATCACACCCCGCAGTTCTAGCCCCATAGACGGGAACTTCCAATCTGGTGCCCCACACAGTCCTCTTGCCCAGGCCAGCCGAAATCTGATAGCCTGACCTTTAGTGTCTTGCGCTTGGTAGGGCGCAGATAGCCGGGCAGGCACCCGGACACGCACGAACCTTCCCCCATGAGGCCGGGGCGTGTCGCCGCCAAATCCCACATTCTCTGTACGGAGTAGCACCGTGAAAACCTTTGTTCCTAAAAACGACGAGCAGAACTGGATCGTGGTGGACGCCACCGACATCCCGCTGGGCCGCCTGGCCACCGTAGTGGCGAGCCGCATCCGCGGCAAGCACCGCCCCGACTTCACCCCCAACATGATTCAGGGCGACTTCGTGATCGTGGTCAACGCCTCGAAGGTCGTCCTGACCGGTGGCAAATTGGACGGCAAGGTCTACACCCGTTACACCGGCTACCAGGGCGGCCTGAAGACCGAAACTGCCCGCCAGGGTCTGGCCAAGCACCCCGACCGGGTCATTGAGCACGCGGTCTTCGGCATGCTGCCCAAGGGTCGTCAGGGCCGTTCCATGCACAACCGCCTGAAGGTCTACGCTGGCGAGCGTCACCCGCACGTCGCGCAGAACCCCCAAAAGCTGGAAATCACCAACACCGCCCGCACCAAAACCAACGAGGTCAAATAATCATGGCGATTCAGCAACCCGAACAGTTCTACGGCACGGGCCGTCGCAAAACCGCCGTGGCGCGTGTGTTCCTACGCCCCGGCGAAGGCAAGATCATGGTCAACGGCAAGGAGTTCCAGAGCTACTTCCGTGGCCTGTTGCGCGCCGTTCACGCCCTGCAAGCCTTTCGCGAAACGGGCACGGCGGGCCGCTATGACGCCCTGATCACCGTGACCGGTGGCGGCCCCAGCGGTCAGGCCGACGCCATCAAGCTGGGCATTGCCCGCGCGCTGCTGAAGGTCAACCCTGACTTCCGCGCCCAGATGAAGCCCTTCGGTCTGCTGACCCGCGATTCCCGCGAAGTCGAGCGCAAGAAGTACGGCCTCAAGAAGGCTCGCCGCGCACCTCAGTTCAGCAAACGCTGAAACCAGACGGTAACGAAAGACCCCTCCTATTTCTGGAGGGGTTTTTTTGTGGTCTCAGCTGGTTGGATAGGCCGGGATGCACGGTCCTACACCCATGTCCCGCTGATCTCGCGCACGGCCAGCGTGGTGCCTTCGGCACTGACGATCAGCACCTGCGCGCCCACCGGGGTATCCGGGCCGGTGGCCCGCCATTCGCTGTCGCCCACACGGACGCGGCCCGAGCCGTTGTGGATGGCGGCGGTGACCACCACCGTGCGGCCCACCAGACGGTGCGCCCCGGTGTTCAGGCGATCGCCTTCCTGGCCGCCCAGGGCCAGTTTGCCCACGTAGCGCTTGCCCAGAAACACGGCGACGATGCTCAGGATGGCGAATAGGGCCAGTTGGAAGGGCACCGCCAGTGGCAGCACAAACACGACCAGGCCCAGCGCGAAGGAGGCCAGGGCCAGCCACACGAAGAAAACCCCTGGCGCGGCCACCTCCAGCATCAGCAGCACCGCGCCCAGCACCCACCAGTGGCCGGGCAGGATGCGGTCCAGAGACGGCAACAGGTCTGACATACCTACCTCTTGCTCCCGCCGAAGGCTTCTTTCGCCACCTCCGCGATGCCTTGCAGGCTGCCCAGGATGCTGGTGGCCTCGATGGGCAGGATCAGGGTCTTCTGGTTGGGTGCCGTTGCGACGTCCTTCAGCGCGTCCACGTAGCGCTGCGCGATGAAGTAGTTGATGGCCTGCGCGTTGCCACTGGCGATGGCTTCACTGACCAGTCGGGTGGCCTCGGCCTCGGCGGCAGCCTCGCGCTCACGGGCCTCGGCGGTCAGGAAGGCAGCCTGACGGCGGCCCTCGGCGTTTAGAATCTCGGCCTGCTTCTCACCCTCGGCCTTAAGGATGGCGGCCTGACGGAAGCCCTCGGCGTCCAGAATGTTGGCACGCTTTTCACGCTCAGCCTTCATCTGACGGCCCATGCTCGCCACCAGATCGGCGGGCGGCTTGATATCCTTGACCTCAATGCGCGTAACCTTGACCCCCCACGGCTCAGTGGCCTCGTCGACCACCGCCAGCAGCCGCGCATTGATGGAATCGCGGTTGCTCAGCAATTCGTCGAGATCCATACTGCCCATCACCGTGCGGATGTTGGTCATGGTCAGGTTCAGGGTGGCCTGCTCCAGATTGCGGACCTCGTAGCTGGCCTTGGCCGAATCCAGCACCTGATAGAACACCACGCCGTCCACCGTGATCAGGGCGTTGTCACGGGTGATGACCTCCTGGCTGGGGACGTCCAGCACCTGTTCCATCATGTTCACGCGCCGCCCGATCTTGTCGATGTACGGGATAATCAGGTTCAGGCCAGGACGCAGGCTGCGCTGGTACTTGCCAAAGCGTTCCTGCGTCCATTCGTATCCTTGCGGAACGCTCTTGACCCCAGCCAGCAAGGTGATCAGCACCAGTAGAACGAGGACGACGATAACGATAAGTGGGCCCATGAAGTTCCTCCTGACCCCATTACGCGGCCGCGCGGCGCAAGGTTCCCGCGCCAGCAGGGGCTAGACTCGGCGGCAATGACGCTGGTGGAATTAAGGGACGTGACCGTGAGGGCGGGGGGCCGGACGCTGCTAGAAGGTGTGAATCTGTGCCTGAAACAGGGTGAGGCGCTACGGCTGTTCGGCCCCAATGGTGGCGGTAAGACCACGCTGCTGCGGCTGCTGGCTGGTGAGGTTTCACCCGTGAGTGGCCAGCGCAGCTACGTCCTGAACGGCATGCGTCAGACTTCGGCAGTGCGGGCGCGGCGGAGCCTGTCGGTGGTGGGGCCGGATGCGGAGGCCTTCTACCTGACCCGCGACTGGGCACAGAGCGTGCGGGACGTGCTGCTCGCCGCCTTCGAGGGCGACACCCTGAAGCTGTGGGAAGCGACACCGGAAGCCGGGGCGAGGCTGGCCGAAGTCGTGGCACTGACCAGTCTGGAGCCTCTGTTAGACAGAGATTTCCGTACCCTCAGTCACGGGCAACGGCGGCGCGTGGTGCTGGCCCGTGCCCTGATGCCCCGCCCCGAGGCGCTGCTGCTGGATGAATTTACCGATGGGTTAAGCGTGGGCGCACGTCGTGACCTGGGCCGCGTGCTGGAGGACGTTCACGCCTCCGGCCTCGCCATCGTCCTCGCCACCCACCGGCCCGAGGAAGCACCAGAGTTGCCGTGGCGCACCGTGCGGGTGGAAGGAGGGCAGGTGCGCGAGGAGCAGGCGACCTCTCCCCCACTCTTCCCCGCCCTGCACCTGCCCATCGCGCCGGGCACGGGGGACCTGGTCCGCTTGAACGAAGTGGAGGTCTGGCGCAACGGGCAGCGCGCCCTGGGGCCGCTGAGCTGGACGTGGGAGGCCGGGCAGCACTGGCTGGTCACTGGTGAGAATGGCAGCGGCAAGAGCACGCTGGCCCGTTTGATTGCCGGGGAGTTGCATCCCGCGCTGGGCGGCAGCGTCCAGCGTCCGTATCTGCGGCGCGATCTGCTGACCGAGCGCCGCCGCACCGTGGGTCTCGTCGGGGCCGAGTTGGGCATCCGGCAGCGGCGCGACTGGACGGGACAGGACATCATCGCCAGCGCGTGGCACGGCACTGAGGGCTTTGTCCCGGAATTGAGCGCGGACGAGCGGGAACAGGTGCGCGAACTCGCCGCGCAGCTTGACCTGCTTGATCTGCTGCCCCGGCACGCCGAGACGCTGTCGCAGGGACAACTGCGGCGGCTGCTGCTGGCCCGCGCCGTCGCCCACGCCCCCACGCTCCTTATTCTGGACGAGGGGCTGGATTTCGTGGACGCCGGGAGCCGTGCCCACTTCCTGGCGCGGCTGCCTGCTCTGGTGCGCGGCGGCACACACCTGATGGTGATCGCGCACCGCAACAATGACGCACCGGACGGCCTGACCCACCACCTGCACCTGGAGGGGGGACGGATGGCGAACGTGTCGCGTCTACCCACGGTTTCCACTCACTAAGAAGGAGGGAGCCGGTCTGCGGCCCCCTCCCCTGCCAGCTGTCGAGAACGTTTACTTGATGGCGATGTCCGACACCGTGAACGGCAGTTCCGGTGTCAGACCCTCACCGCGCTTGTTGAACTGGGCATTGACCACCAGCAGGCGCTTGCCCTCCTGCGCGATGGTGGTGGGGTAGCGCAAGCTGTCGTCGCTGAACGGCGTGCCCAGCGTGCCCGCGCTGAAGTCGGCGGACATCGTGATGGGCACGATAATCACGTCCTGGTTGCGGACCACGTACAGCGTCTGACCGTCCAGAAGAATGCCGTCACCGTTCTTGACGGTAGCGCCGCCAGTGAGGCTGATCTCCGCCACAGACTTGTCGGCCACAGTGATGCGGAACAGCTTGCCCGTATTGCTCTGCACCACGATCAGGTACTTGCCGTCGGGGGTGGAAGCGATGCCGTTCAGGTTGAAGCCCGTCTGGTACTGCAGCGCGGTTCCGGTGAAGTCCAGCCAGCTCTCGATTTCGCCCAGACTGGAGTCGCTGCGGCTGACGCGGAACAGGATGGGACGCTGCGAATCGGTGATGTAAGCGGCGTCCGGAGTGAGTGTGATGTCGTTGAGGAAGGTGGCGCTGGTGGTAGGCGTGGTCAGGGTCTTGAGCAGGGTCTTGGCGACGGTGTCGTAAACGAAGACCTTGCCGCTGCCACCACCTGCGACGTAGAGTCGGTTCTGCGCGTCCACTTTCATCCCTACAGCGGTGGGGCGCTCGGCGACGGCTGGAAAGAAGACCTCGGTGTTCTTCTGCCCCAGGGTGCCCCTGAAGATCGTGCCGTCGGTGGTGCTGCCCACGTAGAAATTCTTGCTTCCGTTCAAGTGGGCGATCCCTTCAGGGAACACGGCAGTGCCCGGCAGGGTGTAGCTCGTTACACCACCAGGCGGCAGCCCAAACATGCTGCAGGAGGCGAGACTGACAGTCAGGGCGGCAGCGGTCAACAATTTTTTCATGCTTCCAGTTATATGGACCCTAGGTCAGGTGAGGGTGCGCTTTTCCTACAAACTCGTTTAGGTGTGATTCAGAAAAAAGCCGTCGGCCATCTGTGCAGCCGCGTCATCGGCGCCCCCTCGTCAGACTCGCCTCACTTTCAGACACTAGCCTCCGCCCATGACGCGTTTTGCCCTCACTCTCGCCCTGCTCGCCCTGCCTCTCCTGCCCTCCGCACTGGCCCAGACGGCACCCGCCACTTCACCAGTCCCAGCGACCGCGCCTGCAGATGAGAGGGTTATTGAGGCCATCACCGTAACCAGCAACCAGGGCTACAGCATTAGGGTGCCGGGAGGCTGGACGCCGCTGAAGAACGTGCCCGGCGCAGACGTGGCCTTCGTGAACAAGACCGTGGGCCAGCTACGCCCCACTGTGACGGTACTGGTGCAGGACATTCCAGCTGACCTGAAAGCCACCCTGGCCGATATCCGTGATCTGAACGCCCGCAAGATTCCCGAGCTGGTGCCAAACGTGAAGATGCTGGGGGAAAAGACCATCCGGGTGAGCGGTCAGAACGCCATCCTGTGGAGCTATACCGGTGACGGCGACGGCGGCAAGGTGCGCTGGACCCAGGTTTTCACGCTCAAGAACAACCGCCTGTTCACCGCGACGCTGGTCACCCCCACCGGCACCCCTCAGGAGTTGCTGGACAGTGGGCGCGGGATTCTCGACAGCTTGGCACTGACAGCCAAATAAGGTAAATCAGCGTCTTGGGACATCCTGCGGCAGCTTTCTGGACAAGTCTGGGACGTCTTCTCTCCGGCAGGGCTTGATCAGGTTCAATGAGAACTGGTGTCAGTTCATGCTAGCGCCCCAGGCTTCCATCTCTATGGAGAGGGAAGTTTCTCGTTCGCAGATGACAGGCGTCGGTCATCACGTCTGCAGACGTGTGGCCGCCCCTCTATCCAGAAGTGCGACAAAAGAAAACAGGCTGGGTCCAACAGCCCGCGCGGTCCAGCAAAAGCGGACGCCTCTGACAGCAGGGCCAACAGGCGAAGTCCGCTCCCCGTACGCATGGCTCCTCCCTGACAAGAGGCGCTTATGATAGACATCCATGAAAAGCAATCTCTTCCTGATCGGCGCGGCCCTGACCCTGTCTTCATGCAGCATGATGTCCAAACCTGCGGACCCGGTTGCGGTCACCGTGGTCGGCCTCAACGACTTTCACGGCAACCTTGAAGCGACCAACTTCAGCGGCGTGATGATCCCCGATCCCAAGGACCCGACCAAGACCGTGCGCCTGCAGGCCGGCGGCATTGAGGCCATCGGTGGTTACCTGGCGCAGGAACGCGCCAAGAACCCCAACCTGGTGTTCGTGGGGGCAGGCGACCTGATCGGCGCCTCGCCGGTTACAAGCAGCCTGCTGCGCGACGAACCCAGCACCATCGCGATGAGCAAGCTGGGCATGAAGTTCAGCTCGCTGGGCAACCACGAGTTCGACCAGGGCCTGAAGGAACTGTTGCGCATGCAAAACGGAGGCTGTGACAGCAACGATACGGCCAAGGCCTGCAAGTTCCAGAACCCCTATCCCGCCGCCGACTTTCAGTGGCTGGGGGCCAACGTCGTGGACAAGACCTCCGGTGAGCCGGTCTTCAAGCCCTACGCCATCCAGGAAGTGGGCGGCGCCAAGATCGGCTTCATCGGCGCGGTGCTACAGGGCACGCCCAGCATCGTCAGCCCCGACGGCATCAAGACGCTGGACTTCCTGGACGAGGCCAGCTCAATCAACAAGTACGTTCCCGAACTCAAGCGGCAGAACGTGGACGCCATCATCGTCCTGATCCACCAGGGCGGCACGGCCAAGGACGGCTTCGCGCAGCCCGCCTGCGGCACCCTGGCCGGCCCGATCGTCGATATCGTGAACAAGCTCGACCCATCCATCAAGGCCGTGATCAGCGGGCACAGCCACCAGGGCTACAACTGCCTGGTGGGCGGGCGCGTGGTCATTCAGGGCGATTTCTACGGCCACCTGCTGCAGCGCCTGGACCTGACCGTGGACAAGGCCAACCACAAGCTGCTGGCCGTCCAGGCCGCCAATGTGGTGGTTGATACCCGCACGCTGCCCAAGGACCCGGCCATGACCGCCATCCTGACCCGTGCCAGGGAACTGACCGACGCCGTGAAGCAGACGCCGGTGGGCACGCTGGGCGCCGCCAGCATCAGCCGGACGGCCAATGCGGCGGGTGAGAGCGCGCTGGGCGACGTGATCGCCGACTCGCAGCTGGCCGCCACCCAGGACAAGGGAGCCGTCATCGCATTCATGAACCCCGGCGGCATCCGGGCCGACCTGAACGCCAGCGTAGCGGGCAACACCGCTACCTTCGGCGACGCTTACACCGTGCAGCCCTTCGGCAACACCCTGGTGGTCATGGACCTGACCGGCGCGCAGATCAAGACCCTGCTGGAGCAGCAGTTCGACAATCCCGAGGCGGGCAGCAGCCGGATTCTGCAGGTCAGCAAGGGCTTTACCTACAGCTACGACTCCACGGCCGCCAAGGGCAGCCGCGTGGACGCCGCCAGCATCAAGCTGAACGGTGAGGCCCTGGATCCCGCCAAGACCTACCGCGTCACCATGAACTCCTTCCTGGCTGGCGGCGGCGACTCGTTCCTCGCCTTCAAGGACGGCGTCAATGTGTTGCAGCTGCCCAACCTGGTGGACGTGGACAGCTTCGTGGCCTACCTGAAGGCCAACCCCAACCTGGCGGCTGGGGCGCAGGACCGCATTATCAAGACCAAGTAAGCCTGTCCTTCGCTGCCACGCGTTCCATTCCCCGGAGGGAATGGAACGCGTTTCCTGCTGGGTCCTTGACGTTCCGTTCAGGGCTGCGCTCTCAGAGTCGGCCCGTGTACTATCCTCGGCAATACCGGAGTGCCCACCCTGGAATCACTTCCAGACCCTTCATTTCTCTCCTCCCAGGAGGCCCCCCTATGACCCAGCCCCCCCCTACACTGGCCCGTTCCAGCGGCGTTCTGCTGCACCCCACCAGCCTGCCCGGCCCTTACGGCATCGGCGAGCTGGGCACCTCTGCCCGCAACTTCATCGACTGGCTCGCGGACGCTGGGCAGAAATACTGGCAGGTCATGCCGCTGGGGCCGACCGGCTACGGCGACAGCCCATATCAGGCTTTCAGCGCGTTTGCGGGCAACCCCTACCTGATCGATCTGACGACCCTGCGCGACGAGGGCCTGCTGCACGAGACGGACTTCGCCGGCACCCCGGTCTTCTCCGAGATCAAGGTGGACTTCGGTCTCCAGTACATCTGGCGCAACCAGATGCTGGAGCGCGCCTACATCTCGTTCGTGGGCGGCAGCGCCGAACACTTGACGCCGGAATTCGAGGCATTCAAGACGGAAGAGGCGAGCTGGCTGGACGATTACGCCCTGTTCACCGCCCTGAAGGCCGCGCACGGCGGACTCCCCTGGAACGCCTGGCAACCGGCGGTGCGGGACCGTCAACCTGAGGCCCTGGAGACTGCCCGCAACGACCTGAACGTGTCCATCGAGCGCACCAAATTCATTCAATTTCTGTTCTTCCGCCAGTGGGAGGCCCTGCGCGCCTATGCCCGCGAGCGTGGTATCGAGGTGATCGGCGACATCCCCATCTTCGTGGCGATGGACAGCAGCGATGCCTGGGCCAACCGCGACCAGTTCTACTTTGACGATCAGGGTCAGCCGACAGTGGTGGCCGGGGTACCGCCGGACTACTTCTCGGAAACCGGGCAGTTGTGGGGCAATCCGCTGTACGACTGGAAGGCCATGCAGAAGGACGGCTTCTCGTGGTGGATCGAGCGGTTCAAGGGCAGCATGAAGCTCTTTGACCTGATCCGTATCGACCACTTCCGGGGTTTCGCGGCGTCCTGGGAAATTCCCTTTCCCGCCGAGACCGCCATGCATGGGCGTTGGGTCCCGGCCCTGGGCCACGAGATGTTCCAGGCCGTGCGCGACGCCTTGGGCGTGCTGCCGATCATCGCCGAGGATCTGGGCGTGATCACCCCAGACGTGGAAAAACTGCGCGACGACTTCAGCTTTCCGGGAATGGCGGTACTGCAGTTCGCCTTCGGCGGGGGTGACTTTGCCGTCAACGATTTCCTGCCCCACAATCTGCGCGAGAACCAGGTGGTCTACACCGGGACCCACGACAACGACACCACGCGCGGCTGGTGGGTCCACGCCGAGGAGCAGGAGAAGCATAATTTCCGGGTCTACACGTCCTCTGATCCCAGCGAAACCACCTTCGTGCCGCAGCTGATGCGCCTGGCCTTCGAGAGCCGCGCCGCGCTGGCCGTGGTGCCGCTGCAGGACATCTTCAATCTGGGCAGCGAGGACCGCATGAACCTGCCCGGCACCACCGGGGACCAGAACTGGACCTGGCGCTACCGCGAGGGCAATCTGCGCCCCGATCTGGCGGCAGGTCTGCGGACGCTGACCGAGGAAACCGGACGACTGGTCAGCCGCGAGGCGGACCGCAGGGTACAGAACAGCTAAACTGCGCAGCCACCGCACGGGGCCCAGCTCTCACCCCAAAGCGTTACACTTCTCAGGCGAGAAAACTCGTCCCGAAATGCTGGCATCTGCCGCCGGGCGAGCCATGGAGGCCCTATGAACATTACCCAGGACAAGGTCGTTGACCTCGATTACAAGCTGACCGTGAACGGCGAGGTCGTGGACCAGAGTGAACCCGGCGAGCCGCTGACGTATCTGCACGGCCACAGCAACATCATCCCGGGGCTGGAAAAGGCGCTGGAAGGCAAGTCGGCCGGCGAATCCATGCAGGTCACTGTGCAGCCCGAAGACGGTTACGGCGAGCGCGATGAGGACAACACCGAAGAACTGGCCCGCGAGGACTTCGAAGACGACATTGAGATCGGCGAAACGTACTACGCCCAGGCCGAGGACGGCAGCGTTATTCCGTTCACCGTGATGGAAGTCAACGGCGACACCGTGAAGGTGGACTTCAACCCCCCTCTGGCAGGCATGGTTCTGAACTTCGACGTGAACGTGGTCGGCGTCCGCGACGCCACTGCCGAGGAACTGGAGCACGGCCACGCCCACACCCCGGACATGCACGAGCACGAGTAAAGACTGAGCCTACAGAGAAGCGGAGCAGAGACTGGCCATTGTGCGGCCCAGCTCTGCTCCACTTTTTTTGTCGGGCGGTCTGGGGAGGACTAGCCTCAGTTCAGGGGGTGCCACAACGGAGAGAACGAGAAGCCCAAAAGAGCTGTGCTTCTCGTTCTCTCACCCTGAAGAGCTCAGGGGGTCAGCCGGTTCCGGTCGCGCGGGAAGGCGCGGGCATAACGCACATTGGCAATGCCCAGGAGCTTGGCCGTCAACCTCTCGGCCCCAATGGCAAAACCGCCGTGGGGAGGCATGCCGAACTTGAAGACCTCGGAGTAGCCGGTCATGGCGTCGGGGTCCATCTTGTAGGCGCGGATCGAGTCCATCAGCATGGCGTAGTCGTGGATGCGCTGCCCACCGGAGGTGATCTCGATGCCCCGGAACAGCAGATCGTAACCGCGCGTGAGATCGGGATTCAGGCTGCCGTCGGCATTGTGGTCGGCGTGGGTGTAGAAGGGCCGGGCGGCGCGCGGATACTTGGTCACGAACACGAAATCGCTGCCCTGGGTTTCGGCGAAATGCTGACTCAACAGGCGTTCGGCCTCCGGATCCAAATCCTTACCGCCCACCTGATGGCCGTACTTCTCGGTGACGAGCGCGCGGGCCTCCATCAGCGGGATCCTCGGGATGCGCGCCGGGACATCGGGAATCGTCGCGCCCAGCAGCGTGAATTCGGCGGCGCAGGTCTCGCGCAGCCGTTCCATGATGGACGCCAGCAGATTGTTCTGGAGCGTCATCACGTCATCCTCGTCCTCGATGAAGCCCATTTCCACGTCCAGCGACAGAAACTCGTTCAGGTGACGGCTGGTGGCGTGTTCCTCGGCGCGGTAGACGGCAGCTACCTCGTACACGCGCTCGAAGACGCCCACCATGATCTGCTTGTACAGCTGTGGACTCTGGGCCAGGTATGCTTGCTCGCCGAAATAGTCGAGCTTGAACAGGTTTGCGCCGCCCTCCGCCCCCGCGGAGACGATCTTGGGCGTGCTGATCTCGGTGAAGCCCTGGGAGCGCAGGTAGGTGTGGAAGCTGTAGACGATCTCGCCGTTCACCCGCAGCGCGGCCCGTTCACGGAGTCCGCGCAGCGAGACGTAACGGTAATCCAGCATGGTCTCGGGGTTGACGTTCCATTCCATCTTGGGAATTTCCAGGGGCGGCGCTTCCACAGCTGCGCTGACCACACGGAACTCCTCAATCTGCACCTCGTACCCGCCGGGCGCTTTGGGGTGCGCCTTAACCTTGCCCAACACCTCCACGCTGCTCTCGGGCAGGGGGAGGGTCAGGCCGCTGCCCACGCACTGGGTGATGCCGGAGACGTCGCGCAGGACCACGAACTGCACGCCGCCCAGATCGCGCCGGGCGTGGACGAAGCCTTGAAGACGCACGGTCTGGCCATCGTGCTGGGCAAGGTCACGGGTCAGGGTGCGGGGGAGTTTCTGCGTGGTCTGACTCTGGGCCGATTGCGGGGGCTGGGTTTCGGTGGTCATGGGGTCTCCTGTGGGGGCGGGCGCGACGTGGAATCAAAAGAATGTCGATCTAGAACAGTGTTGGCTAAAAAAAGCCCCCGACTCCGGCGAGGAAGTCGGGGGCGCAACGGCTCAGGCGTCCCCTAGCGGGGATCGTTGTCGCTGTTGTTGTCATTAGCCGCGAACATGCGGGCAAGTCTAGCGGGCGCGCGGGCCAGATTTCAACGTGGAAACTAGTCAACGTGGTGGCCCGGCGGTCTACTCCGCGCCCTCCTCTGCTCTGCCGGAAGGCCGCGACGCCAAAGCGTCCAGGCGCGACGCCGCGTCGGATGCACCCATCACGCGGGCGGCATCTGCGGCGGAGGCTCCGCTGGCGTCGCGCAGGCTGGGATCGGCCCCCAGGTCCAGCAGCCAGTCCAGCATCTCGATGCGGTTAAACATCGCCGCCATCGTCAGTGCCGTCCTGCCTCCGGGCGCGGCCACGTCCAGCCCGGCGCCGCGCTCGACGAGCAATTCGGCAGTGGCCGTGTCGCCCCGGAAGGCCGCGCCCATCAGCGGCGTCTGCCCCTGATCGTTCAGGATGTCGGGATCGGCCCCGTGGTCCAGCAGCGTGCGAACGGCCTCCGTATGACTGTGGTAGGCCGCCAGCATCAGCAGCGTGTCGCCGCGCGTGTTTTGCAGATTGGGTGGCAGACCACGCTCCAGCCAGGTCTTTAGAAATTCGGCGTCTCCATTCCGGGCTGCCTCGAAGGCTGATTGCAAGATGTCCAGCACCTCAGCGTCGGTCGGTCCGGTGGTCTGCGGATTGGTCTGTGACTCTTTGTCGGTGGACATGGTGGCACTCCTTTGAAATGGGGAGAGGGGGCGAATTCAGTCAGGCCCATTTTGAGGGACGACGCAGCCCGGCGGGTTCCAACCAGCCCAGGTGTCTTGAGTAATGGGTGGGGCAGCCCGCTTTGTTCCCCCCGCCCATATGACCTGCCGCCCCATCCCTTACACTGCCCTGTTATGCTGCGCCCCCGTATCAAGCCCGAAGTGATGAGTCCAGTGGGAGGCTTTCCCCAGCTGAAAGCGGCGGTGGAGGCCGGAGCCGACGCGGTCTTCTTCGGCGTCAATCCGGTCAGGGGAGCCGGACGGGCGGACGGCGCGGGCTTTCACGCACGGGCCAAGGTAGGCTTCGACATGGAAGCGCTGCCGGAGATTATGCGCGGCCTGCACGCGCGCGGGGTGCAGGGCTTCGTGACTTTTAACGTGCTGGTCTTTGACCGTGAACTGCGCGACGCCGAGCGCCAGTTGATGGCCCTGGCCGAGGCCGGGGTGGACGCCCTGATCGTGCAGGATCATGGGGTGGCCCGCCTCGCCCATCAGATCTGCCCGGACCTGCCCATCCACGGCAGCACGCAGATGAGCATTACCAGTGCCGAGGGCGCCGAACATGCCCGACGCTTCGGGGCCAGCCGCGTGGTGCTGGGCCGCGAGCTGAGCCTGCGCGACATCGAGCGCATTGCCGCGCAGACCGACATAGAGCTGGAAACTTTCGTCCACGGGGCGCTGTGCGTCAGCTACTCCGGGCAGTGTTTCTCCTCTGAGGCCTGGGGGGGCCGTAGCGCCAACCGGGGGCAGTGTGCCCAGGCGTGCCGTCTGCCCTATGACCTGCTGGTAGACGGTGAATACCGTGACCTGGGCGACGCCCGTTACCTGCTGTCGCCGGGTGACCTCTA